>JAGHZW010000044.1:14223-14783 GCA_017745195.1 Pseudoxanthomonas sp. | reverse complement strand
GTCGAGCGCAGGCCGTGGCGCAGCAGCGGGCGCATGCGCTTGCCGCCACCGAGGGTGGCGTGGCGCATGGCCGCGTGCAGGCGCGCCGGTTCGACGGACGGGTCGGGCAGCAGGCGTTCCAGCGTGGCTTCGGTGCGCGCCGCCCAGCGCGCGAAAACCTCACTCGCCATCGGGACCGGCGAACGGCTGGGCGTTGTCGGGCTGGTCGGGATCGGTGAGCAGGCGCACGCGCAGTTCGGCCTGTTCCAGCGCGGACTGGCAGCGGCGGTAGAGGCCGACGCCGCGCTCGTACGCGGCCAGCGAATCCTCCAGGCTCATCTCGCCCTGTTCCATCTTCTCGACCAGCTGTTCGAGTTCGTCCAGCGACTGTTCGAACTGCGCGACCGGGGAGGCGTCGGGGGTGGCTTTCTTCGGCATGCGCGAAGTGTGCGCGGTGCGGCGGCGAAGGGTCAACGCACGGCGTGCGCGCCGGGGCCGGGCGGCTGCCAGGCCAGGTGCCAGCCGCGGGCGTGCAGCCAGCGGGTCAACGCGTCGGACCAGGCCACGTCGGCCGGATCGTC
>JAGHZW010000044.1:13541-14158 GCA_017745195.1 Pseudoxanthomonas sp. | reverse complement strand
TCATCAGCAGGATGCCGGCGAGCAGCTGCCCCCCGTCCATGGTCGACAGCAGCGGCAGGTGCGCGCGGCGCCACGGCGGTACGCCGCGTTCCTGCAGCACGTGCTTGAGCCGATGGGAGTGGGTGCGGCCGGGCAGGACGATGCGCTCGCCGCCCCGGCGCGCATGGACGCGCACGGGCGCGTCGAATCCCGCGGCCGCGTCGCCCTCGTCGGCATGCAGCGACAGGGCGCCGCCATCGGGGAGGGCCAGCGGCGCGCGGCCGTCCCATTCCGCGCTCCAGTCGGCCGGCAACGGATCGCGCAGGTGGTCGGCATGGAGGAAGTCGCGCCAGCGCAGCACGCGTGCGCCGGCCCAGGCGAAGCGGGCCTCGGCATCGGCGCGTGCGTCGAGCAGGTCCCGTTCGACCTGGTCCACGCCCGGTGCCGGCAACGGCGGCAGGCCGAGCGTGCGGATCCAGTGGCGCAGCACGCGTGCGCGCCGCGCCGCCGGCAGCGCGAGCAGGGCCGGCACGCGCAGCGTGCGCGGATCGTCGCCGGCATGCAGGCGCAGCAACGCGGCGTCTTCCTCGGCGAGCAGCGCATCGGTCTGCGCGCACAGCGCCGCGCTGCGCGCGAGC
>JAGHZW010000044.1:12962-13486 GCA_017745195.1 Pseudoxanthomonas sp. | reverse complement strand
ACCGGCTGGTCAACCGCCAGGTGCGGCCAGCGCTGCCGCAGCAGCGGCAGCAGTTGCAGGCGCAGGAAGTTGCGGTCGGGATCGGGCACGGCGTTGCTCGGATCCTCGATCCATTCCAGGCCATGCACCCGCGCGTAGGCGAGCAGAGTTTCACGCGGCAGGTCGAGCAACGGTCGCCATTGCCAGGCCTCGCCCAGCCGGCGCAGCGGCCGCATCGCGCCCAGCCCGTCCGGACCGGAGGCACGCAACGCGCGCAGCAGGAAGGTTTCGGCCTGGTCGTCCAGGTGGTGCGCGGTGGCCAGCACGTCGCCCGGTTGCAGCGTCGCGGTCAGCGCGGCATAGCGGGCCTCGCGCGCGGCGGCTTCGAGGCCGGAACCGGCATCGCGCCGCACCTGCACTTCGACCACCTGCAGCGGCACGCCCAGCGCCTGCGCCTGGCGCACGCAGTGCGCGGCCCAGGCCGTGGCGTCGGCCTGCAGGCCATGGTGGACATGGACCGCGCGCAGGCCGCGCGCACGCAGCCC
>JAGHZW010000044.1:12218-12866 GCA_017745195.1 Pseudoxanthomonas sp. | reverse complement strand
GCGCGCACGCAGCCCGGGTTCGGCGGCGAGGCAGTGCAGCAATACGGTCGAATCCAGCCCGCCGCTGTAGCCAACGACGAAACCGCCCGTCGCCGCGGCCGGCACCGGCGGAAGCGCGAACGGATGATCTGGGGGCGGCGGGCCTGCAGCCATCGTCGCTCTGCGCGACTCAGCGCACCTGGCGCAGGATCACCACCAGCGCGAACACCCAGCAGACCGTGACGAACCAGGTCAGCACCCAGATCGAGGCGATGCCGCGGCGTCCACGGAACAGCCGGTTCACCACCAGCGCGACCAGCAGCGGCACCACGAACAACGCCAGCGGCAGGACCCAGCCGGGAAGGTCGCTCATGCGTGGCACTCCAGGTGCATGCGGGGAAAGGAGGGCACCGTCAGCCGGCCCGTCGCGGGCCGGCCAACGGTCAGGCGGTGCAGGTCACGCCGCCTCGTAGGCACCATAGCCATGCAGCCGCGCGTAGCGCCGCTGGACCAGTTCGTCGACCGGCAGGCCCGCCACCGCGTCGAGTTCATTGAGCAGCACCGCCTTCAGCCGGCGGGCCATCTGCCGCGGGTTGCGGTGGGCGCCGCCGGTCGGCTCGCGCACGACCTTGTCGACCAGGCCCAGGCCGCGCTGGGCGAGCTGGCGGT
>JAGHZW010000044.1:11393-12155 GCA_017745195.1 Pseudoxanthomonas sp. | reverse complement strand
CGGCGCTGCTCCGGGGCCGGATGCCGGGCCAGCTGGGAGACCTGCCAGGGGCTGAGGTCGCGGAAGATCTGGGCGGTGCGCTTGCGCAGCTTGTCCTGCAGCGCGCGCACTTCGGCGTCCACGTTGACCGCCGGACCGGTGCTGGCGCTGCGCAGTTCCTGGATCTTGGCTTCCAGGTCGGCGATGGGCTGCTCGAAATCGAGGTAGTTCGGGTTCATCCGTAAGCCGGCGGGGCCGGAAGGTGCATGAGGCGGGCAGTGTAGCCGAAGGTCCACGAAGTGACCGGACCGTACGGTACGGTCCGCATCGGAACCGTGACCTCGCCAGCGCTGCGCCGGCTCAGTTCACCCAGGGCCGGCCGATGGCGACCTTCACCGCGCGCACGCCCGGCTGCGCACGCAGCGCGTCGAGCAGGGGCGGGGCCACGCGCACCGAGTTGGGGCCGTTGAGGTCGAGCACGCCGGTGGCGCCTTCGCCCTTGCGGCCGACCTGCAGGTGCAGGCGCAGCGGCGTGGGGCCGGGGCGATGCCGGGCCAGCACCGCGTCGATCCTTTGCCAGAGCGTGGGATCGCGCAGGTCCACCCGCAGCGACAGCCGCTGCGCGTGCTGCGCGCACAGCTGCTCGTAATCCCACGCCGCCTTCAGCCGCAGGCTGTAGCCGCCGTTGAATTCGTCCTCGCGCAGGCCGCCCTGCACGACCAGCACGCGGTCGCGCACCAGCAGGCTGGACATCTCGGCGGCGTGGTGATCGCGCCGACGCCG
>JAGHZW010000044.1:0-11339 GCA_017745195.1 Pseudoxanthomonas sp. | reverse complement strand
GAAGAAATAGCGATGCAGGCGCAGGCCGACGACCAGGCCGGCGACCACTACCTGCACTTCCGGCCGCCAGCTGCGCTTCTCGTTGGCGCCGCTGCTGCCGGCGGCCCACAGCTTGTCCAGTTCGCCCAGGTCATTGCCGACCAGGCCGCGCACTTCCTCGCGGTACGGATCGAACGGATGGCCGCTGAGGTAGTGGCCGAGCGTGTCGCGTTCGCCGTCGAGCAGCTGGCGCAGCGGAAACTCGTCGGCTTCCGGCAGGTCCAGCTTCAGCGCCGGGCCGCTGTCGGCCGAAGGCATGCCGAACAGAGACACCTGGCCGGCCGCCGCCTCCTTGGCCATCTGGTCGGTGGCCTTCATTACCTCGGGCAGCTGCAGCATCAAGGTGGCGCGGTTGCGGCCCAGCGCGTCGAGCGCCCCCGCATGCACCATCGCTTCCAGCGCGCGGCGGTTGAGCTTGGTCGAATCCACGCGCCGGCAGAAATCGAGCAGGTCGCGGAAGTCGCCGCCCTTGTCGCGCTCGGCCACGATCGCCTCGCACAGGCCGCGGCCCACGCCCTTGATCGCGCCCAGTCCGTAACGGATGGTGTCGGCGGCCACGGCCTCGAACATGTACGGCGAGTCGTTGATCTCCGGCGGCAGCACGGTCAGGCCCAGCCCGCGCGCCTCGTTGAGGAAGCCGACCACCTTGTCGGTGTTGTCCATGTCCGAGGACAGCGTGGCGGCCATGAACTCCGCCGGGTAATGCTTCTTGAGCCATGCGGTCTGGTAGCTGACCAGCGCATAGGCGGCGGCTGTGCAGTGGCTGGACCAGAGCGTGGCGAACTTCTCCATCAGGTCGAAGATCTCGTCGGCCTTGGATTCGCCGACGCCGCCCCTGGCCGCGCCTTCGCGGAAGATCTCGCGGTGCTTGGCCATCTCGGCTGGCACCTTCTTGCCCATCGCCCGGCGCAGCAGGTCGGCGCCGCCCAGCGAGTAGCCGCCGACGATCTGCGCCATCTGCATGACCTGTTCCTGGTAGACCATGATCCCGTAGGTCTCGCCCAGGATGGCCTCGGTGCGCGGGTCGGGATAGACGATCTCCTCCTGCCCGTGCTTGCGCGCATTGAACGAGGGGATCAGGTCCATCGGACCGGGCCGGTACAGCGATACCAGCGCGATCAGGTCCTCGAAGCGGTCGGGCCGCGCGTCCTTCAGCAGGCGGCGCATGCCCGAGGATTCGAACTGGAACACCGCGCCGGTGTTGCCGTTGGCGAAGATGTCCTTGTAGGTCGGCGCGTCGTCCAGCGGCAGCGCGGCGATGTCCAGCGGCGGGATGCCCGCGCGCGCATGCCGCACGTTGATCGCCTTCACCGCCCAATCGATGATCGTCAGCGTGCGCAGGCCGAGGAAGTCGAACTTGACCAGGCCCACCGCCTCGACGTCGTCCTTGTCGAACTGGGTGACCGGGTTGCGGCCCAGTCCGTCGTGGTCGTGTTCGGCGAACAGCGGGCAGAACGTGTGCAGCGGCGTCGGCGCGATCACCACGCCGCCGGCGTGCTTGCCGGCGTTGCGGGTCAGGTCCTCGAGCTGGCGGGCCAGGTCGATCAGGTCGCGGACGTCGTCCTCGCTGCCGTAGCGCTGGATCAGCTCGGCCGAGGCCATCTCGCTGTCCTTGCCTTCGCCCATCGCGTCCTTCAGCGAGATGCCGAGGATGTTCGGGATCAGCTTGGCCACGCCGTCGACGAAGCCGTACGGGAAGCCGAGCACGCGGCCGGTGTCGCGCACTACTGCCTTGGCGGCCATGGTGCCGTAGGTGATGATCTGGCTGACTCGCTCGCGCCCGTATTTGCGGGCGACGTAGTCGATCACCTCGTCGCGCCGGTCCATGCAGAAGTCGATGTCGAAGTCGGGCATCGACACGCGTTCCGGGTTGAGGAAGCGCTCGAACAGCAGGTTGTACGGCAGCGGGTCCAGGTCGGTGATCTGCAGCGCCCAGGCCACCAGCGAACCGGCGCCCGAACCGCGGCCGGGACCAATGGGGATGCCCTGGTTCTTTCCCCACTGGATGAAGTCGGCCACGATCAGGAAGTAGCCGGGGAAGCCCATCTTGATGATGGTGTCGAGCTCGAAGTCCAGCCGCTCGACGTAGTCCTGGCGGGTCTTGCCGGGCGCCAGCGGATTCTTCGCCAGGCGCGCCTCCAGTCCCTCGTGCGACTGCTTGCGGATCCAGCTGTCCAGGGTCTCGTCGCTGGGCACCGGGTAGGCCGGCAGCGAGTACTTGCCCAGGGTCAGTTCGAGGTTGCAGCGCCTGGCCAGCTCGACCGTGTTGGAGACCGCGTCGGGCACGTCGGCGAAGAGGCGCGCCATTTCCTCCGGCGACTTCAGGTACTGCTCGGCGCTGTAGTCACGCGGCCGCTTGGGATCGTCGAGCACCCGGCCCGACGCAATGCACACGCGCGCCTCGTGCGCGTCGAAGCCTGATGCGTCGAGGAAGCGCACGTCGTTGGTCGCCACCACCGGGATGCTGCGCGCGGCCGAGGCGTGCAGGGCGAAATCGTTGAACGCCTGCTCGCCTTCGCGGCCGGTACGGACCAGCTCCAGGCACAGGTTGTCGCCGAATGTGCGCTGCCAGTCGGCCAGCTGCTGCTCGGCCAGGTCGTGGCGGTGCTCGGCGGCCAGGCGGCCGGCCAGGCTCTCGCGCCCGGCCAGCAGGATCAGGCCGTCGCCGCATTCGCGCACCCATTCGGGGGCGACGGCGACGCCGCCTTCGGCGCGATGGCCTTCCATCCAGGCGCGGGTCAGCAGGTGCGACAGGTTGAGGTAGCCGCGGTGGTCGCGGCACAGCGCGGTCAGCCGCCACGGCGCCTCGCCGGGACCGGCAGCCACGGCCAGGTCGGCGCCGGCGATGGGCTTGATGCCCACGCCCTCGGCCGCCTTGTAGAACTTGATCAGGGCGAACAGGTTGTTGAGGTCGGTGACCGCCAGCGCCGGCAGTCCCAGTTCCACCGCGCGGCTGAGCAGGTTGGCCTGCTTGGCCTTGGCCGGGTCGGCCAGGTCCGGTTTTTCGGGCACGCGGATGGTCGAGTCCGCAAGCGAAAACTCGGTATGGACGTGGAGGTGGACGAAGCCGGACATGCCCCGGGGAGGGT
Source organism: Pseudoxanthomonas sp. (assembly GCA_017745195.1). Taxonomy (GTDB): domain Bacteria; phylum Pseudomonadota; class Gammaproteobacteria; order Xanthomonadales; family Xanthomonadaceae; genus Pseudoxanthomonas. Next base: position 8,211 of record JAGHZW010000044.1, on the reverse strand, counting down.
ACCGGCGGGGTGCAGGGGGAACAAGGCTTGACGGCGCGCACGGTTCATCCCGGCGAGGCGTCGGAAGGCAGCCGCCGGCCGCGCAGCGCACCGACGGCGGGCCGACGCCGCCGGCGCGGGCGACCACGCGCCCGCTTTGGTCCATCATCGCGCCACTCCATCGAACCGATCCCCGTGCCGAACCCGACACACCTGGCGCCTGTCGCGCCGGCCGAACGCATTCCCGCCCTCGACGTACTGCGTGGCTTCGCGCTCGCCGGCATCCTGCTGATGAACATCGAGGCCTTCGTCGGGCCGGTGATGGGCTCGTACACCGGGCTGGACGCGACGCTGACCGGGGCCGACCGGATCGCCGACGGACTGGTCTATTTCTTCGTGCAGGGCAAGTTCATCGCCCTGTTCTCGCTGCTGTTCGGCATGGGCTTCGCGATGATGGTCCAGCGCGCCGAAGCGGCGCGTCGCCCGTTCACCGGCATGTACTGGCGACGCAGCCTGGCCCTGCTCGGCATCGGCCTGGCCCACGCGTTGCTGCTGTGGTCCGGCGACGTGCTGGTCACCTACGCGCTGCTGGCGCTGCTGCTGCCGGCGTTCCGCGAGGCGCCGGCCGGCATGCTGGCCGGGCTGGGACTGGCCTGCTACCTGGTCGCGCCGGCCCTGCTGCTGGGCCTGGGCGTGCTGTCGGGCCAAGTGCCCGACTGGGACGCGGGCATGCTCGAACAGGGCAGGGCGATGGACGCGATGCTGCAGGCGCAGCGCCTGGCCTATGGTTCCGGCAGCTACGCGGTCGCGGTCGCGCAGCGGGTGCGCGACCTCGGCCTGACCCTGTCCAACCTGCTGGTCACCGCACCGATGGTGTTCGGCATGTTCCTGCTCGGTGCCGCCTTCCTGCGCGGTGGCGTGATCCAGCGGCCGGACCTGCACCCGCGGCTGTACCGGCGGCTGCGCCTGGTCGTGCTGCCGCTGGGCGTGCTGGTGATGCTGGCCTCGTTCCTGCTCGAGCCGACCAGCTCCTTCGATGTCTTCAGCCTGCGCCAGTCGCTGGCGCAGGCATTGGCGATCGTCGCCAGTCTGATGATGTGCCTGGGCTACCTGGCCTGGGTGATGCACGCGCTGCAGGCGCCGTCGGGCGCACGCTGGCTCGGCCGGCTGGCACCGGCCGGGCGCATGGCGCTGAGCAACTACCTGGCGCAGTCGCTCGTCTGCACGCTGCTGTTCTACGGCTACGGGCTGGGGTTGTTCGAGCGGCTGCCGCGCTTCTGGCAGGTGCCGTTCGCGCTGGGCCTGTTTGCGCTGCAGGTGCTGTACAGCCGCTGGTGGCTGGCGCGGTTCCGCTTCGGCCCCGCCGAATGGCTGTGGCGCTCGATCACTTACTGGCAACTGCAGCCGACGCGGAGGCCGCCCTCCGTCGCCGGCTGAACGCCCCGCTGCGGGCGGCTTGATGGCCTTCGGGCCAATGTCGCCACGCGGATTTCCGGAGCACCATGCTTGGAGAATCTGCCTGCCGCCGACCGCCCCGGACATCCTGGAAGCCGCCATGCATCGATCGACCCGTACCCATCCGATTCGCGTCGCGCTGCTGCTGGCCGGACTCGCCGCCGGCGGGGCGGCAACGGCCGCCGAGAGCGGCTGGGAGTGGATGGTCGAGCCCTACGTATGGGCGGCCAGCATCGGCACCGACCTGCGGACCGTGACGCCGCCGACCGACGCCGACAGCGACTCGTCCTTCTCCGACGTCATCGACAAGCTCGACGGCGTGTTCATGGGCCGGGTCGAAGGCCGCAACGAGCGTTTCGGCGCGTTCGCCGACTTCATCTACCTGGGCCTGGCCGACGGCAGCCAGCGCCGCGTGCTCAGCACCGACACCGACCTGGACGCGCGCCTGTTCGACCTGGCCGCCTCGATGCGCTTCGGCGGCGAGCGCGACAGCGGCCTGGATATCTACGGCGGCCTGCGTTACGTCGACCTGGACCTGACCACCCGCTTCATGCCCGACAACCCGGCCTTCAGCCCGCGCACCCTGGACGCGGGCACCCACTACAGCGACTTCCTGGTCGGCGCGCGCTATGCGTGGCCGCTGTCGCCGCGCTGGAACCTGACCCTGCGCGGCGATGCCTCGTTCGGCCAGACCGACGGCACCTGGAGCGCATCAGCGATGGCCGGCTACCGCACCGGCAACGGCGCGTGGCTGTTCGGTTACCGCTACATGGAAGCCAAGCTCGGCGACGACAACGCCGACGTCAAGCTGGACCTGGGCGGCCCGGTGTTCGGCTACGGCTTCCGTTTCTGAACCACGCCGCGGCGCATGCCGGAAGCCGCGGACGCACAAGCTCCGGCGCCACTGGGGGGAACTCCGAAGTGGCGCCGGAGCTTGTGCGTCCGCGGCACGGCCTGGAAACTGCCGGTCGCAGTGCTGCTTTCCCTCGCCGTGGCGTTCGGCGCGCTCGCCAGCCCCTCCAACAAGTGGCGCCTGCAGATGAGCGGGCATGCCAAGGTCGATGGCGAGATCGAGCTGTCGTTCACGCCCAAGGGCGGCACCGCCACTCCCGCGATCATCGCCGTGCCCAAGGGCACCGGCGAGAACGCCGCCGCGCGCCTGATCCGCGACACGCTGAAGACCACCTTCGGCAAGGACGTCTACAAGGTCGAAACCGACGACGGCGAGGACGTGCTGGTCAAGAAGCGCGGCAGCACGCCGGACTTCGAGATCGTCGTGGTGCGCAACACCGCCGACGGCCTGCGGATCAGCCTGGACCAGGAATAAGCCGGGCCACGGGCCGGGCGCGCCGCGCCCGGTGCCGGCCTCCGCGTCCGCGACAGATGCGGATGCAACGGTTCGTGCCGCGGGTCCTGGCACGCGCGGCATCCGGCGGGTGGGTGGTGGCGGTTAAACTCGCCGGGTGAATTCCTCCCACGACGTCCTCATCCTCGGCGGCGGCGCCATCGGCCTGGCTACCGCCCTGTCCCTGCTCGAAGCCGGTCGCGGCGTGCGCATCCTGGAGGCGGCCACCGTCGGCGGCGCCACCTCGCACGGCAACTGCGGCACGGTCACCCCCAGCCACGCGCCGCCGCTGGCCGCGCCCGGCGTGCCGCTGCGCGCGCTGCGCTGGATGTTCACCCCCGACGCGCCGCTGTACCTCAAGCCGCGGATCGACCCGGCGCTGTGGCAGTGGCTGGCGCGCTTCACCGCGCGCTGCAACAGCGGCGACTGGATGGACAGCGCCCGCGCCCGCGCCGCGCTGCTCAACGATTCGCGCAGCCGGCTGGTCGACTGGGTCGGCCGCTACGGCCTGGACTGCGAATTCGGCGAGACCGGCCTGGACTACGTGTTCCGCGACCGCCGCAACTTCGAGCACTACGCCGCCGAGTGCGCGCCGCTCAACGCCATGGGCATCGCCACCGAGGTCGTCGACGGCGCCGACTACCTGCGCCAGGAACCCTCGTTGAAGGACGGCATCGTCGGCGCGGTCCGCTTCCCCGACGACGCCCACCTGCGCCCGGACCGCTACGTGGCCGAACTGGCCCGCGCGGTGCGCGAACGCGGCGGCATGATCGAGGAGGGCTGCCGGGTCGAATCGATCGAGCCCGGCGACGATGGCGTGCGCGTGCGGGTCGCTGACGGCAGCGAGCGCCATGGTCGCGACGCGGTCGTGGCGATGGCCGCGTGGACCCCCGAACTGATCCGCCCGCTCGGCCTGCGCCTGCCGATCCAGCCGGGCAAGGGCTACTCGATCACCTATTCAAAGCTTGCCCTGGCGCCGCGGCGGCCGATCGTGCTCAAAGACCGCTCGGTCTGCGTCACCGCCTGGGGCAGCGGCTTCCGTCTGGGCAGCACCATGGAATTCTCCGGCCACGACACCACGCTCAACGAAGTGCGGCTGGCCGCGCTGGAGCGTGCCGCACGCGAATACCTGCACCAGCCGCCGGATGCGTCCATGATCCAGGAGAAGTGGTACGGCTGGCGGCCGATGACCTGGGACGACCTGCCGGCGCTGGGCCGCTCGCCGAAGCACCGTCACCTCTGGCTGGCGGCCGGGCACGGCATGCTCGGCATCAGCATGAGCAGCGCCAGCGGCCAGCTGATGGCCGACCTGATGACCGGGCGCGCCCCGGCCATCGACCCGGCGCCGTACCGCGTCGAACGCTTCCAGTAGACCGAACCCGCAACAGGAGACCCGCATGGCCAGCACCGATCGCACGACCCCGCAGGTGGATTACGACCTGGTGGTGCTCGGCGGCGGTTCGGGCGGGCTGGCCGGCGCGCTGCGCGCGGCCGCGCACGGCGCGCGCGTGGCGCTGCTGGAGCCGCACGAATTCGGCGGCACCTGCGTCAACCGCGGCTGCGTGCCGAAGAAGGCGATGTGGCTGGCCGCAGACCTGGCCTCGAAGATCACCCTGGCCGCCGACCTCGGCTTCGATACCCGGCCACCCACGCTGGACTGGAAGGAACTGGTCGCCCAGCGCCAGCGCTACATCGGCAATATCCACGCCATCTACCAGCAGCTGCTGGAGAAGGCCGGCGTGGCCTGGATGCCGTGCCGCGGCCACCTGGTCGATGCGGGCACGGTCGAGACCGACACCGGCGTGCGGCTGAAGGCGGCGCACGTGCTCGTCGCCACCGGCGGCCGGCCGCTGCGTCCGGACATTCCGGGAGCCGAACTGGGCGGCGTCTCCGACGATTTCTTCCAGCTGTGCGAAGCGCCGCCACGCGTGGCGATCATCGGTGGCGGCTACGTCGCGGTGGAACTGGCAGGCGTGCTGCAGGCGCTCGGCAGCCGGGTCGAACTGTTCGCCCGCGGCCCGCGCCTGCTGGCGGAAATGGATGGCGAAGTGGTGCAGCAGCTGCAGGAGGACATGCGCCAGCACGGCGTGCGCCTGCACCTGCAGGCACCGGTGCACGCGCTGGAAGCCGCCGGGGGCGGACGCGTGCGCGTGCTGCACAAGGGCGCGGAGGACGCGCCGGTTCCGGAATCGTTCGACAGCGTGCTGTTCGCCACCGGCCGCCGGCCCAACACCGACGGCATCGGCCTGGAGCAGGTCGGGGTGAAGCTCGGCGGGGACGGCGCGATCGTGGTCGACGATTACGAGGACACCTCCGTGCCGGGCATCCATGCCGTCGGCGACGTCACCGCGAAACTGCAGCTGACCCCGGTGGCGATCGCCGCCTCACGCCGGCTGATGGACCGGCTGTTCGGTGGGCGCAGCGGTGCGAAGCTCGATTACCGCAACGTGCCGACCGTGGTGTTCTCGCATCCGCCGCTGGGCACGGTGGGCCTGAGCGAGGAACGCGCGCGCGAACTGCATGGCGACGCGGTGAAGGTCTACACCTCGCGCTTCCGGCCGATGCTCACTGCGCTTGTCGACTCGCCGCAGCGCAGCCTGTTCAAGCTGGTCTGCGTGGGCGAGGACGAAAAGGTGGTCGGTGTGCACCTGCTCGGCGAGGCGGCCGACGAAATCCTGCAGGGGTTTGCCGTCGCGCTGAAGCTGGGCGTGACCAAGCGCCAGCTCGACGACACCGTCGCCATCCACCCGACCTCGGCCGAGGAAGTGGTGCTGATGCGGTGACAGGGCCTGCTTGATGCCTCCATTTCGTGTGCGGAAATGCCTGGTAAAACCCGAGGGACCGCCACCATGCGTTTCGCTGATGACGCAGGGCGGTCAGGCGCCCGGGCGTACAATCCCGGCATGGACATCTACACGCTCCACCAGGGCAGCGCACCGCTGCTGGTCAGCCTGCCGCACGACGGCACCGCCGTCCCCGACGGCATCGCCGCGCGCCTGACCGACAGTGCCCGCCGCGTGCCCGACACCGATTGGCATGTCAGTCACCTGTACGCGTTCGCCCGCGAGCTGGGCGCCTCGATCCTGGTGCCGCGCCACTCGCGCTATGTCGTCGACCTCAACCGGCCGCCGGACGACGCCTCGCTGTATCCGGGCCAGAACACCACCGGCCTGTGCCCGGTGGTGCAGTTCAGCGGCGAGCCGGTCTATCGCGACGGCGCCGAACCTGATTCGGCGGAGATCGCCGCGCGGGTGGACGCGTACTGGCGTCCGTACCACGACACCCTCGATGCCGAGCTGCAGCGGATCCGCGGCGAGCACGGCCGCGTGGTGCTGTGGGAAGGCCATTCGATCCGCGGCACGCTGCCGTTCCTGTTCGAAGGTGCGCTGCCGGTGCTGAACCTGGGCACCGCCGCCGGCGCCAGCTGCACGGCGGCGCTGCAGCAGCGGCTGGCGGCCGTGCTCGCCGGGCAGGACGACTACAGCCACGTGGTCAACGGCCGCTTCAAGGGCGGCTACATCACCCGCCACTACGGCGTGCCGGAGACAGGCGTGGAAGCCGTGCAGCTGGAGATCGCCCAGCACGCCTACATGGACGAGGACAGCTTCGAGTACCTGCCGGACAAGGCGGAGCGGTTGCAGCGGGTGATCCGCGCCTTGCTGGAGGCGGCACTGGCGTGAGCACGGGCAGCAGCGGTCTGGAAGTGGAAGAGGGCAACAACGGCGACGCGGCCACGGAGATGGCCAGCGCGGCGCTGGATCCGGAAACGGTGGCCGAGGGCGACGGCGATGGCGCCGCGGTTGCGGCAGTCGGAGCGTTGTCGATGGCAACGGCCGATGCCGCCGCGCGCGATGCCGCGCATGCACGGCGTCGTCGCGCGCTCGGATTCCTGTTCGCCGCCGCCGGCGCCATCCTGTTCTCCGGCAAGGCGATCATCGTCAAGCTCGGCTTCCGCTACGGCGCCGACGCGGTCACCCTGCTGGCGCTGCGGATGCTGGTCGCATTCCCGCTGTTCCTGCTGATGGGCGGGTGGGCGGCCCGGCGCGCGAGCCGGCCGCTGACACGCGGCGAGCGCTGGCGGGTCGTAGGCCTGGGCTTCTTCGGCTACTACCTGGCCAGCTTCCTCGACTTCGCCGGGCTGGCCTACATCAGCGCCACCCTGGAACGGCTGATCCTGTACCTCACCCCGACCCTGGTGCTGCTGATCGGCTGGTTCGCGTTCGGGCGCCGGCCCTCGCGCGCGCAGTGGCTGGCGCTGCTGGTCAGCTACTTCGGCGTGGCCCTGGCGTTCGGCCACGACCTGCAGTCGGGCGACCGCGGCATCCTGCTCGGCGGCGCGCTGGTGTTCGGCAGCGCGCTGGCCTACGCGCTGTATCTGGTCGGCAGCGGCGAGATGGTGGCGAAGATCGGCGCGGTGCGGCTGACCGCCTACGCCAGCAGCGTGGCCAGCGTGCTGTGCATCGGCCAGTTCCTGCTGCTGCGGCCGCTGTCGGCGCTGGTGCTGCCGCACGAGGTGTACTGGCTGTCGCTGCTCAACGGCACGCTGTGCACGGTCGCGCCGGTGCTGCTGGTGATGCTGGGCATCGCCCGTATTGGTTCCGGGCTGGCCTCGCAGGTCGGCATGCTCGGCCCGGTGTCGACGATCGTCCTGAGCATGCTGGTGCTGGACGAGCCGATGGGGCCGTGGCAGGTGGCCGGCACGCTGCTGGTGCTCGGCGGCGTGCTGCTCGTGACGCGGCCGCCGCGGGCCCGGGGCGGTTGAGGGGATAGCTCCGATCCCGGGCCTTCGGCTCGTCATCCCGGCGAGGCGCTTCACCACCGCCGAACGCCTGGTCCCGCCGGGATCCAGTTCCTGCAATCGCTCGATTGCGCAACAAAGGCTGGATCCCGGCTTCTGCCGGGATGACGATCTCGTAGTCCGACTGATGGAGGGCGGGGGATGTGTCCGCCTCAATCCTCCTCGTGCTTCGGCTTGTACGCCTCGACCAGCTTCTGCTGCACCGGCGGCGGCACCGGTTCGTAGTGGCTGAAATCGAGCGCGTAGCGGCCCTTGCCGGCGGTCAGCGATTTCAGTTCGGCGGCGAAGCCATCCAGCTCCGACATCGGTACCTGCGCCTTGACCACGATCTCGCCGCGCGCGCTGTCGGTGCCGGTGATCCGTGCACGCCGCGCCGCGAGGCTGCCGGTGACATCGCCCAGCTGCGTCTCCGGCGCACCGACTTCCAGGTCGACGATTGGTTCGAGCACCTGCGGCCGCGCCTTGCCGATCGCATCGAGGAAGGCCTTGCGCCCGGCGGTGACGAAGGCCACTTCCTTGCTGTCCACCGGATGATGCTTGCCGTCGTACACGATCACCCGCACGTCCTGCAGCGGATGGCCGGAGACCGCGCCGACGATGCCGTCCTTCAACGAGGGTTCCTGGCGCAGGTAGT
>JAGHZW010000043.1 GCA_017745195.1 Pseudoxanthomonas sp. | reverse complement strand
GTCGGCGTGGCGGTGATGGGTATTGTCGTGCTGGGCGAGGGCGCGTCGCCGGCGCACCCGTTCAACCCGCTGGCCGCGCTGCGGCTGTGCGTGGCGGCCGGGACCACGACCCGGGCGATCGATGCGATCTTCGACGCGATCTGGCGCGAGGGCCGGCCCGGCGACGACGTGGCGACGCTGGCCACGGCGGCCGCGGTGCTGGACATCGCCGACCCGGCCGCGGCCACCGCCGAAGCAGCGGTCAAGCAGCGGCTGCGGGCCAACACCGATGCGGCGCTGGCCGCCGGCGTGTTCGGCGTGCCGACCCTGGCCATCGACGGCGAGCTGTTCTGGGGCAACGACAGTCATCCGCTGATCCAGGCCGTGCTCGACGACCCCGGCCTGCTGCGCAGCGGCGCGCTGGCCGACGTCGGGGCGATCCCGGTGGGCGTCGAACGCCGGCACTGAGGTCCGGCAGTGCCCGTCGTGCGGTTTTTGCGATAGGGTTCACGCAACAGACGTGCGGGGCGACACGGGAGGGCCTCATGCGCATCGGAATCGTGGTCGATTCGACCTGCGACCTGCCAGCCGACTACATCGAAAGCCACAACGTGGTCCTGTTGCCCATCACCGTGCGCATCGGCGACGCGGTGCTGGCCGACCATCGCGACGAGGAAGCCACGCTGAGCTTCCTGCACGCCCACGTCGCCGAGCGCGGCCACGAGGCCGAGACCATTCCCTATTCGGTGGAACAGATCCGCGACCTGTTCCTGGGCAAGCTGGTCGTCGACTACGACCACGTGTTCTGCCTGACCGTGACCAAGAGCCGCAGCCCGATCCACGAGCACGCGGTCCAGGCCAGCTTCTCGATCCTCAACGACTACAAGCCGGTGCGCCAGGCGGCGGGCTACAACTCGCCGTTCGCGCTGCGGGTGATCGACAGCCAGAACCTGTTCGCCGCCCAGGGCATTGGTGTCGTCGAGGCGGTGCGCATGCGCGAGGCCGGCGACAGTGTGCAGAAGATCCGCGAGCGGCTCGAGGAACTGGCGCTCAACACCCACGGCTACATGGTGCCGCCGGACCTGTACTACCTGCGCAACCGCGCCCGCAGCAAGGGTGACCGCAGCGTCAGCCTGTTCAGCGCCGCGCTGGGCAGCGCGCGCAGTTCGGCCAGTTCGCCGCCATAGCTGATGCACAGGGTCGGGGTCATCAATCCGGCCTTGATCCGCTCGATGGTGAAGTCGAACAGCTTCTGCACGGCGGCGTCGAAGCCCTTGATCTTGCCCACCGGCGAGGTTTCGCCGCGGTGGCAGTGCAGGATCGGCTTGATGTCCAGCGCGTCGAGGATCGCGGGCGTATCGGCCGAGGG
>JAGHZW010000042.1 GCA_017745195.1 Pseudoxanthomonas sp. | reverse complement strand
CCGGTTCCCTCGACGAATCGCCGAGCTTCGCCCCCAACGCCAGCATGCTGCTGTACGCCGCGCGCGAGGGCGGGCGCGGGGGTCATGGCGGCGCTTGTCGCGCAGGCGGGTGAACTCGCGGAATCCGGCTTCGAAGATCGCCTCCAGCCCACCGACGACGCGGTTGCGGTCGGTCGCCGAAGCGTACAGCTTGCCCAGGTCGGCGCCAGACCAGAACCGGTTTTCGAACTCGTCGGCCTCCTGGTCGGCGGCCTTGAAGCTGCGCAGCTTGCGGAAAATGATCACCCAGCTGATCAGCGACCCTGCCAGCAGCATCAGCACGATCAGCTTGACCGGCAGGCTGGCACGCAGGATCAGGTCCAGGTAGTTGATGCCGCCGTGCGCCACGGTCGCGGCCGCAGCGGTCGCGGCCTGCTCCGGCAGGGCTTCCACCACGGTGGCCAGCAGGGCCAGGGTCGATCCGATCATCCTTCCAGTTCCTCTATATGTATGTCTGGCGGTGTGCAGGCCGGACGCCGCGCCCCTCGGGCGTCATGCATCTGGACCGTCCTGCAGCGATTTCAGTTCCTGGTACAGCGAATCCTCGATCGGGCACGGCCGGAAATCGACCGCCCGCAACGAGGCGACCTTGACCTCCGCCGCCAGCAGCAACTCCCCGCCACGCAGGATCCGCTGGCTGAAGACCACGCTGGCACGGCCGACGCGGGCCACCTCGGCGGTCACCTCGAGCAGGTCGTCCAGCCGCGCCGGACGCAGGAAATCCAGCCGCATCGAATGCACGGCGAACACCAGTCCCGCCTCCTGCAGCGCCTGCTGGCCCCGCCCCATCGCCCGCAACGCATCGCTGCGCGCGCGCTCGAGGAAGGCCACGTACCGCGCGTGGTAGACCACGCCACCGGCGTCGGTATCTTCCCAGTACACGCGTATCGGAATGCTGAACATCGGCTGGCGGACGGCAATCGGAATTGCAAAGCATGACCGCTGGCCGCGCCGACGGCCAGCCCTGTCGGGTGCCAACGGCGTCGCATCTTCGAACAGGACCCCGATTGTCGACGGTCCCGCACGCCGGCAAGACCGGAACGGGTCACGCGAAGGAGTCCATCCGATGCCGCCACGCATGCGGATCCGCCTTGCGGGCGACGCGACGACACCGGACGCGACGGATGCGGGGACCCGGTGTGCGAAGGCCACAGCGCTGGCTCATCCGAGCATCAGGAGGCTGCAGGGACTGGGGACTACCCCCCATCTACAGCCAGGCACAGTCCCAGAACGGATAGTCACCAATCCGCTCGACCAGTCCGGCACGCAGCAGGTTGGCGTTCTTCGCCGGCTGCTCACCCTTCATCTTGGTGCCGCGCT
>JAGHZW010000041.1 GCA_017745195.1 Pseudoxanthomonas sp. | reverse complement strand
GCATCGCCCCGGACATGGCGCCGGACTACATCGGCGACGCGCCGTTCAAGGGCTTCCGCGAGGTGCTGCTGGGCGGCCAGGTGCTCTACGTGTCCGACGACGGCCGCTACCTGATGCAGTCGCAGCCGTTCGACCTCAAGGAGCGCAAGCCGGTGGCCAGCGCCGGGCTGATGGCCTACCGCCGCGAACTGATCGCCAGCATCCCGGCGCAGGACCGGATCGTGTTCGCGCCGCCGAACACCAAGCACACCATCACCGTGTTCACCGACATCGAGTGCGGCTACTGCCGGCGCATGCACCAGCAGATCGCCGACTACAACCGGCTCGGCATCGCGGTCGAGTACGTGGCCTTCCCGCGCATGGGCCCGGCCAGCCAGGATTTCCGCGACATGGAGTCGGTCTGGTGCGCCAGCGACCGCAAGCGTGCGCTGTCGGACGCCAAGGCCGGCAAGCCGGTGCAGAAGAAGCAGTGCACCAGCCCGGTGGCGATGCAGTACGACATCGGCCAGCGGGTCGGGGTGAACGGCACCCCCGCCGTGTTCGCGGCCGACGGCACCCAGCTGGGCGGCTACGTGCCGCCGGAACGCATGCTGGACGTGCTGGAAGGGCGGGGCAACGCGGCCACCGCCGGCGGCGCTCCCTGAGGAACGAACGCCGCGTCGCCGACCGGGACGGGATGGCCGCTGAAGGCCGGGATCCGGTTCCCGGCCCATGCACCGGACCCGGCCGGCCGGCTCCGGTACAATGGCCGGCCTTTCCCCAGCGATTCCCCCGGACATGATCGTCCTCGAGGGCGCGCCCGCCCTTTCGCCGTTCCGCCGGCAGCGGCTCGAATCCCGCCTGCAGTCCCTGGTCCCCGGCCTTCGCATCGAAGGCGCCTGGCACGTCTATCTCGTCCAGCCGGGCGACGCCGCGCCGGATCCGTCCGCCCTCCACCGCATCCTCCAGGCCGGCGACGCCGAGGCGCCGCGTGCCGATGGCGCGCAGTCGCGCTACGTCGTGCCGCGCCTCGGTACCCGCTCGCCGTGGTCGAGCAAGGCCACCGAACTGCTGCAGGGCGCCGGCCTGCCGGTCGCGCGCGTCGAGCGCGGCCTGCGCCTGGACCTGGTCGGCTGGCCGCAGGACGCCGCCACCCGTACCGCGCTGGCGAAGCTGCTGCACGACCCGATGACCCAGTCGCTGCTGGCCTCGCGCGATGACGCGCAGGCGCTGTTCGCCTCGCCGGCACGCAAGCCGCTGGAGCGGATCGCGCTGGCCGACCTGGAAGGCGCCAACCGCCGCCTGGGCCTGGCCCTGGCCGACGACGAGATCGAATACCTGCGCGCGCGCTATGCCGAGCTGGGCCGCGATCCGTCGGACGTGGAGCTGATGATGTTCGCGCAGG
>JAGHZW010000040.1 GCA_017745195.1 Pseudoxanthomonas sp. | reverse complement strand
GGCGCTGGTACAGCCAGCGCATCAGGCCCAGGCTCCAGCGGTCCTGGCCGCTGATCCCGTGGCTGGCGGCGTACCGGTCCAGTTCGGCCAGGTTGTTGCGCAGGGTCGTGCGCAGGATCTCGCGCTGCGGCAGCGAAACATCGTTGAGCTGCCCGGACAGGTCGATGCCGTCGCCCGAGATGCCCAGGACCGTGCGCAGCTCCGCGTCCCGGTTGACCACGCGCATGGTCTGCGCGTCGACTACCGCGCCGAGCGGCTGGTCGGCCTGCGCGACCGGGGAGACGGGTGCCGCGGCAGATGCGGGCGGCGATACGGCGAGGCCGACCGCGGAAAGACAAGCCAGGAACAGGATGGCACGATGCATCAGGACTCCTCGACGGCGTCGACAAAGCCGCGAAGGATCGCACGTGCAGGCGGGCCGGATGTGCGAACCGCGTTCCGGTCCAGCCGGATCCCGGTGCGTGCCAGTGCCGGGCGCGCGACGAAGGTCCTACTGGAACACGCCTTCCAGCATCCGGAACGTGCCGGCATCGGCGTCCATCTCGACCCGTCCGCCGACCGGCACGATGAACTGCCGGCGGATATGGCCGATCATCGCGCCGCGGTACGCGGGGATGTCCAGCGGCGCGATGAAGTCCTCGAGGATCTGCGGCACGGTCAGCGAGCCGAAACCGTCGCCAGGCGTGCATTCGCTGCACTGGCCGAAGATGAAGCCGGTGATGCGGTCGAGCACGCCGGCGAGTTTCAGCGTGGTCAGCATCCGGTCGATCCGGTACGGCGCCTCGCCCACGTCCTCCAGGAACAGGATCTTGCCGCCGAAGTCCGGCAGGTAACGCGAGCCGGCCAGCGCCGACAGCACGCTGAGGTTGCCGCCGGCCAGTTCGCCGCGGGCGATGCCGCCACGGATGGCCATGGTCCGGTTCTCGCGCGGCACCAGCTCGTCGCCCGGATCGGCCAGGTTGCGGTATTCCATCAGCTCGCGGCCGAAGAACATGCGCCGGAACTGGTCGGCATTGAAGCTGTTCCAGCTGCCCGAACCGATCGGCCCGTGGAAGCTGACCAGCCCGGCCTGGCTCAGCAGCGCGTTGTGCAGCGCGGTGATGTCCGAGTAACCGAGCAATGCCTTGGGATTGCGCCGGATCATGGCGTAGTCGAGCAGCGGCAGCAGGCGCGCCGCACCGGAGCCACCGCGCACGCAGACGATCGCGTTCACTTCGCGGTCGGCGAACATCGCGTCGAGGTCGCCGGCACGCTCGGCGTCGGTACCGGCCAGGTGGCCGCGGCGCGAGGCCAGATGCGGGCCGAACTTGACCTTCAGGCCCAGTGCCTGCATGGCCTCGGCGGCCAGTTGCAGGTCGATCGGGTCGTCGGTCGCCGCCGAGGGACTGACCAGCCC
>JAGHZW010000039.1:603-1995 GCA_017745195.1 Pseudoxanthomonas sp. | reverse complement strand
CCCTACGCTGGAGACTCCACCGCAGGAAGCCGCGCCGCCATGTCCGAAGCCGCCGCCGGCTACTACTGGCTGGACGACGTCTACGACGACAGCTATGCGCACGCGCAGCTGGGTGGCGTCTGGGCGTTCAAGGCGCCGTTCGAATTGCGACTGACCGCGCACGACACCGACTCGGCGGCCAGGCGCCTGTTCCCCGGCCTGGCCGGCTCCCGCGTGGAAGCCGCGCTCCAGGCCTCGTTCTGATCGACGGCAATGCTTCCGGATTTCGTACGCATGGTGCTGGCCCTGGCGGGTGTGCTCGCCGGGGCCGGCGGCATGTTCCTTCTGATCACGCGAAACACCCACAGGAAAGCGGGGTCTCCCCATGACTGAATTCTTCTTTGTCGTCGCGCTCGCCCTCGCGCTGGGCTGGCCGCTGGGCCTGTACCTGGCGGCGGTGATGCGCGGCGCGCCGATGCGCGGCGACCGGCTGTTCGGCTGGATCGAACGCCCGCTCTATCGCCTGCTCGGCGTCGATCCGCACCAGGGCATGGGCTGGAAAACCTATGCGGCCGCGTTCCTGCTGAGCAACCTGGTGCTGGGCCTGCTGGCCTGGATCGTGTTCATGACCCAGGCCTGGCTGCCGTTGAACCCGAACGATGCGCCGAACATGCGCTGGGACCTGGCCCTGCACACCATGGTCTCGTTCCTGACCAACACCAACCAGCAGCACTATTCCGGGCAGTCGCAGCTTTCCTATCTGTCGCAGATGACCGGCATCGTCGGATTGCAGGTGGTGACGCCGATGATGGGCCTGGCCGTGGTCGCGGCGACGCTGCGCGGCCTGTTCGGCGGGCGCAACGCCGGCAAGAATGCGGCCGGCACTACGCAGGAAGCCGACCTCGGCAACTACTGGGCCGACGTGATCCGCCCGACCGTGCGGGTGATGCTGCCGGTGTGCTTGGCGTGGTCGCTGTTGCTGACCTGGCAGGGCGTGCCGGCCACGCTGGACGGCGGTCCGGTCGCCACCCCGATCGACGCCTCCGCCGGCATGGGCGAACAGAAAATCCCGCTCGGTCCAGTGGCGCCGATGGTCGCGGCCAAGCAGCTGGGCAGCAATGGTGGTGGCTGGTACGGCCCCAACAGCACCGTGCCGCTGGAGAACCCGACGCCCTTCAGCAACCTGCTGCAGACGCTGGGCATCCTGCTGATCCCGGTTGCCGTCGCCTTCATGGTCGGCCGCTTCACCTGGCGCCGGAAGTTCACCGCGCTGGTGGTCGGCACCATGCTCGGGATGTACCTGGTGTCGGCCGGCATTGCGGTGTGGTCGGAAGCGTATTCGCCGGCCGCGCATGACATCACGCTGATGGAAGGCAAGGAAGTACGCATCGGCGCTGGTGGTGACGTAACCCT
>JAGHZW010000039.1:0-535 GCA_017745195.1 Pseudoxanthomonas sp. | reverse complement strand
ACCTTCGCCTGGAGCGGCGGCATCGGGGCTGTGGGCGGCGGTGACCACCGCGGTCAACAACGGCTCGGTCAACATGATGCTCGACTCGGCCGCGCCGCTGACCGGGCTGGTCGCCATGTCCAACATGCTGGTCAACTCGATCTGGGGCGGCGTCGGTTGCGGCCTGCAGCAGTTCATCGTCTACCTGCTGCTGGGCGTGTTCCTGGCCGGGCTGATGACCGGACGCACGCCGGAGCTGTTCGGCCGCAAGATCGAGGCGCAGGAAGTGAAGCTGCTGGCGGTGCTGGTCCTGCTGCAGCCGCTGGTGCTGCTCGGCCTGACCGCACTCACCCTGGCCGTGCCGTCGATCACCGGCAACTCCAACCCGTCCTTCCACGGCATCAGCCAGGTGTTCTACGAGTTCACCTCGGCATTCGCCAACAACGGTTCGGGCTTCGAGGGGCTCGGCGACGCCACCTGGTGGTGGAACCTGAGCTGTTCGCTGGTGCTGGACGAGTTCTTCGTCACCGACATCGGCGATGCGATGCTGCTCGGC
>JAGHZW010000038.1 GCA_017745195.1 Pseudoxanthomonas sp. | reverse complement strand
ACCACGGAACGGCTTACTCCAACTCCGAAGCGCCCGTAACGTCGCGCATGAAAAGGTAACTCGGATCGTGGGATATCGCACAAGCAAACCACGGCCTGCTCTATCGGCTCGCCATTTATCAGCGGGCGGTTCGGGTCGATGCGCATCCGAATTCCTCCCCTCTCTCCCGCGACTTCGCAGGTGCGTAACTCCATCGACCTCAGGACAGCGCAGAGTGTGTCCAGGTTCGATTGATCGTCGTCAGGACGGCTGCTTCCCACTAGGTGATAAAGAGTGTCGCTGACGAACCTTTGCATGGGTTGTGTGTCCTAGCTGGTCAATCGTAGTTCAAGTGCGTGATAGTGACCGCCTAGCCTCGTCGGTTGGCGTGTAGGAAAAGTCCTACATAAAAGCGGGATGTTCCCCGACTGCGAGGAGCACGGCGTTAGGGCACCCTGAACCAGACCCCGGCAGAACGGCTTGCACTCCCCGCAACGGAACCGCTCTGCAATGGACAAGGTCGCCGGCAGGATGCCGGGCCGGGGCTCTCTTCATCAAGGACGCCAGCGATGGAAGCGAGCACCCTCCAGCTTGTGGCATCCCATGGCGGCTGGCGTCTGATCGACAATGGCGAGCCGTCGTTTTGGTTCCTGGAACGGGACCAGGCGATGCACCATGCGGCCTTAATTGCCGATGTCCGGGCCAACCTACGCCATATCTCCACTCGGATCGAAGCGACCAACGATTCCGGCAAGTTTGAACTCGTCGCCTCCTTCCCCTAACAGCCGCGACGTGGATGCCGAGAAGGCCGGGCCGTCCCCCGGCCTTTCTTTCGTCGGGCGCGCAACGTGAACCGCGCCAACAAGGCTCCCTTTTGGTCGCTCGCAGTCGTCAATCCTCAACTTGTTTCTGGCCCGCTCATGCAAACGGACACGTTGCTATCTAAGAACCGATGCCCATTGCTGCAGCGACTCCATGAACAGCGACGCATGCGAGGGTGCTGACGCCAGGAGGGCCAGGGGGATCGTGCGCGATTGACCAACGGCCAAGCCACTAAGACCTGTGGCCGCGGTATAGGTGACCGTGATTCCACTGTTGCCACCCGATTCCTCGGCAAGTCGGACGCGGAAGCCGCACCCTTCCAGCGTTACCGCGCCAGAGGTCGCCGGCCCACCACGGTCCAGGCGCAAGTTGTAGTCCGACTGGCCCAAGGCGCCCGCCAGCTTCGACAGCCAGAGCTCGGCGCCCTTGTGGAACCGATGCTTGTCGGCCGAGCTCTTCTCGGTGCCATTGTGCATATGCCGCAACCCAGCAAGATATGCCGGAACCTTTGGTACAGGCGGAGCCAAGGTCAGCCCTCATTGCACAGGGAACATTCCTTCATGTTAGCCGTTTGATGTCTGATTCCGGCCAGGAGCAGACGTTAGCCTTAGCTCAAAGGCCACGC
>JAGHZW010000037.1:1709-3079 GCA_017745195.1 Pseudoxanthomonas sp. | reverse complement strand
GCATCAACGATGCGCTGCAGCAGGTCGAGCATGGCCTGTTGAGCGTGCTGGGCGGTTACAAGGCGCTGTTGCGCAGGCGCTCGCGCCAGCCCGGCTTGCCCGGCGCGGCCGCAGGCTGCACCGGCACGCCCTCGTCGACCAGGCCCTCCGCGGCCGGTTCGATCACCGCCTCCACCTCCGCTTCGACCGGCGCCTGGTCCACCACCGCCGGTTCGACCACGGTCGCGCCGGTGGCTTCGTCGACCTCCTTCTCCCCGGCGATGGGCGCCTGCGGGAACGCCGCGGCCAGTTCCTCGGCGCTGTAGCGGTTGCCGGTGGTGGGTGCGGGGCCGTCCTGCGGCTTCTTGCGGCGGAAGAAACTGACCATTGCCTGCGGATGTCGGAGAATGCGCGTCATGCTAGCACCGCACCGCACCATCACCCGATGAACAGGCCGCCGCGTCCGCGTCCATCCACGCCTGCCCGAACCGCCGGTAGCGTGCGCATTGTCGGTGGCCGCTGGCGGGGAACGAAGCTGCCGGTGCCGGACATCAACGGGCTGCGGCCGACCTCCGATCGCGTCCGCGAGACCCTGTTCAACTGGCTGCAGCCGGTGCTGCCCGGCAGCCGCGTGCTCGACCTGTTCGCCGGCAGCGGCGCGCTGGGGCTGGAGTCGGTGTCGCGCGGGGCCGCGCAGGCGGTGCTGGTCGAACGCGATCCGTCGCAGGCAGCCGGGCTGCGCGCCGCGGTCGCGCGGCTGCAGGCCGGCGACCAGGTGCAGGTGGTGCAGGACGACGCCGTGCGCTGGCTGGGTGGGCAGGGCATCGCGCCGCCGTTCGACGTGGTCTTCCTCGATCCGCCGTTCGCCGCCGGTCTCTGGCAGCCGGCATTGCAGGCGCTGCTGCCGCGGCTTGCAGCCGACGGCTGGCTCTATCTGGAGTCGCCGCCCGACCAGGTTCCCGAGCCGCCGGCAGGCTGGACCCTGCACCGGCAGCTGCGCACCGCGCAGGCGCACGCGGCGCTATATCGTGGCCCCGGACAAGGGCGCGCTGATACACTGGCCACCGCCAATCCGGCCCCCTAAGAACGACCCCGCCCGTGGTCCAACGCCGTACTGCCGTCTATCCCGGCACTTTCGACCCGATCACCAACGGCCACATCGACCTGGTCGCCAGGGCCGCGCCCCTGTTCGAAAAGGTGATCGTCGGCGTGGCGGCGACCACCGCGCTGGTCGAGGACCTGCGCAAGCGGATGAAGGCGCGCGAGTTCGCCGACGCCAACGCGCTGCTGGCCGCGCTGCGCGCCGACCTGGTCGCGTTGCTGAAGCCGGTGGCGCAACCGCTGGTGATCGACCGCGGCGCCAGACCCTTCGTGCTGCTGACCGTGGGCGT
>JAGHZW010000037.1:880-1572 GCA_017745195.1 Pseudoxanthomonas sp. | reverse complement strand
CGTCTTCGCTGGTGCGCGAGATCGCCCGACTGGGCGGCGACGTCTCGGGCTTCGTGCCGCCGGCGGTGGCCACGGCCTTGCGGGAGGCAAGGCGTGGCGATGCGGTTTCCGAGTAATCCTTGGCCGATCCCAAGGCACTACCAACAACGATCCAACGAATAACGGGAGATTCCTGATGAACAAGACGACGCGCGCGCTCCTGCTCGCCTGCATGCTGGTTTCGCCGCTGCTGCTGACCGCCTGCAAGAAGGAAGCGGCAGTGAGCAACGAGGCGACCGAGGCCAAGGTCCTGGCCGCCCCGGCCAAGGACGACGACGCGGGCTGGAAGGCGTACCTGCCGGCGGTGGTGCAGGAGAACATGGGCACCATCACCAACAATCCGTTCCTGTATTACCTGCCGCCGGAGTCCGACCCGGAGTTCGCCGCCAAGTACGAGCGCCAGGTCGAGTCGGCCAAGACCGCGATGGCCCGCGGCGTGCAGAAGGGCAACCTGCTGGCCTTCGGTTCGCCGGCCTCGGCCAAGATGGCCGACCTGATGCTGGTGGCCTTCGCCGACGTCCCGGCCGACACGCTCAAGGGCGTGCGCATCCTGTTCATCGGCGACGCCGCCGACAACGAGCGGGTCAAGGCGGCGCTGGCGCCGACCGGCGCCGACTACGTCTTCGTCGAAGCCAAGTAAGAGGATCGTGGCG
>JAGHZW010000037.1:0-815 GCA_017745195.1 Pseudoxanthomonas sp. | reverse complement strand
CGACCACGCGCAGTCCGAGTGCGTGGGTCACTTCGACGAACCGCAATGCGTGGTCGTCTGCCCGGTCGAGTGCATCGATCCCGACCCGGCCTTTCCCGAGAGCCAGCAGGACCTGCTGGCCAAGCTGCTGCGACTGCAGCGCGAACATCCCGAACTCTATACGCCGGAGGCCCGATGACCCGCCGCATGCTGCCGCGCCTGTTGCTGGCGCTGTTCCTGCTCTTCCCGGGCGTGGCCCTGCCGGCGTTCGCCGCCGACGGATCGGCCGCGCTGGCCCAGCGCCCCGGCCAGGCCGCCATCGCCAGCGGGCACAAGCTCGCGACCGAGGCCGGTTTCGAGGTGCTCGACAAGGGCGGCAATGCATTCGATGCCGCAGTGGCGGTGTCGGCGGCACTGTCGGTAGTCGAACCGATCAGCTCGGGCCTGGGCGGCGGCGGCTTCTTCCTGCTGCACCAGGCCGACGGCGACCGCGATGTGTTCGTCGATGCGCGCGAAGCCGCGCCGGCGGCCGCGACGTCCGACCGCTATCGCACGAAGGACGGCAAGCTGGACTCCTCGCTGGCCGAAGACGGCCCGTGGGCGGCCGCCATTCCCGGCCTGCCGGCGGCGCTGGTGCACGTGGCAAGCAAATACGGACGGCTGCCGCTTTCGGTGAGCCTGGCCCCGGCGATCCGCCTGGCCCGCGACGGTTTCCCGGTCTACGGGCGGCTGGAGCGCGGCTACGCCGCCCGCCGTGAAGTGATGGAGCGTTTCCCCGGTACGCGCCCGGAAGTGATCATCAAGGAAATCGATGGCCAGCTGATGGAGCCGATCGA
>JAGHZW010000036.1 GCA_017745195.1 Pseudoxanthomonas sp. | reverse complement strand
CCGACCTGCTGTGCACGCAGCTGGTTCGCGGCCATTCGACGTATCGCGCGCTGTCCGACACCGGCCCTCGGCGCGGGCTGGCTGCCTGGCAGGTGCGCAGGGTCACCGACTACATGCGTGCACACCTGGGGGCGCCGATCGGCCTGGACGACCTGGCCGGACTGCTCGGCATGACCCGCTTCCATTTCTGCACGGTGTTCCGCCAGGCCACCGGCACCACGCCGCACGAGTGGCTGGTGCGCCTGCGCATCGAGCGCGCGCAACAGCTGCTCGCCGATCCCCGGCTGCCGATCACCCACGTGGCGCTGGCCGTGGGCTACGAAACGCCATCGTCCTTCGCCGCCAGCTTCCGCAAGCTCACCGGCAGCACGCCCACGGCCTATCGCCGCGGGCTGTAGTGCAGATCGCCGGAAGCAGGTCTTTCAAAGGCCAAGGTCGCCCAGGCCCGGATGGTCGTCGGGTCGCGGTGCCGTGCGGTCCCAATGGAACCTGCGCCCGGCTTCGCGGATGGGCAGGTCGTTTATGACCGCGTAGCGTCGACGCATCAGGCCGCGCTCGTCGAACTCCCAGTTCTCGTTGCCGAGCGACCGGAACCAGTTGCCGGAATCGTCGTGCCACTCGTAGGCGAACCTTACCGCGATGCGGTTGCCGGTGTATGCCCACAGTTCCTTGATAAGGCGGTACTCCAGTTCCCGGTCCCACTTCCGGGTCAGGAAGTCGATGATCTGCGACCTGCCCTGGAGGGATTCGGCGCGGTTCCGCCAGAGGCTGTCCACGGTGTATGCCTGCGCGACACGCTCGGGATTGCGGGAGTTCCAGCCGTCCTCGGCCAGGCGGACCTTGCGGATCGCGGATTCGTGGTCGAACGGGGGAAGCGGCGGACGGATGTCTTCACTCATGGTCGGATTCCTGTGGACTTCAGGCATGTGGGATTGGACATGGGAGGCTCGTCAGGCGGACAGCGGCGCGGCGGCGAAATCGGTGGAGGTCGCCACCTCATGCCAGGAGGCGAGGATCGCCGCGTCGGACGCGTGCTTCTTCTGGATTGCGGCGACCGTGTCACTGCCGAGCGGCAGGCGAACCGGCGGATTGGGCTCTTCGGCGAAGGCGACCAGGACCCGGGCCAGGCGTTCAGGGTCGCCGGGCTGCTGGTGGTTCAGGTCGGATGCGACGTCGCGGACGGCTCCGGACGTGGCGTTGTAGTCGGCAATGGACGTTCCACTGATCGAAAGCGAAGTCGAATCCAGGAAGTCGGTGCGGAAATAACCCGGCTCCACCACGGTCACGTGGATGCCCAGCGGCGCCAGTTCCGCATGCAGCGCTTCGGACAGGCCCTCGACCGCGAACTTGGTCGAGCAGTACACGCCGAAGCCGGCGCCGGCACGATAGCCGCCGATGGAGGAGATGTTGAGGATGCGGCCGGAGCGCTGCGCCCGCATCTGCGGCA
>JAGHZW010000035.1:2420-3123 GCA_017745195.1 Pseudoxanthomonas sp. | reverse complement strand
CGGGTCTGCGCCGATGCGCGTGCGCTGCCGCTGCGCCTCGTTGCCGTTGAGGTAGAGGTTGGACACGCACAGGTTGGAGTGGGCGCCGTAGCTCAGTCCGACCGAGCCGGACGCGCGCGAGATCTCCTCCATCGCCACCAGGTGGGCCAGGTAGCCCATCTCGCTGCCGCCATATTCGGCCGGCACGGTCATGCCCAGCAGGCCCAGCTCGCCGAGCTTGGACCACAGGTCCTGCGGGAACGCGTTGTCCTCGTCGATGCGCGCGGCGCGCGGCGCGATTTCCGCGTCGGCGAAGCGGCGCACCGCCTCGCGCAGCGCGTCGATCTCCTCACCCAGCTGGAACGTGCGCATCGACCCTCCCCTGATGGTTTCACGCGTACCTATTGTAGGCGCCGGCCGCGGCGACCACACGTGCGGGTGCAGCAAAAAGCCCCGTGGAGATGCTCCACGGGGCTCGGATCCACCGTTGCCGGACAGGGCGGCTGGACCGCTGCCGGTCAGTGCTCGCCGCGCAGGTGGCCCAGCCGCGGACGGGTGCGGCCCATCGGCAGCTTGAGCTTGCCGATCGATTGCATGCGCGCCTCGGCGATGCGGTCGGCGGCGTAC
This sequence comes from Pseudoxanthomonas sp., assembly GCA_017745195.1. Lineage (GTDB taxonomy): Bacteria > Pseudomonadota > Gammaproteobacteria > Xanthomonadales > Xanthomonadaceae > Pseudoxanthomonas. The sequence goes on along the minus strand of JAGHZW010000035.1, from coordinate 2,517 downwards.
TGCGGGCTGATCCCCTCGCGCTCGGACAGGTCGAAGATCCTGCCGACGTTGTAGTAGATGCTGCGGATCAGGCGCATCGCGCGCTCGCGGTTGTAGC
>JAGHZW010000035.1:0-2394 GCA_017745195.1 Pseudoxanthomonas sp. | reverse complement strand
CCGACTGCGTACTTCAACGACACCAGGCTCGCGTCGACCGCGCGGCCGAAGGCGCGGAACATCACCTCGGTCTTGTCGGTCTTCGGATCGCCCAGGATCACCGCCTTGCCGCCGCCGATGTTCAGCCCGGCCAGCGCGTTCTTGTAGGTCATCGTGCGGCTCAGCCGCAGCACGTCGCGCACCGCATCGGCCTCGTTGGCGTAGTGGCGCATGCGCACGCCGCCGACGGCCGGGCCGAGTACGGTGCTGTGCATGGCGATGATCGCCTTCAGCCCCGCATCGGGGTTGTTGCAGAACACCACCTGCTCGTGACCGGAAGTGGCGAGGGTTTCGAAAAGCATGGTTGGCTCCGCGTCGTGTCGCGCGTGGCGTGTTGGCGAGGCGACGGGGGCTGTCGCCGGCTGCATCAGGTCCGGGAAACAAAAAAGCGACGGGGCCAGGGGGAGGGGGCATGCGTCGCGGTGCGCATTCTAACCCCAGCCTGTGACGCCGGTCGCACAGGTGTTGAATGAAACGAACGATCGTGCTATTCAAGGCGCCATGAGCCCGGCTCCCGCCACCGCCGCCCAGACCAGCAAGGGCGCCAGCACCCGCTGCAAGCTGCTCGAGCGCGCCTGCGGCATGGCTGCGAAGGTCGGCCTGGAAGGGGTGACCATCGGCGAGCTGGCCAGCACCGCCGGCATGTCCAAGAGCGGCGTGTTCGCCCATTTCGGCTCGCGCGAGGACCTGGTCCGGCAGACCCTGGACTGGGCCGCCGAGCAGTTCGTCGCCCAGGTGATGACGCCCTCGATGCGGCAACCGCGCGGGCTGCCGCGCCTGCGCGCGATCACCGAGGCCTGGATGGCCTGGATCGCGGCGCATCCGGACGGCTGCGTGTTCCTAGGTGCCTCGTTCGAATACGACGGCCGCCCCGGGCCGATGCGCGACCACGTCGCGCAGATGATGGAGTCCTGGCACGTCGCGCTCGAACGGGCCGTCACCCTGGCCGTGGAACAGGGCCACCTGCGCCCCGGCACCGATCCGGCCCTGGTTACCTTCCAGCTCGATTCACTGATGCAGGGCCTGCACAACGCCCGCCTGCACCAGCCACGGCACGCCCAGGACCTGGCGCGGCGTGCGGTCGAAGACCTGTTCGCGCGCTACGCGGCCGATCCGGCCGACGCGTCCGCCGCCACCCCCCGCTGACCCCCACGGAGAGCCGCCATGGCCGCCATCGCACCCGTCGCTCCGCCACAAAAAAGCACGACCGTTCGATCCGCCTCCGTCCCGCGCCTGCTGCGCACGGCCTTCACCGTCGGCGGCTGGCTGTGCCCGGCCGCCACCGTGCGCCGCGCCTCGCGCCTGTTCGGTACCCCGATGGCGTCCTCGCACAGCCGCGCGCTCACGGCTGAGGCCGACGATGCGCAGCTCGGCCACGTCGACAGCGAAGGCCATGCGCTGGCGACCTACGTCTGGGGTGATCCGGCTACCTGCCGCCCGGCGATTACCTCGCACGGCTGGTCCAGCTTCGGCCTGCGCTGCCGGCCGTGGGTCGCGCCGCTGCGCGCGGCCGGCTATGCGGTCGTCGCCTTCGACCATCCCGGCCACGGCCGCAACGACGGCGGCCGCGCGATCCTGCCGTCGTTCGCCGCCGCGCTGGCCGCGGTCGCGCGCCGGCATGGCGCACCGGCGGTGGTGCTCGCCCATTCGATGGGCGCCGCCGCGGTCACCCTGGCCCTGCGCGACGGCCTGCACACCGGCCGTGTGGTCCTGATCGCCCCGGCCGCCGACCTGCGTGCGGCCGGCGGCCGCTTCGGCCGCATGATCGGCCTGGCCCCGGCGCTGGTGGCGCGCATGTTCGAAGGCTTCGAGCGCGAGATCGGCGTGGAGGTGGACAGCTTCGCCGTACACCACCACGTGCCGTCGTTCGCCATTCCCGCGCTGGTCGTGCACGACCTGGAGGACGAGGACGTACCGTGGGAGGAGGGCGAGCGCTACGCCCGCCACTGGCCGCAGGCGCGCCTGCTCAGCACCACCGGCCTGGGCCACCACCGCATTGCCGGCGACGCGGCGGTGATCGAGGCCGCGCTGCGCTTCCTGCATGGCGAGGCGGTCGGCGAGCGCGTGGTGTCCTCGCCGAACCTGCCGTTCGGGATCGGCTGAACGGGGCACCTTCGCGGGCGGCCGCGCGTTTGCCGCCCGCACGCGGCGAAGTCACGCTGCACCGCACCCATACGTTTCACCTGCAAGCACTAGAATCGGGCCAAGTCCTCGATTCCAGCCGCGCACGCATGAGCACGCCCGCCAGTCCCCGCTCCACAGAAGCGATCCTGCAGCCGAATCCCGAGGCCACGCCGCTGCGTTTCGTCACCGCGGCCAGGCGGCGGAAGGTGTCGCGGCTGTCGTAGCCGGAAC
>JAGHZW010000034.1 GCA_017745195.1 Pseudoxanthomonas sp. | reverse complement strand
TCCAGCGCTCGTCGATCGGCAGGGTCTGCACCGGCTGGCCCGGCTGTTCGGCGGTACCGTGCACCTTGCCCTCGAAGCTGGCCTTGGCGACCAGCCGCGCCGCCGGCGACACCAGCCGGTAGTTGAGCGCGAACGGCTCCAGCGTCTCCGGGTTCACCACCTTCGCGCCGAGCGGCCAGTTCGAGTACCTGGTGTAGTCGACCCCGAACGGCGACCACCCGATCGCCTGATTGCCCAGCGCGGCGAAGAAGTACCGCGCGAACTCGCCGCGGTTGCCGGTCTCGGCGACGAGCAGCGGGTTGTCCGGCCGCGAGTAGCGCTCCAGCACCGTGGTGTACTTGGCGTATTCCGGCATGTAGATGTCCGGCGCCAGCATGTCGATGTGCGGCGCGGCGGCCTTGTATACGTCGAGCACATTGTCAGTGGGGCCACCGCTTTCGTACTGGCCCGGCAGGCCGGGATTGAACGGGTCCCGCAGCGCGACATTCACGTACATCGGCAATGCGTACTCGGCCTTGCCCGCCTCGGCCACCTGGTCGATGAAATGCGCCACGTGCCAGGCATGGAAGAACTCGTCCGCATCCTTGCCGAACACCTGCGCCCACGTGCCCGGCTGCTTGCCCAGCTTCTCCAGCAACGCATCCGGCACCGGACCTTCGAATACCTTCTGTGCCAGCGGCGAGAAATCGCGTGCGCTGCCGTAGGTGCCCGGCTCGTTTTCCGGCTGGATCATGATCACCGTGCGCTGCGGGTCGGCGGCCTTCAGGTGCTTCATCAGTTCGACGAAGGCCTTGCGGTCGGCCTGCAGCGTCGCCTCGGCCAGCGGCGACAGCGAATTGAGCGAACGTCCGTCGGCGGTGACCACGCGCGGGAAGCGCTCGTTGTCCAGCTTCACCCACTTGGGTGCGTAGTTCGGGCCATTGTTCTTCCAGGTCGCGAACCAGAGCAGGACCAGGCGCACGTCGTGCGCGCGCGCCTGCGCCAGCAGCGTGTCGACGAAGGAGAAGTCGAACTTGCCCTCTTCCGCCTCGACCTGCTCCCAGGCCACCGGCACCATCACCGTATTCGGCCCGACCAGCTCGATCGCCGGCCACACGTTCTCCAGCGCGCTGGGCCAGTTGCTGGAGTTGTTGACCTGGGCGCCGAGGACCAGGAAAGGTTCGCCATCGACCAGCAGCGCGTGGCGTCCGTCCCTGGTGATGACCTGCGGCATCGGAGCCTCGGCTGTCGCGGCTTTCTCGCCCGCGCCGCCGGGGGGCCCCACCTTGTCCGCCGCACCAGCGTCGGCCTGCCCGCGATTGCCGCAGGCAGCCAGCAGCAATGCCAGCACCGCGGTGGCGACGACGCGCCAGCTCGTTCCGTTCTTCATGCCTTGCACCTCATCCGCTGCAAAATCCGGGTTCGACATTCGCATCTGTTCACCATACCCGCGTGCGGAACGGCGACGCCGGCAAGCCATCGGCTCCGACCAGGTCGGCCTGGGCCGGGTCATCGCTCCACGCGTAACGCGCCGCTTCCGGGCTGGCCACCGCCTTGC
>JAGHZW010000033.1 GCA_017745195.1 Pseudoxanthomonas sp. | reverse complement strand
CAGCGCCGTGCTGGCCGCGGTGTCGTAGGCCAGGCGCGAGCGCTTGGCGCGGCAGCTCGGTGGCGATGCCGAACGATTCGCCGATGGCGTGTTCCAGCGTCTCGTAGAACACCGGCATCACCCGGTACAGCACTTCGGTCAGATAAAAGCCGACGTGCTCGCGTTCGTCCTCCACGCCCGGGCGTACCGGCGAGGAATCCGCCGTCTGCCAGGCCGAGGTCAGCGCCATGCGGAAGCGGGCGATGTCGGCGGCGCGCTCGCCGGGGGTGCGCCCGCCGTCGAGGTCGTCGACCAGCGCGGCGACCATGATCTGTTCCTTCTCGAGCAGCGCGCGGCGCACGGCCTCGGTCGGGTGCGCGGTGAACACCGGTTCGATGTCGATCCTCTCGAGCCAGTCGCGCAGCTCCTCCGGCGACACGTCCTTCGCCTTCAGCCGCTGCAGCGCGTCGAGCAGGCTTTCCGGCTGCGGCTTGCCGGTGTCGGCGCGCTGGTAGTCGCGGCGGCGGCGGATCCGGTGCACGCGCTCGGCGATGTTGACCACCTGGAAATAGGTGCTGAAGGCGCGCACCAGCGATTCGGCATGGGCTGGTGCCAGCCCGTCCAGCAGCGCCGACAGCGACTCCATCGAACCGCCGTTCTGGCGCCGCGCGATCGCCGTGGTCCGGACCCGTTCGACCTCATCGAGGAAGGCGGGCGAAACCTGTTCGGCGAGCATGTCGCCGACCAGCGCGCCGAGGCGGCGCACTTCGTCGCGCAGGGGCAGGTCTGGTGGAGCGAATTCGAGCTGGCGTGGAGCGTTCATCGACGCGGGACGGCTTATGGGAGCGAATTTCCGAGCTTAGCGGGATTTTGTGCGCCGCCGCAAAAGTTTCAGGAGTACCGGATCACGAGGTCGAGGATATGCGCCCGACCGTGCCGGTATCCGGATGCTCGACCCAGGTGACGGGCGGATGGGTGGCCGCGTTGGACGGGCTCCCGGCCGGAACAATTCCTGCACGGCCATCGCCCGCCGACGCATCGACAGGTTCATCCATGCAATGGGGCGGGCCGATATAATGCGCGGCGCCCGCCGAGGGGCGCTGCGACCACAGGACACGCGGAGTCTTCCGCAGGAGATGCGCACGAGCGGCGCGGCTCCCGATCCATGGCCAGGCTCGGCGCGGCATCCCAAGCGACAACGGCGCCCGGCGAATGCGAGACCTGTCTCGCCATTGACCCGGAGCACCCGCATGAACGCACTGCCCAATACCTTGTCGTCCTCCACTGGCGACTACAAGGTCGCCGACATCTCCCTGGCCGACTGGGGCCGCAAGGAGATCGACATCGCCGAGCACGAGATGCCCGGCCTGATGTCCATCCGCCGCAAGCACGCCGCCACCGCCCCGCTCAAGGGCGTGCGCGTGACCGGCTCGCTGCACATGACCATCCAGACCGCGGTGCTGATCGAGACCCTGCGCGACATCGGCGCCGACGTGCGCTGGGCCTCGTGCAACATCTTCTCGACCCAGGACCACGCCGCCGCGGCGATCGCCGCCTCCGGAACCCCCGTGTTCGCCTGGAAGGGCGAAACCCTGGAGGAGTACTGGGACTGCACCCTCGACGCACTGACCTTCACCCTCGCCGACGGCACCCTGACCGGTCCTGAGCTGGTGGTCGACGACGGCGGCGACGTGACCTTGCTGATCCACAAGGGCTACGAGCTGGAGAACGGCAGCGACTGGGTCAACACGCCTTCCGGCAACCACGAGGAGCAGGTGATCAAGGACCTGCTCAAGCGCGTGGCGAAGGAGCGTCCGGGTTACTGGGGTCGCGTGGTCAAGGACTGGAAGGGCGTGTCCGAGGAGACCACCACCGGCGTGCACCGCCTCTACCAGCTGGCCGAGGCCGGCACGCTGCTGGTGCCGGCGATCAACGTCAACGACTCGGTCACCAAGTCCAAGTTCGACAACCTGTACGGCTGCCGCGAGTCGCTGGCCGACGGCCTCAAGCGCGCGATGGACGTGATGCTGGCCGGCAAGGTCGCCGTGGTCTGCGGTTACGGCGACGTCGGCAAGGGCTCGGCGCACTCGCTGCGCGCCTACGGCGCCCGCGTGGTGGTCACCGAGATCGATCCGATCTGCGCGCTGCAGGCGGCGATGGAAGGCTTCGAGGTCGCCACCGTCGAGGACACCCTCGGCCGCGCCGACATCTACGTCACCACCACCGGCAACAAGGACATCATCACCCTGGCGCACATGCAGGCGATGAAGGACCAGGCCATCGTCTGCAACATCGGCCACTTCGACAACGAGATCCAGGTCGATGCGCTGTACGCGTCCGGCGCGGTGAAGACCAACATCAAGCCGCAGGTGGACAAGTTCACGTTCGGCAACGGCAACGCGATCTTCCTGCTGGCCGAAGGCCGCCTGGTGAACCTGGGCTGCGCCACCGGCCACCCGTCGTTCGTGATGTCCAACTCGTTCTCCAACCAGACCCTGGCCCAGATCGACCTGTGGGCCAACAAGGACGTCTACGGGAAGGACGTGTACCGCCTGCCGAAGAAGCTCGACGAGGAGGTCGCACGCCTGCACCTGGAGAAGATCGGGGTGAAGCTGACCAAGCTGACCCCGGCACAGGCCGACTACCTCGGCGTGCCGGTGGACGGCCCGTTCAAGCCGGAGCACTACCGCTACTGAGTGGCGCGCGGCGGCCGGCTTGCTTCCAGGACCGGCCGCAGCCACGACGGAAAGACGCAACGGGCGCCGCAAGGCGCCCGTTCTGTTTTCAATCCCGCATGCGATCTGGCACCCGCGCCACGTCCGCGATCCCGCGGCCGACGCGAACTCACGCCTCTCAGCCCCCCGCCCGATCCAGGCCGAAGGCGACGGCAAAACCGAGCACGGCGGCCAGGCCCGCGCCGAGGCCGCCGTATTCGCGCGCCTCGGGGATCAGGTCGTCGGTGATCATCACCAGCAGCGCGCCGGCGGCGAATGCCTGCGCCACCGGCCCGATCGTCGCCACCCGCGTGCCGACGAACGTACCCAGCCCGGCGGCCACCGCGGAAATGGCCACGACCACCGCCCACATGCCGAGGATGCGCCGCGCCGGATAACCGGCCTCCTTGCCCAGCACCGCCGCCGAGGCCATGCCTTCGGGCAGGTTCGACACGACCACCGCCACCAGGAACGGCAGGCTGACCCCGGCGCCGGCCGCGATCGAAATGCCCAGGATCAGCGACTCGGGTATCCCGTCGAGGGTGGCGCCCATCAGCAGCGCCAGGCCGCGGTTGCCCGTGCTTCCCGCGCGACTGCGCCGGTCCAGGTATTCGCTGCCGGCGAAGTACGCGACCGCACCGACGGCGAGCGCGGCCGCCAGGATCACCGGGGTGTTCTTGCCCGATGCGTCGAGGACCAGTTCGAACGCGACCGCGCTGATGAGCGCGCCGGCACCGAAACCGGACACGAGCCCGACCAGCCGGGTGGAGGGCTTCAGCCCGAGCGCGATCCAGGCGCCGAGGACGAGCGGAAGCGCGGCGACCGCACCGGTCAGTGCCCCGGACATCACCTGCGACATGTGGACTCCCCGGGGACCCGAGATCCGGACGATGAAGCCCGGAACCCGGCGTGTCGAGCTCCGGGCTCCGGCGATGGAGTTCCGGGCCCGGCGGGTCGAGTTCCGGACTCGGGTGATGGAGTCCCGGGCTCGGTGCGTCGAGTTCCGGACTCGGGGGATTGGAGTTCCGGACCCGGCACGTCGAGCTCCGGACTCGGGCGATGGAGTTCCGGGCCCGGCGCGTCGAGTTCCGGACTCGGGCGATCGAGTTCCAGGCTCGGCGCGTCGAGTTCCGGACTCGGCGAGGGCGCAGGCCGCAGTCGCCATAACACCATCAACTATTTGATTCCATGAAGAATTTTGTGTTTTCCGCCGGATCCGCCAGAGTCCGCGCCTGCGCCGGATCGCCGACCCGACCGTCGGCGTGGGCCCGCGGTCACACCATCTGCACGTCCTCGACGCCGGCACCGGTCTTCATGACGATGGTGCGGATGGCATCGCTGACCCGGTCCAGCGGCACCTGCGCGGCCAGGCGGCGGAAGGTGTCGCGGCTGTCGTAGCCGGAACCGTCGCCCGGGTAGGCGGCGTACATCTCCAGCAGCTCGGCGCAGGCGGCAGAAAGTGCGCGCTGGCTGCCGGCGGCCAGCGCCTTGCCGATCCGGTCGAAGGTGTGCAGGCAGTCGGCCAGCCACAGGAGGTCGTAGCGGGCCTTGTCCGGCTCGCGGCCGTGGTGGCCGCGGGTGTACGCGCTGTAGCTGCGGATCGCGGCGGCGACGCGGGCGACGTGTTCGAACAGGGTGCCGATCTCGCCGGACAGGTCGAGGCTGTCGATCATCACCAGCGGCATCGGCTGTTCGGCCAGCGCCTGTTCGCTGGCGTCGTGGGCCTGCCTGAGGGCGAGGTGCTCGCGCTGCAGCGCTTCGAACCTGGCCGCGGCGATGGCCGCCTCCTTCTCGAGCCGCTGCAGCGCCGCGCGGTACTGCGCGTTGCGCTGGCGCGCGTCCTCGTGCTCCTGGCGTTCGCGGCGCAGGTGCCCGCCCCAGACGAGCGCGAGCACCGTCGCCAGGATCGCCCAGACCGCCAGGACGGCCATGAGCAGGACCAGGAAGATGTTCATGTGCATGGGTCGGAAGCGGCCGGATCGGAACAGGGGGACGGAAGCGCGCGCCGCAGGGCGCCCGCGCATGCCAAGGGATACCTGGTGTAGATCGGCACGCACGCGCGGATCCTGAGCCTGGATGCGCACCGGACTGCAGCGACAGGTCACGGCAGGTGGCCCTGCCCTGTGCCCGCGCCCCGTGTCGATCGATGCGGCGGAACCGGCAGACGGCAGGTGCGGTCAGGGCCGCCAGTTGGCGTTGCTTTCCCAGAACTCGACGCTGCGCCGGTAGGCCTGCCGGTCCAGCGGCACGCCCGAGCCGCCCTCCTCCACGCCCAGCGCGTTGCGCATCATCGTCACCGGCGCCATCGGGATCTCCTCCGGCTGCATCGTGTACAGGCAACCGACCACGCCCCAGTCGGCGTCGATCGGCGCGCCTTCCTTCGCCAGCTGTTCGCGGCTGTAGAGGATGACGACCAGGTACGCGGCCACCGGCGGCTGCACGCCCTCGAACCAGCGCACCAGCACCGGCAGCTCCTCGCGCGAACGCGCCTCGTAGGCGCTGCGCAGCAGGTGCCGGTTGGTGTCGTCGACCGGCACGGTCAGGCAGCGGGTCGAGGTCCAGTTGCGGTGCACGTGCAGCTTGCAGAACGGCGCATAGCCGTCGACCACGGCCAGCGGTGCGTGCTCGTTGAGGTGCCGCTCGAACTGCCCGGGCGTGCAGTCCTGGATGGTGTTGCCGCGCGGCTGGCGCGGGAACAGGCGGGTGCGGGCGAACGGGGTCAGGAAGATCGACATGCGGCGGTGGCGTGCGCGTGCAACGGAGAGACGCGCCAGTCTAGCGGTGGGGCGCAGGCTCCTAGCGGCCGAGGCTGCGCATCAGCGCCAGCACGACCTCCGCTTCGCGCGCGCGGTCGGCCGCGTCGTCCTCGGCGACCACGTGCTCGGCGAGGTGCCCGGCCAGCACCTCCATCATCAGCCCGTGCATGGCGCCCTTGGCCGCGGCGATCTGGACCAGAAGGTCGGCGCAGTCGGCGCCGTCCTGCAGCGCCTTTTCCAGCGCGGCCACCTGCCCGCCGACGCGGCGGACCCGGGCCAGCAGCTTTTTCCTGTCGCGGATGACGTGCGCCATGAGGTCGGAGCTTATACCCTATGGGGGTATCCAAGCCACCTGCCCCGCCGCCATGGACCTCGACGCGATCGCCGCCACCCGCCGCCATTCCCACGCCTTCGATGCCGGCAATGCCGGCGCCGAGCGCAACACCCGCCGCGCGATGTGGTTGACCCTGGCGATGATGGTGGTCGAGATCAGCGGCGGCTGGTGGTTCAACTCGATGGCGGTGCTGGCCGACGGCTGGCACATGAGCTCGCACGCGCTGGCGCTGGGACTGTCGGCGTTCGCCTATGCCTGCGCGCGGCGCTATGCCGGCGACGGCCGCTTCGCCTTCGGCACCTGGAAGATCGAGATCCTCGGCGGCTACACCAGCGCGATCCTGCTGCTGGGCGTGGCGGCGCTGATGGCGGTGCAGTCGGTGGCACGGCTGCTGGCGCCGACGCCGATCCACTACGAACAGGCGATCGCCATCGCCGTGGTCGGCCTGGCGGTGAACCTGCTCTGCGCCTGGTGGCTGCGCGACCAGCACTCGCATGACGCGCATGGCCACGGCCACGGTCACGACCATCACCATGGCCACGATGACGCACACCACCACGACCACCATCATGGCCACGCACACGGCCACCACCACGGCCACGACCTCAACCTGCGTTCGGCCTACCTGCACGTCATCGCCGATGCAGCGACCTCGGTGCTGGCGATCATCGCCCTGCTCGGCGGCATGCTCCTGGGCGCGTCGTGGCTGGACCCGGTGATGGGCCTGGTCGGCGCGACCCTGGTCTCGATCTGGGCCTGGGGCCTGCTCCGCGCCTCGGGACGGATCCTGCTCGACGCGCAGATGGATGCGCCGGTGGTGGCCGAAATCCGCGAGGCCATCGAGCAGGGCGACGTGCCGGCGCGGATCAGCGACCTGCACGTCTGGCAGGTCGGCCGCGGCAAGTACGCCTGCGTGGTCGAGGTGGTGACCGCCGCGGACGTGGACGCGGCCCATTTCCGCCGGGCGCTGTCGGTCCACGAGGAGATCGTGCACGTGACCGTCGAGGTGGTGCGGCCGCACTGAGCCACGGACGGTTTCGCCCGGGCCTATATTCACATTCATCGCGATAAAGAGATATTATCTGGCGCGCCCTGCCGGATCCGCCGCCGCGATGACCAAGATCAGCTTCGAGTTCTACCCGCCCAAGACCGACGAACAGCGCACCCAGCTGGACCGCGCCGCGGCGAAACTGCGCGAGCACGCGCCCGAATACGTGTCCTGCACCTTCGGCGCCGGCGGCTCGACCCTGAGCTACACCTCCGAGACCGTGCGCCACCTCAACCAGCACCACGGCTTCGAGGCAGCGCCGCACCTGTCCTGCGTCGGCGGCAACCGCGAGGAGATCCGCGAGCTGCTCAAGCTCTACCGCGCGATCGGCTGCCGCCGGATCGTCGCCCTGCGCGGCGACCTGCCCTCGGGCATGGGCCATGCCGGCGACCTGCGCTACGCCTCCGAACTGGTCGAGCTGATCCGCGCCGAGCACGGCGACCTGTTCCGGATCGAGGTCGCCGCCTATCCGGAAACCCATCCGCAGGCGGAGGACGCGCTGGCCGACCTGCGCCATTTCAAGGCCAAGGTCGACGCCGGCGCCGATGCGGCGATCACCCAGTACTTCTACAACGCCGACGCCTACTTCCGTTTCGTCGACGACGTGCGCCGGCTCGGCGTCGACATCCCGATCATCCCCGGGATCATGCCGATCTCCAACTTCACCCAGCTGCGCCGCTTTTCCGAAGCCTGCGGCGCGGAGATCCCGCGCTGGATCGGCAAGCGCATGCAGGCCTTCGGCGACGACGCCAACGCGGTCCGCGACTTCGGCGCCGACGTGGTCGCCGACCTGTGCAAGCGCCTCGTCGCCGGTGGCGCGCCGGCGCTGCACTTCTACACGCTGAACCTGTCCAGGCCCACCGAAGCGGTGCTGCAGCGACTGTGACGGCGGTGCTTTCCGCCACCTGGCTCCCCGGCTAGGCTGCGGCGCATGCATCCCGCCGCGCAACTGCTGTCCGCCGCCTGCCTGGCCATGGCCTTGCCTGCTGCCGCGCACGCGCAGGCCGTGCAACGCTGCGTGGGCGCGGACGGCCGGGCGGTGTACACGGACCGGCGTTGCGACGACATCGGCGCGGTCGATCGCCTGCCGCCGCCGGGGACGGCCGAGGGCGCACACGTGTTCCGCGGCATGTGCCCGCGCGTGCTCAGCCAGCTGGTCGGCGAGGTCGGCGCGGCGATCCGGGCCGGTGACGCCAACCGCCTGGCCGGCATCTACGACTGGAGCGGCGTGTCCGGCAAGGCCGCCTCGCGCGTGCTCGACCGGCTCGAGGCGATGGTCGGGCGTCCGCTGGTCGACATCGCACCGGTATATCCCGGATACGCCACGGACGCCGCCCCGCCCGCGCCTGCGCCGACGCAGGCCGCTGCGCCTGCACCGAACCGCGCCTCCGAGCCGCCCGCGGACCGGACGGCCTGGATGTCCAGCTGGCCGGGCATGCAGCCGCCCGAACCCACCGTGGACACCAGCACCCTGCCTGCGCCGCCGCCCCTGCCACCTGCGCCGGTGCGGACGCACCCGGTCGCCCTGCGGGTCGAACAGACCCTCTCCGGCAGCGCCACGCCGGTGCGCACCGTCTTCGGCCTGCGTCGCACCTACGGCTGCTTCTGGATCACGTTGTAGACCGGCCCGCCATCGTCGCTTGCGGCAGAATGGCCCTTCCCCACCGCGGAGCAGGCCGATGCAGTTCCCCGAGAAGATCTGGCACAACGGCACGATCAAGCCGTGGGCCGAAGCCACCACCCACGTGATGGCGCATGCGATCCACTACGGCTCCTCGGTGTTCGAGGGCATCCGCGCCTACGACACGCCGAACGGCCCGGCGATCTTCCGCCTGACCGACCATAGCCGCCGCCTGTTCAACTCGGCCAAGATCTACGATATCGCCATCCCCTACACGCTGGAGCAGATCAACGCCGCGTGCCGCGACATCGTCAAGGCCAATGGCCTGCGCGCCGCGTACCTGCGTCCGGTCGCCTTCCGCGGCGTCGGCAGCGTCGGCATCGCCGCCGATACGCCGATCGACGTGGCGGTGGCCGCGCTGGATTTCGGCCGCTATCTCGGTGCCGAAGCGCTGGAACAGGGCATCGACGCCTGCGTGTCGAGCTGGCAGCGCTTCGCCCCCAACACCGTGCCGGCGGGGGCCAAGGCCGGCGGCAACTACCTGTCGGGGCAACTGGTCACCCGCGAGGCGCGGCGCCACGGCTACGGCGAAGGCATCGCCCTGGCCTCGACCGGCCTGCTGAGCGAAGGCGCCGGCGAGAACCTGTTCCTGGTATTCGACGGCGCGCTGCACACCACCCCGGCCAGCGCCTCGATCCTCACCGGCATCACCCGCGACTCGATCGTGAAGCTGGCGCGCGACGCCGGGATCGAGGTGGTCGAGCGCGACATCCCGCGCGAGTACCTGTACCTGTGCGACGAACTGCTGATGTGCGGCACCGCCGCCGAGATCACCCCGCTGCGTTCGGTCGACGGCAAGCCGGTCGGCGACGGAACGCCGGGTCCGGTGACGCGCAGGCTGCAGCAGCTGTTCTTCGGCCTGTTCGATGGCAGCACCGCCGACACGCGCGGCTGGCTGGAATACATCTGAAGCCGGCTTCGGGCACCCGCGCTGCGCGGGTGCCCAGGCCACTCAGCCGGCGGCGCCGGCCTGGGTGCCGGCCGCGGCCGCGGTGGCAGGCGCATCGGGCACGCCGCCGCCGAACGACAGCATCGCGACCACGCCGCGCTCGCCGTCCGAGCGCGGGCGCACGCTCACGTCCCAGCCGTACAGGTCGCACAGGCGGCCGACGATGGACAGGCCGATGCCCGCGCCCTGCGAATGCCCGGCATAGGTGCCGCGGTAACCGCGCTGGAACAGGCGCGCGGCATCCTCCTCGCTCAGGCCCGGGCCGGTATCCAGCACCTGCACGCCATCGGCCAGCAGCTGCACCACCACCTCGCCCTGCGGCGTGTACTTCACCGCGTTGCCGATCAGGTTGCCCAGCGCCACCGACAGCGCCGCCTCCGGCGCTTCGATCACCAGCCCCGGCGCGCCCTCAAGGCGCAGTTCCAGCGGCTTGCCGCCCAGCTGGGCGCGATGCGAGTCGAGCAGCTGCTCGGCGACCCGGGCCACGTCGCTGTGGCCCTGGCCGCGCTCGTTGCGCGACAGCAGCAGCAACGAGCCGATCAGGTCGCTGCACTGTTGTTCGGCGCGCTGGATGCGCTGGATGCGCGCGCGCGTGCGTTCGTCCAGGTCCGGGCGCGACAGCAGCAGTTCGACCGCGCCCTTGATCACCGCCAGCGGCGTGCGCAGCTCGTGACTGACGTCGGCGTTGAATTCGCGGTCGCGCTGGACGACCTCGGTCAGCCGCAACGCATAGTCGTCCAGCGCCTCGGCGAGCTGGCCGACCTCGTCCTCGGGGAAATGCGTGGCCAGCCGCCGCGGATGGCTGCTGCCGCGATAGGCGCGCAGGCGCCCGGCCAGCTCGGTCACCGGCTGCATCACCCGCGAGGCCGACCACCAGCCGATCACCAGCGACAGGCCGCTGAACAGCAGGATCGACAGGTACAGCGCGCGCTTGAGCTCGGACTCCCCGCGCAGCGTCTGGGTCATGTCGTAGGCGAGGAAGAACCACTCGTCGGGCGTCTTGCGCACCGCCAGCTTGTACGCGAACCGCTGCCCGGTGGGATCGCGGCCGGTGATGTTGTGGATGCCGTCGGGCAGTTCGTACCAGTCCGGCTCATCCAGCCGCAGCTGTTCGAAATCGGCGCGCCGTACCACCCGTCCGTACATCTGCTGCACGGGTATGTCGGGGTTGCGGCTGGGATCGACGTAGAAGCGGCGCGCGAACTCGTCGATGTTGGTGTTCATCACCTCCTCGACCAGCTGGTTCTCCACGCGCTGGCGCGAGTAGTCGGTGAGGAACGCGAACAGCACCGTCAGCCCGGTGCCCAGCAGCAGGAACGAAAGGATGATGCGGGTGCGCAGCCGGCGGCGGAACCGCCGCGGGCGGCGCGCGACCGGCGCAGCGCCGTCAGTTGCCAACGTCAGGGGCCGCTATGCGGTAGCCGATCCCGTGCCGGGTCTGGATGTAGGGAACGGGGAACGGCTTGTCCACCACCGCACGCAGGCCGTGGATATGCACGCGCAGGGAATCGGAATCCGGCAATTCCTCGCCCCATACCCGGGTCTCAAGCTCCTGGCGGGTGACCACCGCCGGCGAAGCCTCCATCAGCGCCTGCAGGATCTTCAGCGCGGTCGGGTTGAGCTGCAGCAGCCGCCCTTCGCGCCGGACCTCGAGGGTGTCGAGGTTGTATTCCAGGTCGCCGGTATTGAGCACCCGCGTCTGCACGCCCTTGCCGCGGCGCGACAGCGCGTTGAGCCGGACCTCGACCTCCTGCAGCGCGAACGGCTTGATCAGGTAGTCGTCGGCGCCGGAGTCGAAGCCGGCCAGCTTGTTCTCGAGGCTGTCGCGCGCGGTGAGCATCAGCACCGGGGTCTGCTTGCGCGCTTCGTTGCGCAGCTTGCGGCAGACCTCGATGCCGTCCATGCCCGGCAGGTTCAGGTCGAGCACGATCGCATCGAAGTCGTGGACCACGGCCAGGTGCAGCCCGGTCACGCCGTCGGCGGCGAAATCCACGGTATGGCCACGGTCCTCGAGGTAGTCGCCGAGGTTGGCCGCGATATCGCTGTTGTCTTCGATGACGAGGATGCGCACGACTACCTCAGCGGGCCAGCGGCATCTTGTAGCCGGAGTTGTTCAGGAGGGCGTCCTGGCTCTGCTCGCGGGCGCGCTGGCGCTGGGCCACGGTCATGCAGTTGTTGGTCGCGCGATGCGAGCCGACCTTCTTCTCGCGGGTGCAGACCAGGCGGCTGTCCTCACGGGCCTGGGTCAGCACCGTGTTGACCAGTTCCTGTTCGTTGAACACCTCGATCCTGGTCGTCTCCGGCAGCTGCTCGACACTGCCCGCGTCACCGAGAAGGCTGGAGATGCGGTTCAGTGAAGCGGTCACGCGCTGGCGGTCGTTCGGAGAAATCTCGCTGTAGGTCTTGCCATCGCCCAGCGCGGACACGATCGCGTCGCGCTGCGCCTCGAACGAACCGCTGAGGCCCGGGCCCTTCTCCAGCGAAAGGGCGTTGCCTTCCGACGGGATGTTGGCACTGGCCGCCAGCGGCGCCATGGCAAGGACGGAAAGCATGAGCAGCTTGTACATCGAGACCTCGCTGGTGAAGGTAGGGAAGGAAGCCGCGTCGCGCGGTTCCGGGACGTGTCCCGATTCTGCCTGCCGATCCGGGACCGGGCAAACGGCTGCGACCGGATACAAAAAGGCCCAGGCCGGAAACACCGCCTGGGCCAAGGATTGCCCCGATTACCGTATCCCGTATGACGGCCGGGGAAGGATGACCACCCCGGCTGACGAAGGAGCTGCGGTCCGACGGAGCCTAAGCCCGAATCGATTAAAGGGGTGTTAAAACCGGCGACCCCAGTGGCAGGCACGCCCAGGGAGACCTGGCAACCTGCTGATTGCGTTCATTTTTTCCGCTGGGCCACGTAGTCGACGATCGCCCCGGCCACGTCCACCTTGCAGGCGCCCTCCACCCCTTCCAGGCCCGGAGTGGAGTTGACCTCCAGCACCAGCGGCCCGCGCGCTGACCTGATCAGGTCCACGCCGGCCACGCCCAGCCCCAGGGCCTGGGCCGAGGCTACCGCCACCGCCTGTTCCTCGGCGCTGGCCTCGGCCGCGGAGCCTTCGCCGCCGCGGTGCAGGTTGGAGCGGAACTCGCCCTCGGCCGCCTGCCGGCGCATGGCCGCGACCACCCGGTCGCCGACCACGAAGCAGCGCAGGTCCGCGCCGCCGGCCTCGGCGATGAATTCCTGGACCACGAAGCTGGCGTACAGCCCGCGCAGGGTCTCAACCACCGCGCGCGAAGCCGAGACCTTCTCGGTCAGCATCACGCCGGCGCCCTGGGTGCCCTCGTTGAGCTTGACCACGTGCGGCGGCGGCCCGAGCAGCGAGAGCAGGTCGTCGGTGTCGTCCGGGTTGTCGCCGAACACCGTGGTCGGCAGGCCAATCCCCTGCGCGGCCAGCAGCTGGTGCGCGCGCAGCTTGTCGCGGGAGCGCAGGATCGCGTCGGACGGATTGGGGGTGTAGCTGCCCATCAGCTCGAACTGGCGCAGCACTGCGGTCGCGTAACGGGTGATCGAGGTGCCGATGCGCGGGATCACCACGTCGTAGCCGCTCACCGGCTTGCCCTTGTAGCGCATGGAGAAACCGCCGGGCGCGATGCGCAGGTAGCAGCGCAGCGGATCGAGCACGCGCACGCTATGGCCACGGACCCGCGCGGCCTCGACCAGCCGGCGCGTGGAATAGAGCGAGGCGTTGCGGGAGAGGATCGCCAGCTTCATCGGTGCGCTACCGGGGCCGGAACGGGGCCTTGAACGCGAAACGCCGCGGAGCGGTTCCGCGGCGTCTGGCGAAGTTTGGAGCGGGTGATGGGAATCGAACCCACGTTAGCAGCTTGGGAAGCTGCAGTTCTACCATTGAACTACACCCGCGCGGGACCGGAAGTCTATGCGCCCGCGGGCCGGCGGCGCAACGCCGGCACGCGGGCAGGCGCCCGTCAGAAGCGGCCGCCCAGGCTGAGGAACACGCCGGTGTCGTTGGCGCTGGCCTGGCCGACCGTGGCGCGGGCGCCCAGGTCCGCAGCGAGCCCGAACACGTCGAAGCGGGCACCCAGCACCACCGTGCCGAAGTCGCCGTCGAAATCCACGCCCGGCACCGCGTATTCCAGGTCCGGCAGGGTCTGCAGGCGGGCGAACACCTCGTCCTGCCCGTCCTCGAACTCGTGGTCCCAGGTCGCGCGCAGGTACGGTTCCCAGCTGGCGGCCTGGTAACGCACCTGCCAGCCGAGGCTGCCGACCAGCGAATCGACCGACTGGTCCGAATAGGCCAGCGCGGTGGACGACACGTTGTTCTCGCTGTAGCCGTCCACGTCGATGGTCTGCCACAGCAGGCCGGCGACCGGACCGTTGCGCAGCGCGCCCTGGCCGAACTCGTAGCCGCCGTTGACGCCGACGGCGGTGTTGCTGCCGTCGGTCGAACCGGCGTGGCGGCGCGTGGCCACGCCCATGCTCACGTCGCGGGTGACGTCGAAGTCGAGCATGGTGTAGCTGACCTGGGCGTTGACCCAGCTGTGCTGGCCGTACCAGCCGAGGAAGCCGCCGAAGCTGGTGTCGTCCTGCTGGTAGTCGCCGCGGTTGCCGCCGAAATCGGCGTCCAGGCGGCCGTAGCCGAGGAAGCCGCCGGCGACTAGGCCATTGCCGTTGGACCAGTCCAGGCCGAACAGGCCGGCCGGCGCCAGGCCGTCATAGAGGTCGGCGTGGTCGTAACGCTGGTTGTCGCCGCGCAGCCCGCCCCACCAGCTCAGGCCCGCCGCTTCCGGCGCCTGCGGCAGGTGCCAGGCGACCTGGTCGGCGCGGCTGCGGCCGATGACCTGCGCCGAATGCGGCAGGATGCCGATCAGCTGCGGGCCTTCGAGCACGGAGATGGCGTAATCAGCCAGGATCTCGTGCGTGGCCGCGCTGGGATGCACGCCGTCGGCGAACAGGTAGGTGCGGGCCGCATCCGGCGCCGCCAGCGAGGTCGGGTTGCAGGTCAGCGAACTGGCGGTCGGCGGCAGGCACGCGGTCTGGGTGACGTTGCGCAGGCCGTAGGTGGCCGGACTGGCGACGATCTCGCGCAGCACGTTGAAGGTATCCAGCGGAATGACGCGATATCCGCCCTGTGCCAGCGCGCCGTACATGGCGGTGTTGTAGGTGGAAGCCAGCTGGGTCAGCGCGGCCTGGCCGGCCGGGCCGGCGGCGATCGCGTTCGGGGTCAGGCCCATGTCCGGCAGGTTCGGCACCAGGATGTAGCGCGCGCCGGCCGCATCCAGCGTGCCGACGATCTGGACCACGCCGCCGACCGCGGTGGCGATGGTCTGCTGCGGCGGCGCGCCGGCACCGGCAATGGCGAAGATGTCGTTGGCGCCGGTCCAGACCGTGTACAGCGTGTCCGGATCGGCCGCGCCACCGTTCGCGGCCAGGTAACGGGTCGCCTGCGAGACCGTGGATTCGGCGGTGCCGTTCTGCACCGTGACCCGCGAACCGCCCTGGGCGTAGTTGTCGCCGCCCTGGTTGTCGGTGAAGCCGTTGCCGCCGAAATGGTCGGCCACGTACTCGGCCCAGACCCAGGCCGGGTTGGTGGTGAACCGGCCGGTGACCGGGCGCACGTTGGCCGGCAGCTGGTTCTGGAAGTGTCCCGAGTCGGTAAGGCTGTCGCCGAAGAAGACGGTGCCGTTGAACTCTCCCGCCAGCGCAGGTGCGGCCGCGAGGGCCAGGGCGACTGCGAGCGTCGAGCGGAGCGGACGGGAAGCGGACATGGAGACTCCTGGTGGGTGGCGGATCCCGCGGCGCGGGAAGTCGGTGCGTACGGTTGCGGATGGTCGACCCAAGTCCGCCCGCATTCACGCTGCGCTGCGGCACGCCGTCGCCGGTGCGACAATCGTCCCATGGAAATCGTCCTCAACGGAGAGCCGCGCACCGTCGCGGCCAGCACCACCCTGACCTCGCTGCTCGAAACCGAAGGCCTGGCCGGCCGCCGCGTGGCGGTGGAAGTCAACGGCGAGATCGTCCCGCGCGGCCGCCACCCCGAACACGCCCTGGCCAGCGGCGACCGCGTCGAGATCGTGCACGCGCTCGGCGGCGGCTGACCCGCCCTGCGCCCGCTTTTCGCCTGTTCGGGCCGGGCCCGGCGGGCCATAATCGCGGAATGGACAACACCCCCACGCACGACCCGCTGGCCATCGCCGGCCGGATCTTCCATTCGCGCCTGCTGACCGGCACCGGCAAGTTCAAGGACCTCGACGAAACCCGCCGCGCCACCGAGGCGGCCGGCGCGCAGATCGTCACCGTCGCCATCCGCCGCACGAACATCGGCCAGAACCCGGGCGAGCCCAACCTGCTCGACGTGCTGCCGCCCGACCGCTACACCATCCTGCCCAACACCGCCGGGTGCTACACCGCCGAAGACGCGGTGCGCACCTGCAAGCTGGCGCGCGAACTGCTCGACGGCCACAACCTGGTCAAGCTCGAAGTGCTCGGCGACCAGCGCACCCTGTACCCGGACGTGGTGCAGACGCTCAGGGCCGCCGAGCTGCTGGTGGCCGACGGCTTCGACGTGATGGTCTACACCAGCGACGATCCGATCCTGGCCCGCCAGCTCGAACAGATCGGCTGCTGCGCGGTGATGCCGCTGGCCGCGCCGATTGGTTCCGGCCTGGGCATCCAGAACCGCTACACGCTGCTGGAAATCATCGAGAACGCGAAGGTGCCGGTGCTGGTCGACGCCGGCGTGGGCACCGCGTCCGATGCGGCCATCGCGATGGAGCTCGGTTGCGACGGCGTGCTGATGAACACCGCCATTGCCGGGGCGAAGAACCCGGTGCTGATGGCCAGCGCGATGCGCAAGGCGGTGGAGGCCGGGCGCGAGGCGTTCCTGGCCGGCCGCATCCCGCGCAAGCGCTACGCCAGCGCGTCCTCGCCGGTGGACGGGCTGATCGGCTGACAATGACCAATCCGTTCGAAAGCGACGGCGCCAAGGCCCCGCCCAAGCCCTACACCGCCAGCGAGGGCCGCCGCGAGATCCGCAGCTTCGTGCTGCGCCAGGGGCGCTTCACCCCGGCCCAGCAGCGCGCCTTCGACGACGCGTGGCCGCGCTTCGGCCTGGACTATGCCGGCACGCCGCGCGACCTCGACGCCGCCTTCGGCCGCAACGCGCCCAAGGTGCTGGAAATCGGCTTCGGCAACGGCGAGGCGCTGCGCTTCGCGGCGCGGCAGGACCCGGCGCGCGACTACATCGGCCTGGAGGTGCACGCACCCGGCGTCGGCCGCCTGCTCAATGCGCTGGCCGCCGAC
The DNA here is from genome assembly GCA_017745195.1 of Pseudoxanthomonas sp. GTDB lineage: Bacteria > Pseudomonadota > Gammaproteobacteria > Xanthomonadales > Xanthomonadaceae > Pseudoxanthomonas. The sequence goes on along the minus strand of JAGHZW010000033.1, from coordinate 25,991 downwards.
GGCAGCAACCACGTGCGCCTCTACCACCACGACGCGGTCGAGGTGCTGCGCAACGAGATCGCCGACGGCGCGCTGGACGAGATCCGCATCTACTTCCCGGATCCGTGGCACAAGAAGCGGCACAACAAGCGCCGCCTGGTCCAGCCGGAGTTCGCCGCGCTGCTGGTGCGCAAGCTGCGCCCCGGCGGCCGCCTGCACCTGGCCACCGACTGGGAACCCTATGCCGAACACATGTGGGACGTGCTCGAGGCGACCCCGGGCCTGGCCAACCGCGCCGGTCCGCGCGGGCACGTGCCGCGGCCGGAATGGCGACCGGAGACACACTTCGAGCGTCGCGGGGTCAAACTCGGCCACGGCGTGTGGGATCTGCTCTATGACCGCACCGACGGGCCGGCGCTAAACTCGCCTCCAGCATGAGCAGCGCGCCGCCCGAATCCGAACCCGCCAGCACCGGCCGCGCACGGCGCAGCGCCTCCGCCTTGCCCTAAGGACCCCGGCGCGCAATGGAACCCGGCCTGACCCTGACCAACGACATGCGCCTGGTGCTCGGGCTGGTCGGGTTCACGATGGCCATGTTCCTGTTCGAGCGCATCCGCGCCGACCTGGTCGCGCTGGTGGTGCTGGTGGTGCTGGGCATCACCGGCCTGATCGCGCCCGAAGAGATCTTCAGCGGCTTCTCCGGCAACGCGGTGATGAGCATCACCGCGACCATGATCCTCGGCGCCGGGCTGGACCGCACCGGCGCGCTGAACCGGCTGGCCGGCTGGCTGCTGCGCCGCGGCCACGGCAAGGAACAGCGCCTGCTGGTCCTGACCACGCTGACTGCCGGCCTCAATTCCGCGTTCATGCAGAACCCGTCGGTGATGGCGCTGTACCTGCCGGTGGCCGCGCGCCTGTCCGGACGCAGCGGGCTGTCGATGAAGCGGCTGCTGCTGCCGTTGACCGCCGCCATCGTGATGGGCGCGGCATTGACCATGGTCGGCAACTCGCCGCTGATCCTGCTCAACGACCTGCTGATCTCGGCCAACAACAACCTGCCCTCCGGCACGGCCACGCTGGAGCAGCTGCCGATGTTCGCGCCGGCGCCGGTCGGCGTGGTCCTGCTGGCCGCTTCGCTGCTGTACTTCCACTTCTACGGCAACCGCAAGCTGGCCGAAATGGAGGATGGCGGCGAGAACGTGACCCCGGCGCGCACCGAGAGCTATTTCGCGCGTACCTACGGCATCGAGGGCGACGTGTTCGAGCTGGTGGTCAGCGCCGAGAGCCCGCTGGTGGGCATGTCCGTGGCCGAAGCCGAGTCCATGCACGATGCGCCGCTGCTGCTGGCGCTCAAGTCCGGCAACGACACCCGCCTGGCGCCATCGGCGGACATGCGCATCTGGGTCGGCAGCGTGCTTGGCGTGATGGGTCCGCGCCAGCAGGTCGCCGACTTCGCCCAGAACCACTTCATGCGCATGTCCTCGCGGCTGCGCAACCTGGGCGACCTGTTCAATCCGGCGCGCGCGGGCATCTCCGAGGCGGTGGTGCCGCCGACCTCGCGCTTCATCGGCAAGAGCGCGCGCGAACTGCGCCTGCGCCACCAGGCCGGGATCAGCCTGCTGGCGATCAACCGCGACAAGCAGGTGATCCGCGACGACGTGCGCTCGGTGCCGCTGCGCGCCGGCGACATGCTGGTGTTCCACAGCATCTGGCAGGACCTGGCCGCCGCGGCCGAGAGCCGCGACTTCGCCGTGGTCACCGACTACCCCAAGGGCGAGCAACGCCCGCACAAGTTCAAGATCGCCATGGCGATCTTCGCGGCCACGATCGCCATCGCCCTGACCGGCAAGCTGCCGGTCGCGCTGACCCTGATGACCGGCGTGGCCGGCATGCTGCTGGCCGGCGTGCTGAAGATGGACGAGGCCTATGCGGCGATCAACTGGAAGACCGTGTTCCTCACCGCCGGCCTGATCCCGCTGGGCTGGGCGATGGACAGCAGCGGCGCGGCGGCCTGGGTCGCCGGGCATACCCTGGACCGGCTGCCGGCGGGCACCCCGCCCTGGGCGCTGCAGATCGTGGTCGCGCTGCTGACCACCGCGTTCTCGCTGGTGATCAGCCATGTCGGCGCGACCATCGTGATGGTACCCATCGCGATCAACCTGGCCCTGGCGGTAGGCGGCGATCCGACCGCGTTCGCGCTGATCACCGCGCTGTCGGCCTCCAACAACCTGATGACCGCATCCAACCCGGTGATGTCGATGATCACCGGCCCGGCCGACTACTCGGCGCGGGACCTGTGGCGGGTCGGCGCACCGCTGTCGCTGATCTACACGGTGGTCGCCGTGGTCGTGGTCAACCTGATGTTCTGGGGCGGGCGCTGAACTCTGCTCAGCCGGCCGCCGGGGCGGACCCGGCAAGCCATACGCGACCGTCGCGCACTTCCACCGCCACCGCGCGCAGGGCATCGCCACGGCACGGCCCGGCCACGCACTGGCCGCCTTCAAGCTCGAACGACGCACCGTGCGCGGCGCAGACCAGCAGGCCCTCGCGGCTGCGCAGGAACTGGCCCGGCGCCCAATCCAGGCGGCGACCGGCGTGCGGACAGACGTTGAGCCAGGCACGCACGGACGCGCCCTGGCGATGGACGACCAGCGATTCGGCATCCTCGCCATCCAGCCGCGCCTCGACCTCGATCACCGCGCCGTCGGCCAGCACATCCAGACTGAGCAGTGGTTCAGTGTTTAACGAACCCATCACAACCCCGGTGGCGCACGCGCGGATACTTCGCCTCTGACGTCATTCTGGCACGTGAATCCCGACCGTGATGTACGCCCGTTCGTTCCGTTTCGATTCGGCCCACCTGCAGGGCCTGTTCGCCCCGCGCAAACCGCGCACGCCGCTGCTGCGGGTGCTGATCGGCCTGGTCGGCCTGCTCCTGCTGGCCGTGTTCGTGTTCTTCGGCCTGTTCATCGGCGCGGCGATGCTGGTGGCCGGTCTGGGCTGGCGCCTGCTGCACAAGCGCGCCACGCGCGACAAGGCGTCCGCCAGCCGCGTCGTCGAGGCCGAATACCGCGTCCTGCGCAAGCCGACCCTGCCGACGCCGCGCTGACCTGGACCTTCCACCGGCCGGTGTCGGCTCGCGGCACGGCCGCTGCGCGTAGACTGGCCAGCTCCTGATTCTGGCCGAGCCATGACCGACGCGCGCATCCACGACGTTGTTACCGCCCCGCCCGTGCAGCGCGTCCCGGTGCGCGGCGGCGGCCGTTTTCCGGTGCGCCGCATCTACTGCGTCGGCCGCAATTTCGCCGACCACGCGCGCGAGATGGGCGCCACCGCACCGGCCTCGAAGGCCGAGCGCGGCACCCCGGTGTTCTTCATGAAGCCGGCCGACGCCATCGTCACCGGCGAGGCGGTGCCATATCCGTCCGCGACCTCCGACCTGCATCACGAAGTCGAACTGGTCGTGGCGATCGGCGCCGACGCGCCCGCCGGCGTGCTGCCGGTCGCGCAGGCCCAGGCGCTGGTGTTCGGCTATACCGTCGGCCTGGACCTGACCCGCCGCGACCTGCAGGCGGCGGCCAAGGCCAAGGGCCTGCCGTGGGACACGGCCAAGGGTTTCGACCACTCGGCACCGATCGGCGAACTGGTGCCGGCCGCCGATGCCGGCCCGCTCGGCGCACGCCAGCTGGAGTTGCGGGTCAACGGCGAGGTGCGCCAGCACGCGCCGCTGTCCGACCTGATCTGGGACGTGCCCGAGATCCTGCATGAACTGTCGAAGCTGTACGCGCTGCGCGCCGGCGACCTGGTGTTCATGGGCACGCCGGCCGGCGTAGCCGCGCTGCAGCCGGGCGACCGCTTCGAGGCCACCCTGGAAGGTATCGCCACGCTGCGCGGCACGATCCAGGCATGACCCTGCCGCGACGGCGGCGTTAGGCTAGGCACGCACCCGCCCCGGGTGGCGGACACTGGAGGCACGCATGGGCATGTTGGGCGAGTTCAAGGAATTCGCGATGCGCGGCAACGTGATCGACCTCGCCGTCGGCGTGGTGATCGGTGCCGCGTTCGGCAAGATCGTCACCGCGCTGGTCGAGAAGGTGATCATGCCGCCGGTCGGGCTGCTGATCGGCGGGGTCGACTTCTCCAAGTGGGTGTGGACCCTGAAGGAAGCCAGCGTGGACGCGGCCGGCAACGTGGTGCCCGCGGTCGGCATCGGCATCGGCGAGTTCCTCAACGCGATCGTCCAGTTCGTCATCGTCGCCTTCGCCATCTTCATGCTGGTCAAGGCGATCAACCGCCTGGCCCGGCGCGAGCCCCCGGCCCCGGCGGCGCCGAGCGAAGAGGTGCTGTTGCTGCGCGAGATCCGCGACTCGCTCAAGCGCTGAGGTCGCCCGCCCGCCGCTCCCGTGACCTTGCGCACGGGAGCGAGCGGGCCCCGTTTGCTAGGCTCGACGGATTGCCTGACGGAGTCCGTATGCGCCTCGCCCTGCTCGTAGCCGCTCTCGCGCTCGCCACCTCGGCGAACGCCACCGAAACCCGTATCCCCGACCGGGCCCTGGAACAGGCCGCGCAGTTGCGCGAACGCGCCCTGGCCGACGACACCGGCTGGAAGGTCACCGAATCACTGACCACCGAAGTCGGCCCGCGCATGGCCGGCAGCGAGGCCGACGCCCGCGCGGTGGCCTGGGCCGTGGCCAAGTTCAAGGAGCTGGGCTTCGACCGCGTGTGGACCGAAGCGGTGACCTTCCCGAAGTGGGAACGCCGCAGCGAGAGCGCCGCCGTGCTTGGCCCGCATGCGCAGCCGCTGACGGTCACCGCGCTGGGTGGCAGCCCGGCCGGTACGGTCGAGGCCGAGGTCGTGCGCTTCGCCGACCTGGCCGCGCTGGAAGCGGCGCCGGAAGGCTCGCTCGCAGGCAAGATCGCCTTCGTCGACTTCCACATGCCCGCCGCGCGCGACGGCGCCGGCTATCGCCAGGGCAGCGCGATCCGCTCGAAGGGCCCGTCCGCGGCGATCCGCAAGGGCGCGGCTGGTTTCCTGATGCGCTCGGCCGGCACCGACAGCCATCGCGTGCCGCACACCGGGATCACCCGTTTCGACGAGGGCCTGACGCCCGTGCCCTCGGCCGCGCTGAGCGTGCCCGATGCCGGACAGCTCGCGCGCCTGGTCGCGCTCGGCCCGGTCAAGGTGCGGCTGGCGATCGACGCGGGCTGGGACGGCACCTACACCTCGCACAATGTCATCGGCGAGATCACCGGCCGCAGCAGGCCGAAGGAAGTCGTGCTGATCGGCGGCCACCTGGATTCGTGGGACCTGGGCACCGGCGCGATCGACGATGCCGCAGGCGTCGGCATCGGCATGGCCGCGGCCAAGCTGATCGCGCAGATGCCGAAGCGGCCGGCGCGGACCATCCGCGTGGTCGCCTTCGCCAACGAGGAGCAGGGCCTGTACGGCGGCAGGGCCTACGCCGCCGCGCATGCCGCCGAGGTCGGCCAGCACCAGCTGGTCGCCGAGAGCGATTTCGGCGCCGGCCGCATCTACGCCTTCAACACCAGCGCGCCGGAATACGCGCGCGCGGCCACGCAGCAGATCGCGCAGATGCTGGCGCCGCTGGGCATCGAGTACATGCAGGACAAGGGCGGCCCCGAATCCGACGTCGAGCCGATCGCCACCAGGGGCGCGGCATGGGGCTGGCTGGCGCACGACGGCAGCGACTACTTCGACCTGCACCACACCGCCGACGACACGCTCGACAAGATCGATCCGGCCGCGCTGGCGCAGAACGTCGCCGCCTATGCGGTGTTCGCTTACATGGCCGCGGAAGCGGAAGGCGATTTCGGCAGCAAGGCGAAGCCGGAAGCCGCCGGCGCGGCGCACTGAGCCACGAGCGCGGCCGGCGCGTATGCCGGCCGCGCCCGGAAGGTATTCCAGACACCTCGCGCATCAGCAGGTAGGCTCCAAACCCTCGATCGGGAGAGGCAGAGCCATGCAGCCGCAGCACCACGCCGCCGTGTCCACCCTGCTGTTCGCGCTGGCGGCCATGCTGTCGCCTGCGCGGGCGCAGGCCGCGACGTTCACGCCGCTGCAGCTGGATTCGCCCGGCGGCAATGCACGGGTCGAACTGTCGCTGGACGATGAAGGCCGCGCGCACTACGCGGTGGCCTGGCGCGGACAGCCGCTGCTGCTGCCGTCGCCGCTGGGCGTCCAGCTCGGCGACGACGACCGGATCGAACGCGGCCTGCACGTGGTCGGCGTGCGCCGCAGCGAGGCCGATGACACCTACGAACTGGTCGCCGGCAAGACCCGCCAGGCGCGCGACCACTATCGCCAGCTGGAGGTGGACCTGGCCGACGCGCAGGGCCGCACGCTGGGCCTGATCGTGCGCGCCTACGACGACGGCGTCGCCCTGCGCTACCGCCTGCCGCGGCCGGCCCGCGGCGACCTGGTGGTGAAGGAAGACCTGACCGGCTTCCTGTTCCCGCGCGACTACGCCTGCTGGGCGCTCAACCTCGGCCGCTTCGGCACCAGCCACGAGGGCGAATACGACCCGATCGCCGCGTCGAAGCTGCGGCCGACACAGCTGATCGAACTGCCGCTGGTCTGCGGCAGCGGCGCAGGCACGCCCGCGTTCGCCATCACCGAAGCCGACCTCGACGACTACGCCGGCCTCTACCTGAGCGGTCGCGGCGACGGCCGCCTCGGCGTCGAAGCCAGGCTGTCGCCCCGGCTCGACACGCCGCAACTGGCGGTGCGCCTGCCGCGCGACGAGGTCGCGCCCACCGGCCACCTCACCCCGTGGCGCGTGCTGATGCTCGGCGACAGCGCGGGCGCGCTGGTCGAGTCGAACCTGGTCTCCAGCCTCAACCCGCCCACCTCGATCCGCGACACCTCCTGGATCCGGCCGGGCAAGACCGCGTGGGACTGGTGGTCGGGTGGCCTGGCGCCGGACGTCGCCAACGCGGGCATGAACACCGCGACGATCGAGCGCTACATCGACCACGCTGCCGCACTGAAGCTCGAATACATGCTGATCGACGACGGCTGGTACGTCGGCAGCACCAGCGACGGACGCTACAACGCCGACGCCGACATCACCCGCCCGGTCCCGGCGCTCGACCTGCCCGCGGTGATTGCCTACGCGCGCGAGCGTGGCGTCGGCATCTGGCTGTGGGCGCACTGGAAGTCGCTGGCGCCGCGCATGGACGAGGTCTTCGCGCAGTACCGCGACATGGGCGTCAAGGGCGTCAAGGTCGACTTCATGGACCGCGACGACCAGGAGATGGTCGCGTTCTTCCACCGCATGATGCGCAGCGCCGCCGACCATCGGCTGATGCTCGACCTGCATGGCGCCTACCGCCCCACCGGGCTCAACCGCACCTGGCCGAACTTCCTCACCCAGGAGGGCTTACTCGGCGCCGAGTACAACAAGTGGAGCCGGCGGATCACGCCGACCCACAACGTGACCCTGCCGTTCACCCGTATGCTGCTCGGACCGATGGACTACACCCCGGGCGGGTTCCGCAACATGACCCCGGAACAGTTCCAGGTTTCCTTCGCCGGCCCGCGGGTGATGGGCACGCGCGCGCACCAGCTGGCGATGTTCGTCGTCTACGAAAGCGGGCTGCAGATGGTGGCCGACAGTCCGGACGTCTACACCGACGGGAAAGGCGGCCTGGCGCCGGGTGCGGATTTCCTCTCGCTGGTCCCGGCGCGCTGGGACGAAACCCGGGTGCTGGCCGGCGAAATCGGTCAGTACATCGTCGTCGCCCGGCGCAGCGGCCGCGACTGGTACATCGGCGCGATGACCAACGAAACGCCGCGCACGCTGAAGATTCCGCTGGATTTCCTGCCCGCGGCCGACTACCGGGGCACGCTGTGGCGCGACGGCGATTCACCGACCGACGTCCGCCGCGAGGAACTGCGCGTCGATGCACACAACCGCACCCTGGAGCTGCACCTGTCCGGCGGCGGTGGCGCGGCGTTGCACCTGGTCGCACCGGCGCCGCGGATCGCCAGCCACTGACGCAAGGCCCGTTCGATCCGGGCGTGCCACCGGCATCCGGAGCGAGTGGATGGGGGCGCGACGCGCGTCAGCGACGCGCTCTCGCCGTCCACTGCGCCAGGAACACCGCGGTGGCCGCGGCCACGTTGAGGCTCTCGACCGCGCCGCTGCCGGGAATCGACAGGCGCCGGTCGCATGCCGCGGCGAGTCCGGCATCCATGCCTTCGCCCTCGGCACCCATCACGTAGACCAGCCTGGCCGCGGGCGGCGCGGCGAACAGGTCGTCGCCACCGCGCACGACGGTGGCGGCGAGGATGAAGCCGGCCTCGCGCAGCTGCGCCATCGCCAGGGCCGACTCCGGCAACCGCACCAGCGGCACCGCCTCGGCACCGCCTTCGGCCACGCGCGCGGCCGCGCCTGACAGGGCCAGCGGCGAGCGCGCCGGCAGCAGCACCGCCGCGCCGAAATGCGCGGCCGAGCGCAGGATCGCACCGAAGTTGTGCGGATTGCCGACCCCGTCCAGCCAGATCGCCAGCGCGGGCGCGCCGGGTGCGAACTGGCGCAACCAGTCGGCCAGGGGCTGCGGCTCGATGCGCAGCACGTCGGCGACCACGCCTTCGTGGTGCGCGCTGGCGGCCAGGCGTTCCAGGTCGACTTCCTCGACCACGCGATAGCCGACGCGGTGCTTCACGCACCAGGCCAGCAGCGGCTTGAGCGCCGGGATCCGCGATTCGAGCAGGTAGACCTTGCGGATCGCCTCCGGTCGCCGCGCGAACACCGCGTTCACTGCATTCAGCCCGTACAGGCGCAGTTCGTCGCGGTGCGCAGGACGCGGCGTGTCGCTGCCGGCCGGCGGACGCGGCGCCGCCTCCGGCCTCGCTTCCCGCTGCGCCGGTGGACGCGGTGCGCGCGGCGGACCACCCGACGGACGTCGCGGCGGACGGTTGTCCCAGGGACCAGCCATGGCAGTGCTACCTCTTCGGAAAATCGGTGGGGCGGGGATGGCCGGCGCGGAGCCGTAAGCAGGACCCGGCGAAGACGTGCGCTTTCGCCGTCGCCCGATGCGGTCGACGCTGCGCCGCAGGCGCCGCCGCGTGCCGTCAACGCAACTTCAACGGGCGTTCCTGTCGGCCATCACGCCAGGGAAGGACCCGTGGCGATCGCCGCAACGATACCCGCAACCCGTGTCGACGCGCAGTACCGGCCGTGTGTCAGCGCGGCCAGAGCCGGCCGAACAGCCTCAGGTCGTGCAGTCCGTCGTGCTTGAGCACGGCGCCACGACGCAGGCCTTCTTCGCGGAAGCCGTTCTTTTCCAGGACCCGCGCCGAGGCCGTGTTGAATTCCATCACGTTGGCCTCGATCCGCTGCAGCGACAACGCCGGCACCACCCAGTCGAGATAGGTGGCGACCACGCGGGTCATGTGGCCACGACCCCAGTAACGCCGACCGAGCCAGTAACCCAGTTCGGCGCTATGCGCGCGATCGCCACGGCCCGGGCGCGCGCCGATGCTGCCGCAGCCCTGGCCATCGATCTCGATCGCCAGCAGCGGCTCGGCCGGATCGACCACGTGTCCGGCAAGAAAGGCTTCGCCATCGGCACGCGTGTACGGATGCGGGAAACGATCACTCAGGCCAGGCGGTACCAACGGGTCGTCGGCATGGAGCAGCAGCGAGTCGAGGTCATCCGCGCGCCACGCGCGCAGCACGAAGCCGTCGCCGTCCAGGCGCACGGCCGCGTACGGGCGCGGGCGCGGCTCAGCCATGGCCACCGACCGGCGGCACTTCCGCGTCCAGCTTCGCCAGCTCGTGCGCCACCGCTTCGGGCGAACGCGTGTACGGCGCCAGCAGCGCGTAGAACGCCGGCACCACGAACAGCGACAGCAGGGTGGAGAAGGCCACGCCGAACACGATCACCACGCCGATCGACTCGCGGCTGGCCGCGCCGGCGCCGCTGGACAGCATCAGCGGGATCGCGCCGCAGATCATCGCCACCGAGGTCATCAGGATCGGACGCAGGCGCACCGCCGCGGCCTCGACGATCGCCTTGCCGATCGCCATGCCCTCGTCGCGCAGCTGGTTGGCGAACTCGACGATCAGGATGCCGTTCTTCGCCGCCAGGCCGACCAGCATGACGATGCCGATCTGGCTGTAGAGGTTCAGGCTCACGCCCCATATCGCCAGGCCGAGCAAGGCGCCGAGCATGGCCAGCGGCACCGTCAGCATGATCACCAGCGGGTGCAGGAAGCTCTCGAACTGGGCGGCCAGCACCAGGAACACGACCAGCAGGGCCATGCCGAAGGTGAAGAACACCGCGCCGGACGACTTCATGAACTCGCGCGACTCGCCCTTGTAGTCGATCTGCGCTTCCGGCGGCAGTTCCTCGGCGGCGATCCCGCGCAGGTACTCCAGCGCCTCGCCCACGGTATACCCCGGCGCCAGGCCGGCACTGAGCGTGATCGCGCGCATCCGGTTGAAGCGGCTCAGCGTGCCGGCCTCGGCGTACTCGGTCAGCCTGACCAGGTTGGACAGCGGGATCAGCTGGCCGCTGGTGATCGAGCGCACGTACAGGCCGGAGATGTCGTTCATGTCGCGCCGGTTCTCCAGCGGCGCCTGCATGACCACGTAGTACTCCTCGCCGCCCTTCTCGTAGGTGCCGGCGCGCAGCGAGCCGAGCATGGTCTGCAGCGTGCTGCCGATCGCCTGCACCGGCACACCGAGGTCGGCGGCGCGGGCCTTGTCGATCTCGACGCGGAACTGCGGCAGGGTTTCCTTGTAGTCGGAATCGACGTTGAGCAGGCGCGGGTTGTCGTCCATGCGCGCCAGCATGCGGTTGCGCCACTGGGCGACGACCTCGTAGGTCGGTCCACGCAGCACCAGCTGCACCGGTCGCCCGCCGCTGCGCACCAGGCCCTGGCGCACGTCGGCGGTGATGCGCACGCCGGGGATGTCGGCCAGCGCCTTGCGCACGCCTTCCATCACCTCCTGGGTGCTGACGTCGCGCTGTTCCCACGGCTTCAGGAACAGCGTCGCGCGGCCGGTGTTCATCGCCGCCGCCTGGCCGCCGAAGCCGCCGGGCACGCGGATGATCACGCGCGACACCGGCCCCTTGTCGTCGCCGTAGGCCAGCAGGCGCTTCTCGATCTCGGTCATCTGCGTGACCATGTAGTCGAAGCCGGCGCCCTCGGGACCGGTGACCGAGACGTTGAAGTCGCCGCGGTCCTCGGCCGGCGCCAGTTCCGACGGCACCAGCTTGAACAGCAGGCCGCTGGCGACGAAGGTCGCCAGCATGGCCGCCGCCAGCAGCCAGCCACGCCCGATCACCTTGCCGACCAGGTCGCGGTACCAGGCGGTCAGCCGGTCCAGGCAGCGGTTGACCCAGTTGTTGAAGCCCTTCCGGTGCGTGTGCGGGCGCAGCAGCAGCGAGCACATCATCGGCGTCAGGGTCAGCGCGACGAAGCCCGAGATCGCCACCGCGCCGGCGACCGCCACCGCCAGTTCGCGGAACAGGCGGCCGGTATTGCCCTCCATGAAGGCGATCGGCAGGAACACCGCGATCAGCACCACGGTGGTGGCGATCACCGCGAACGCGACCTGGCGCGTGCCGCGCTGCGCGGCCAGCAACGGCGGCTCGCCCAGGTCGGTGCGGCGCTGGCAGTTCTCCAGCACGACGATGGCGTCGTCGACCACGAGGCCGATCGACAGCACCAGCGACAGCAGGGTCAGTTGGTTGATCGAGAAGCCGCACGCATACAGCGCGATGAACGCGGCAGTGACGCACACCGGCACGGTCACCGCCGGGATCAGCGCGGCGCGCACGCTGCCGAGGAACACGAACACCACCAGCAGCACCAGCACGATGGCCTCGGCCAGGGTGGTGTAGACCTCGTGCACGGCGGCGTCGGTGAACACGGTGGAGTCGTAGGCCACGGTCAGCTGCATGCCCTGCGGCAGCGTCGGCGACACCCGCGAGGCCAAGGCGCGGACGTTGTGCGCCACTTCCAGCGAGTTGGCCGTGGAGGTGGCGACGATGGCCAGGCCGATCTGCGGCACGCCGTTGCCGTGGTAGAACGCGCGGCGCTCTTCCGAGGCCAGCTCGACCCTGGCCACTTCGCCCAGGGTGATGACGTGGCCGTCCTTGCCCTTGCCGACGACCAGCCCGGCGAAGCTCTCCGGGGTCTGGTAACCACGCATCACCCGCAGCGCGAACTCGCGCGACTCCGATTCGATGCTGCCGCCGGGCAGCTCGATGTTCTCGCGGCGCAGCGCGGTGCCGATGTCGTCGGCGGTCAGGCCGCGCGCGCTCAGCGCCCGCGCGTCCAGCCAGACCCGCATCGCATAGCGCTGGCCGCCGCCGATGAACACCGACGACACGCCGTCGATCGAGGAGAACTGGTCGACCAGGTTGCGGTCGGCGTAGTCGGTCAGCTGCTCGGCGCCCATGCCGGGCGAGCTGAGGTTGAGGAACATGATCGGCGAGGAGTCGCTGTCCTGCTTGGCCACCTGCGGCGGATCAACGTCCTCGGGCAGTTGGTTCGACACGCGGCTGATCGCGTCGCGCACGTCGTTGGCCGCGCCCTCGATGTCGCGGGTCAGGGTGAATTCGATGTTGATGTCCGAGCGGCCGTTGCGGCTGGTCGCGGTGATCAGGTCCACGCCCTCGATGCCGCTGATCGCGTCCTCCAGCACCTGGGTGATGCGGCTCTCCACCACCGCCGCCGAGGCGCCGGTATAGGTAGTGTTGACCGAGACCACCGGCGGGTCGACATCGGGCAGTTCACGCAGCGGCAGGCGGGTGAACGAGACCACGCCCAGCACGATCAGGATCAGCGACATCACCGTGGCGAAGACGGGTCGCTTGATCGAGACATCCGACAGCAGCATGGCTCAGCGCTCCCCGGCGGGCTTCGCGGCGTCCGCGGCGGGCTTGGCATCGGGCGCGGCGGCGGCACCGACGTCCCGGATCTTCGAGCCATCGCGCAGCTTGACCGTGCCCTCGACCACGATGCGGTCGCCGGCCTTCAGGCCATCGACGATCTCGACCTCGCCGAAGCGGCGCGCGCCGACCTGCACAGGCGTTTCCTTGACCGTGTCGCCTTCCACGACCTTGAACACCGTGGCCCGCGGCCCGAGCTGCTGCAGCGCCAGTTCGGGGATGGCCAGCGCCTGGCGCGCGGCGCGCTCGACGCCGACGTTCAGCAGCATGCCCGGGCGCAGCCGGTTGTCCGGGTTGGGCACTTCGGCGCGGACGGTGACCGCGCGCGAGACCGGGTCCACCCGCGAGTCGATGCTGGCGACGGTGCCGGCGAAGTCCTGGCCGGGCCACGCCTCGCTGCGCGCGTTGATGCGCTGGCCGACGGCGAGCTGCGACAGCTGCGCTTCGGGCACGGTGAAATCGAGCTTGATCAGCGAGACATCGTCGAGCGTGGTGATCGGCGTACCAGGCGTGACCAGGGTGCCGGCGCTGACCAGGCGCAGGCCGAGCACGCCGGCGAACGGCGTGCGGATCACCCGGTCGGCGACGGTGGCGCGCTGCGTGGCCACGCGTGCGCGCGCCACTTCCAGCGCGGCGCGCTGCGATTCCAGGTCCGAGCGTGCGATCAGCTGCTGCCGGGCAAGCTGGCGGCTGCGCTCGTACAGCTGCTCGGCGTTGCGCAATTCGGCTTCGGCCTCGGCGACGCCGGCGGCCTGCTGGCCCTGGACCAGGGTGACCAGCGGCTGGCCCTTGCCGGCGTACTGTCCGCTTTCGAACTCGACCGAGGCGATGGTCTGGGTGACGCTGGCGGTGATGGTCACCGATTCGCGCGCCTTGGCCGTGCCCAGCGCGCGTACTTCGTCGCTCCAGCGCACCGGCTGCAGCTGCAGCGTGGTCACGGTTGCCGCGGGCTGGCCCTTGCCGCCATCAGTGTCGCCCCTGCCGCAGGCGGACAACAGGAGGGCGAGCGCGCCCAGGACCAGCGCGCGCGGGAAAACGTGGTTCGACATGCAGGAATCCAATCCGGAATCGGCCGAGTGTACCGGTCCCATATGAACGCCCGAAGGCGTTCCATGGTCGACATGACTAACGGCACATACCGGCGCGGACGGGCGTTCGCCCTGCCCTATAGCCAGGAAGTACCGCCGGCGCTCCAGTCCAGCTCCAGCGCCTCCAGCACCTGCGCGACCAGCGCGTCGGCCGGCGTGGTGGCCGCCTGCAGGTGCACCTCCGCCTGCTCGGGCGCCTCGTAGGGCGAGTCGATGCCGGTGAAGTTGGGGATCAGGCCGGCGCGGGCCTTGCGGTACAGGCCCTTCACGTCGCGCGCTTCGGCCACTTCCAGCGGCACGTCGACGAACACTTCGACGAACTCGCCCTCGGCGAACAGTTCGCGCGCCATGCGCCGCTCGGCGCGGAACGGCGAGATGAAGCTGACCAGCACGATCAGTCCGGCATCGGCCATCAGCTTGGCCACTTCGGCCACGCGGCGGATGTTCTCCACGCGGTCCTCGTCGGTGAAGCCGAGGTCGCGGTTGAGGCCGTGGCGGACGTTGTCGCCGTCGAGGACGAAGGTGTGGTAACCCAGCGCATGCAGGCGCTTGTCGACCAGGTTGGCCACGGTCGACTTGCCGGCACCGGACAGGCCGGTGAACCACAGCACCTTCGGCACCTGGCCCTTGATCCGGGCACGCGCGGCGCGATCCACGTCCAGGTGCTGCCAGTGCACGTTGTCGGCGCGGCGCAGGGCGAAGTCGAGCGTGCCGGCGGCGATGGTGTCGTTGCTCTGCCGGTCGATCAGGATGAAGCCGCCCAGCGCGCGGTTCTCCGCATACGCGGCGAAGGCGATGGGTTCCTCCAGGCTGAGGTTGCAGTAGCCGACCTCGTTGAGCTCCAGGCGCTTGGCGGCCAGGTGCTCCTGCGTGTTCACGTCGATGCGGTGCTTGATCTCGCTGACGCTGGCGGCGACGGTGCGCGCCCCGATCTTCAGCCAGTAGGGCCGGCCCGGCAGCAGCGGCGCGTCGCTCATCCACAGCACGTGCGCGGCGAACTGGTCGGCCACCGCGGGCGGATCGCCGGCGGCGGCGATCACGTCGCCGCGGCTGATGTCGATCTCGTCGGCCAGGGTCAACGTCACCGCCTGGCCGGCGAAGGCGAGCTCGACCGGGCCATCGGGGCCCAGCACCTGCGCGACCGTCGAGCGGCGCGCCGACGGCAGCACCACCACCGCGTCGCCAGGACGCACCTCACCGGCGGCAATGGTGCCGGCGAAGCCGCGGAAATCCTGGTTGGGCCGATTGACCCACTGCACCGGCAGGCGCAGGCCGGTGGCGGCGTCGCCGCTTTCCACCTGCACACTTTCCAGGTGCTGCAGCAACGCCGGGCCGGTGTACCAGGGCGTGTTGGCCGAAGGCTGCAGCAGGTTGTCGCCCTCCAGCGCCGACAGCGGGATCGCCTGCACGTTCGCTATGCCCAATTGCGCGGCCAGCTCGCGGTAACCGTCGGCGATGCCGTCGAACACCGCCTGGTCGTAGCCGACCAGGTCCATCTTGTTCACCGCCAGCACCACGTGGCGGATGCCCAGCAGCGAGACGATATAGCTGTGCCGGCGGGTCTGCGCCAGCAGGCCCTTGCGCGCGTCGACCAGGACCACGGCAAGGTCCGCGGTAGAGGCTCCGGTGGCCATGTTGCGGGTGTACTGCTCGTGGCCGGGGCAGTCGGCGACGATGAACTTGCGCTTCTCGGTGTCGAAGTAGCGGTAGGCCACGTCGATGGTGATGCCCTGCTCGCGCTCGGCGGCCAGGCCATCGAGCAGCAGCGCGTAGTCGATGCGCTCGCCCTGGGTGCCATGGCGGCGGCTGTCGGCTTCGAGCGCGGCGAGCTGGTCGTCGAACAGCCGCTTGCTCTCCCACAGCAGGCGCCCGATCAGGGTGCTCTTGCCGTCGTCGACGCTGCCGCAGGTGATGAAGCGCAGCAGCGGCTTGTCCTCGTGCTGGCGCAGGTAGGCGGCGACGTCGGCGCTGGGCGCCGGTCCGGTGGCATCGGCGGCCATCAGAAATATCCCTCCAGCTTCTTCTTCTCCATCGAGGCGGTCGGGTCCTGGTCGATCACCCGGCCCTGGCGCTCGGAACTGGTGGCCACCAGCATCTCGGCGATGATCTTCTCCAGCGAGTCGGCCTCGGACTCGATCGCCCCGGTCAGCGGGTAGCAGCCCAGGGTGCGGAACCGCACCTTCTTCAGCTGCGGCACCTCGCCCGGCTTCAGCGGCAGGCGCTCGTCGTCGACCAGGATCAGCGCGCCGTCGCGCTCGACCACCGGGCGTTCGGCGGCCAGGTACAGCGGCACCACCGGGATCTTCTCGCGGTAGATGTAGAGCCACACGTCCAGCTCGGTCCAGTTCGAGATCGGGAACGCGCGCACGCTCTCGCCCTTGCGGATGCGGGCGTTGTACAGGTTCCACAGTTCCGGGCGCTGGCGCTTGGGATCCCAGCGGTGGTTCTCGTTGCGGAACGAAAACACGCGCTCCTTGGCCCGCGACTTCTCCTCGTCGCGGCGCGCACCGCCGATCGCGGCGTCGAACTGCCACTTGTCCAGCGCCTGCTTCAGGCCCTGGGTTTTCATCACGTCGGTGTGGACGGTGGCGCCGTGGCTGATCGGGCCGATGTCCTGGGCGATGCCGTCCGGATTGATGTGGACCCGCAGGTCGACGCCGGTTTCCGCGGCCCGGCGGTCGCGGAAGGCGATCATCTCGCGAAACTTCCAGCGCGTGTCCACGTGCAGCAGCGGGATCGGCGGCGGCGCCGGAGCGAAGGCCTTCAGCAGCAGGTGCAGCAGCACCGAACTGTCCTTGCCCACCGAATACAGCAGCACCGGGTTGCGGAACTCGGCGGCGACCTCGCGCAGGATGTGGATGCTCTCCGCCTCCAGGCGGTCGAGGTGGGACAGGCGGTGGGCGAGGCTCATCGGGTCGGCATGGTCGGAACGGGGGCGGCGGGCCCCGGCGGGGCCTGCGGGCGGCTGGACACCCGGCGCGCGCACGGGGGCCGGGCCGGGGTCGTTCGGGACGGCGAGTATTCCGGTCGCCACCCCGCCGACGAAATAAGCCCAGAGCATAAGCGAATAACCACAAGCCGTTTCAGCCGCGCTTTGCCCTTTCCTAACATCAGTGGCCCGTCGTACCCGACGTTCCGCCGAGCCACCCGCATGACCGCTGCGCCCACCGCGCTGCCTCCCAGCCCTCTCAACGAGGACCGCAAGGTCCTGCTGGGCCGGCTGGTCGATGGACTCGACGGCCCTTCGCTGTGGTGGCTGTCCGGATACACCGCGGGCCTGGCCCAGGCCCATGCCAGTCCGCAGCTGGCCGTGCTGCCCGGTGGCGGCGCGGCGGCCGCTCCGCAGCCCGGCCAACGCCTGACCGTCCTGTACGGCAGCCAGACCGGCAATGCCCGCCGCGAGGCCGAGAAGCTGGCCCAGGCCGCCGAGGCCGCCGGCCTGGCCGTACGCCTGGTCCGCACCGATGCGTACCAGACCCGCGAACTGGCCGGCGAGCGCCTGCTGTACGTGGTGATCAGCACCCAGGGCGAGGGCGACCCGCCGGACGATTCGATCGGCTTCACCGAGTTCCTTCTGGGCAAGCGCGCGCCGAAGCTGCCGGAACTGAGGTTCGCCGTGCTCGGCCTGGGCGACACCAGCTACGCCGACTTCTGCGGCATCGCCCGCAAGCTCGACGCGCGCCTGGCCGAACTGGGCGCGCATCGGATCGCGGACGTCGGCCAGGCCGACCTGGACATCGACACCGTCGCCGCCCCGTGGCGCGAGAACGCGCTGGCCCAGGCCCGCGAACTGCTCAAGGCCGCTCCCGCACCGGCCGCCCACCTGGCCACGGTCACCCCGCTGCGCCCGGCCGCGGCCTGGTCGCACGAGCGCCCGTTCCCGGCCGAGGTGCTGGCCAACCAGCGTATCAGCGGCCGCGAGTTCAGGAACGTGGGCTTCCTGCAGTACGGCCCGGTCGACAAGGACGTACGCCACATCGAACTGTCGCTGGAAGGCTCGGCCCTGGCCTATGAGCCGGGCGACGCGCTCGGCATCCGCCACCGCAATCCGCCGGCGCTGGTCGAAGCCGTGCTCGAGGCCACGCGCCTGGACGGTCACGCCGTGGTCACCTCCGGCGAGCAGACTCTGCCCCTGTCCGAGTGGCTGGCGACCCGCCGCGAACTGACCCGGCTGTCGCGCCCGTTCCTGGCTGCGCATGCCGAGCGCACCGGCGCCGCCGCGCTGAAGCAGCTGCTCGACCCGACCCAGTCCGCCGGGCTGGCCGCATTGCTGGCCGACCACCAGCTGGTGGACGTGCTGCGCCGGTGGCCGGCGGATTGGGACCACGACGGCCTGCTGGCCGCGTTGCGTCCCCAGGCCCAGCGCCTGTATTCGATCGCCTCCAGCCGCAAACGCGTGGGCGAGGAAGCGCACCTGACCGTCGACATCCTCGGCTACCACGCCCATGGCCACGACCATGGCGGCGCCGCCAGCGGCTTCCTCTCCGCGCTGGACGAAGGCGGCCAGGTCCCGGTCTACATCGAGCCGAACGAGCGCTTCCGCGTGCCGGCCGATGGTTCGCGCGACATCATCATGGTCGGCCCCGGCACCGGCGTGGCCCCGTTCCGCGGCTTCGTCCAGGAGCGCGCCGAGACCGGCGCCTCCGGCCGCAACTGGCTGTTCTTCGGTGCCCAGCACTTCAACACCGGTTTCCTCTATCAGGTCGAGTGGCAGGACGCCCTGCAGCGCAAGGAATTGCACCGCCTCGACCTGGCCTTCTCCCGCGACCAGGCCGACAAGGTCTACGTCCAGCAGCGCCTGCGCGAGCGCGGTGCCGAGGTCTACGACTGGCTGCAGAACGGCGCCCACTTCTATGTCTGCGGCGCGATCGCCATGGGCAAGGACGTGCACGCCGCGCTGATCGACATCGTCGCCGCGCACAACGGCGGCGACGCCGAGGCCGCCGCCGAATACCTGACCCGCCTGCAGACCGAAGGCCGCTACGGCCGCGACGTCTACTGACCCGACGCCGCACGCGCCCCCGACCGGACCCACGCAGAACGCCATGAGCCATCCTTCCGTCGAAGACATCAAGATCAACAGCCGCGGCCTGCGGGGCACGCTGCTGGAAGGGCTGGCCGATCCGGTCACCGGTTCGCTGTCGTTCGAAGACCAGCGCCTGGTCAAGTTCCACGGCACCTACCAGCAGGACGACCGCGACATCCGCGACGAACGCCGCCGGCAGAAGCTCGAACCGGCGCACCAGTTCATGATCCGGATCCGCGCGCCCGGCGGCGTGTTCACCCCGGACCAGTGGCTCAAGCTCGACGCGATCGCCACCACCTTCGCCAACCACTCGCTGCGCGTGACCACCCGGCAGACGTTCCAGTTCCATGGCGTGATCAAGCGCGAGCTGAAGGCGACGATGCAGGCGATCAATGCCGCCGCGCTGGACACGGTCTCCGCCTGCGGCGACGTCAACCGCAACGTGCTCGGCGCCAGCAACCCGCTGCAGTCGCGCCTGCACGCCGAAGTGCACGAATGGGCGCAGCGCCTGTCGCTGGAATTCCTGCCCAGGACCCGCGCCTATTACGAGATCTGGCTCGACCAGGAGAAGCTGGCCGACAGCGGCGAGGAAGAGGACCCGGTCTACGGCAAGGTCTACCTGCCGCGCAAGTTCAAGATGGCCGTGGCGGTGCCGCCGGTCAATGACGTGGACATCTTCGCCAACGACTTCGGCCTCATTGCAATTGTCGGCGAGGACGGCGGCCTGGCCGGCTTCAACGTCACCATCGGCGGCGGCATGGGCGCCAGCCACGGCGACGCCAAGACCTATCCGCGGCTGGGCGACGTGATCGGCTTCGTCACCCCGGACCAGGTGCTGGCTATTGCCTCCGCCGCGGTGACCGTGCAGCGCGACCACGGCGACCGGGTCGAGCGCAAGCACGCCCGCTTCAAGTACACCATCGACGACCTCGGCCTCGAAGCCGTGGTCGCGCAGATGGAAGAGCGCGCCGGCTTCAGGCTGCAGCCGGCCCGTCCGTTCCATTTCGAGCACAACGGCGACCGCTTCGGCTGGGTCGAGGGCGAGGACGGGCGCTGGCACCTGACCCTGTCGCTGCCGTCCGGCCGGATTGCCGATCGCCCCGGCACGCCGCACCTGACCGGCCTGCGTGAGATCGCCAACGTGCACCGTGGCGAATTCCGCCTGACCGCCAACCAGAACCTGGTGATCGCGGGCGTGCCCGCGGGCGAGCGCAAGCGCATCGACGCGCTGGTCCAGTCGCATGCGCTGGACCGCGAGAACGGCGCGCCAACCGCGCTGGCGCGCACCGCGATGGCCTGCGTCGCCCTGCCGACCTGCGCCCTGGCCATGGCCGAGGCCGAACGCTACCTGCCGGACTTCACCGGCAAGCTCGAGCCGCTGCTCGACCGCCACGGCCTGCGCGAGGCGCCGATCCTGCTGCGCATCTCCGGCTGCCCGAACGGCTGCTCGCGTCCGTACCTGGGCGAGATCGCCCTGGTCGGCAAGGCGCCCGGCCGCTACAACCTGATGCTCGGCGCCGACCACCGCGGCCAGCGCCTGAACACCCTGTACCGCGAGAACATCACCGAGGCCGAAATCCTCGATGCGCTCGAGCCGCTGTTCGCGCAATACGCCGCGCAGCGCCAGCCGGAAGAGCGCTTCGGCGACTTCCTGCATCGCGCTGGCCTGGTCGCGCTGCCGTCCTATCCCACCCATGTCCTGGTCGAGCCGGTGAGCAAGAAAGCCGCGCTTGGCGAGGCCGCCTGATACCCACGCTGCAGCAGGACCCGCGTCCGGAGTTCATGATGAGCCTGACCGCCCCCACCGTTCCGCAGGAAGCCGCCAACAGCGAGGCCGCGCCCGCGCGCGACCTGGTCGAGCTCAATGCGTGGCTGGAAACGCTCGATGCCGAGCGCCGCGTCGAATGGGCGCTGGCGCATGGCGGCGGCAACGCCGCGCTGTCTTCCAGCTTCGGCGCGCAGTCGGCCGTGGCCCTGCACATGGTCAGCCAGCAGCGGCCGGACATCCCGGTGATCCTGGTCGATACCGGCTACCTGTTCCCGGAGACCTACCGCTTCGCCGACGAGCTGGTCGACCGGCTCAAGCTCAACCTGCAGGTCTACCGCCCGCTGGTCAGCCGCGCCTGGATGGAAGCGCGCCACGGCCGCCTGTGGGAACAGGGCGTGGAAGGCCTGGACAACTACAACCAGTTGCGCAAGGTCGAACCGATGCGCCGCGCCCTAGACGAGCTGGGCATCGGCACCTGGTTCACCGGCCTGCGCCGCAGCCAATCGGCCAGCCGCGCCGACACGCCGATCGTGCAGCAGCGCGGCCCGCGGCTGAAGATCAGCCCGATCGCCGACTGGAGCGACCGCGACGTCTGGCAGTACCTGAAGAAGCACGGCCTGCCCTACCACCCGCTGTGGCACGAAGGCTACGTCTCGATCGGCGACTTCCACACCACCACGCGCTGGGAACCGGGCATGAAGGACGAGGACACCCGCTTCTTCGGCCTCAAGCGCGAGTGCGGCATCCACGAGGACATCTGAGCGTGGACGCCTGCCGCGTCGCGGCCACGGCGCCGGCCTGCCGGTGACGCGCGTGGCCTCGCCGGTCCTGATCGTCCCCGGCATCGGCGACTCCGGCCCCGGCCACTGGCAGTCGCGCTGGCAGAACGCGGATCCGGAGTGCGTCCGCGTGCGGATGCGGGACTGGGACTACCCGGTCTGCGAGGAATGGGTGGCCGCAGTCGAAGACGCCGTCCGCCGGCTCGGGCCGTCCACCGTCCTCGTCGCCCACAGCCTCGGCTGCCTGGCCGTGGCCAACTGGGCGGCGCGGAGCCCGGCCCGCGTCCGCGGCGCATTGCTGGTCGCCGTGCCTGATCCCGGCGGACCGGAGTTCCCCACCCAGGCCAACGGATTCGCGGTGCTGCCGTCGCGTTCGCTGCCCTTCCCCGCCACGATGGTCGCCAGCAGCGACGATCCCTATTCGAGCCTGGACTTCGCCCGTGGCTGGGCTTCGCGCTGGGGCTGCCGGCTGGTGGAGGCCGGTGCCGCCGGCCACCTCAATGCCGCCAGCAATCTCGGCGACTGGCCCGCCGGGCAGGCACTGCTGCGCGAGCTGCGCGACGCAGCAGCAGCCACGTAACGCCGCCGCCGCGCCACGCGCGCAGACAACCGCGCCAGCGCCGGCGCGCAGCAGTCATCGGCCCGGACGCGCTATGGTGCCTGCACCGCATCGCGCGAACCGTTGCCCGTCCGGCCATGTCCGAGCCCTCATCCACGGAAGACGCTGCCACCGCATGCGCGGTGCCGGGCAGCACCCGGCGCCACGTGGTGCGCCGGCACGGCGCCACCACCCGCGCGCTCGATGACGCGATCGCCGAAGAGGTCCCCGTCGCCTTCGTCTACAACGCCGTACCGTTCGCGGTGATGATGGCCACGCCCGCCGACTTCGAGGATTTCGCCGCCGGCTTCTCCCTCAGCGAGGGCATCGTCGATTCGCTGGCGGACGTGGCAGTGGAGTCGGTGACCGCGCTGATCGAGGGCTGGGAACTGCGCGTGCGGATCCCCGAAGCGCGTGCGGCGGCACTGGAGCGACGCCGGCGCAGCCTCAGCGGCCGCAGCGGTTGCGGCCTGTGCGGCAGCGAACTGCTCGAGGCGGCGATGCGCTGGCCGGCGCCGGTCGGCGCAGGCGTCCGCATCTCGGAAGAAGCCCTGCATGAGGCGCTGCGTGGCCTCGCCCAGGGGCAGCGGCTGGCCGGCGCGACCGGCGCCAGCCACGCGGCGGCCTGGGCGGACGCGCGCGGCACCATCATGCTGGTGCGCGAGGACATCGGCCGCCACAACGCCCTGGACAAGCTGATCGGGGCGATGGCACGCGACGGGATCGATCCGCAATCCGGCTTCGCCGTGGTCACCAGCCGGGCCAGCTACGAGATGGCGATGAAGGCGGCCAGCGCGGGCATCGCCCTGCTCGCCGCCGTGTCGGCGCCGACCGCACTGGCGATCAGCCTGGCCGAACGCGCCAACCTCACCTTGGTCGGCTTCGCCCGCGACGACGGCTACGCGGTCTACAGCCATGCGCACCGGATCGGCGGAGCCGGCGCGCCATGAGCGGCGTCTCGACGGAGCGGGTGGCGGAAGGAAGTGGGAGTCGAACCCACCCGGGACAGGCTCGCTGCCCCAACCGGATTTGAAGTCCGGCCGCCCCACCGGGGACGGTTTCCTTCCATTGCGGCTCAAGTATCGAACAGATCGGCGCGATGCGGGTTGATCCGGCGCAGGTCGCCCTTGCGCAGGGTCAGGCCGAGGCCATCGAAGAAGTCGAGAATTTCGATCGCGACCTTGCGCCCGTTGTTGACCCGGTCGCGGAACGCGGCGGCGGCGAACCAGCCATCGCTGCCACGCGCTGCGACCTCGCGCACGATCGCGGCCATCTCGCGCACCACGCTGCGGTCGAAGTAGTGGTCGAGCGCGATCCGGTCGACCCGGCCCAGGCGCTGGGCCAGCTTCAGCACCCTTCTCACTTCGCGTTCGTCGATGGCGAACTCCCCGGCGAAATCGCGCACCCGCGGCGGGCGGAAGCGGTGTTCGCCGAGCAGCTGCGGCTGGATCCGCGCCCACAGCGCCTCGTCGACGCCGGTCATGCGCACTTCGTGCGAGGGCAGGCGCACGAAGGCGCCATCGAGGACGATGCGCCGCGCGCCGGCCTCGCCCTGCAGCCAGGCGAGGAACACCTCCTTCGGCAGGCGCGGCTGCAGGGTCAGGCGCAGCTTCTCGCGGCCGAGGCCGGCGAGGTCGGGATTGGCCTCGTGGAACTGCGCGAGCGTGCCGGCGAGGCTCTCGCGCAGCGCGGCCAGGCCCGCGGCAAAGAACGCGTGCGTGCCGATCATCTGCGCCCCGGCCTCGGCGCACAGCCGCGGGCCTTCGGCCGGGTCGAGCGCGCGGTCGCGCAGGAAACCGGGCAGGTCCACCGGCGCGATCGCCATCATCCGCGCCAGGGCCTGTGCGGGCTGCACGACATGCGCGGCGTCGAGCCAGGCCAGCCGTTGCGGCGTGCCGCGCTTGCGCGATGGCGCACGCAGGTCGACGAAGCGGCCGCCACCGAGGCTGCGGCTGGCGGACGTGTCGCGCAGCACGAAGCGGTCGCCGACCGCGGCGGCGATCGGCCGGTCCAGCACGATCTGCACGAAGCCCGTCTGCCCCGGCTGCAGGTCGCCGGACAGCGGCACGATCCGCGCGCCGACTTCCACCGCATGGCTGTGCAGCCGCGCCGGGAACCAGGTGGTCACCGGCCGCGTTTCCGACGGGAGGACATGCAGCACCGCATCGATGCGGTCGCCGGGTGCGTGCAGGCCGGGCGAAAGGATCACGTCGCCGCGTTCGATCGCCTCCTTCGCCACACCCTCGCCGGCCAGGTTCAGCGCGCAGCGCTGGCCGGCGAACCCGGCCCCGACCTTGCGGTCCTGCGCGTGGATGCCGCGCACGCGCGCCGGCAACCCGAGCGGACTGATCACCACCGGGTCGCCCACCGCGACGCGGCCCGAAAGCACGGTGCCTGTCACCACCGTACCGGTGCCGGCGAGAGTGAAGCTGCGGTCCACCGCCAGGCGGAACGCGCCACCGGCCGCACGCGGCGCCAGTGCCGCTTCCGCACGCAGCAGGACCAGGCGCAGCGCGCCGATTCCCTCGCCGCTCACGGTCGAAACCGGGATCACCTGCGCAGCGGCCAATCCGGTGTCGGCCAGCAACCCGCGGACCTGCGCCTCCACTTCGGCGCGGCGCGCGGCGTCGGCCAGGTCGGCCTTGGTGATCGCCACCACGCCGGCGGTCAGGCCGAGCAGGTCCAGGATCGCCACATGCTCGCGCGTCTGCGGCATCACCCCGTCGTCGGCGGCCACTGCCAGCAGGGCGAAGTCGATGCCACCCGCGCCGGCGAGCATGGTCCGCACCAGCTTCTCGTGCCCGGGCACATCGACGAATCCGGTGATGCGGCCACCCTGTCCTGCAGGCGATGGCACGCCATCGTCCGCGTTGGCCAGGTCGGCGTAGGCGAAACCGAGGTCGAGGGTGATGCCGCGCGCCTTCTCCTCGGCGAGGCGGTCCGCGTCGACGCCGGTGAGCGCCTTCACCAGCGCGGTCTTGCCGTGGTCGATATGGCCGGCGGTGCCGACGATCACGGCGCAGGCAGCTCCGCGAGCGTGGACAGCAGCGCGTGGTCGTCATCGAGGCAACGCAGGTCCAGCAGCAGCGCGCCGTCGTGGATCCGGCCGATCACCGGCACCGGCAGCGCGCGCAGGCGGGCCGACAGCCGGTCGGGCGCATCACCGCCGCCCTCCACGGCGACGATGCGCAGGCCGGCACTGGCAAGCGTGTCCAGCGGAAGCGCGCCTGAGCCGACCTGGCTCCGGCAGTCGCAGGCACTTGCGGTGTAGCCATGGGGTGCAAGCAGCGCACCGACCCGCGGCGCCATCCGTCCTGCCTGGGCGACGATGTCCTCCAGCGGGCGGGCGAGCAGGCGCAAGGTCGGCAGGCGCTGCACCAGGCGATCGGGATCGCGGTACAGGCGCAGGGTCGCCTCCAGTGCCGCCAGGCGGATCTTGTCCAGCCGCAGCGCGCGGCGCAGCGGATTGCGCTCGATCGCGGCGATCAATGCCTGCGTGCCGACGATGAATCCGGCCTGCGCGCCACCGAGCAGCTTGTCGCCGGAAAAGGTGACCAGGCCGGCGCCTTCGGCCACCGCTTCGCGCACCGTCGGCTCGCGGCGCAGGCCGAACGCCGACAGGTCCAGCAGCGATCCGGAACCAAGGTCGTTGAGCAGCGGCACGCCCGCTTCCGCCGCGATCGCGGCCAGTTCCGGCGCCGGCACTTCGGCGGTGAAGCCCTCGATCCGGTAGTTGGAGGTATGCACTTTCAGCAACAACCCGGTGTCCGGCCCGAGCGGCGAGAGCAGGTCGTCGGTGTCGTCCGGGTTGTCGCCGAACACC
>JAGHZW010000032.1:598-2130 GCA_017745195.1 Pseudoxanthomonas sp. | reverse complement strand
GGGCTGGCAGATCGGTGCGAGCGCCTGCTGCGCCGCTGGCGCCAGGAGGCGGACGCTCTTGCGAATCCAAAGCCGGAAGCACCCCGCATCCCCAATTACGCAGATGCGCTCCGTTCTTCGGCGATGGTTTACCTGCCGGCGGGAAACAGCCTCTGAGCCGAAGCGGCGCAGGCAGTAGCCGCGGCCCGCATGTGGCTTTACGCCTAGAATGGGCCTCATGCCCTCGTTGCTTCACCGCCTGATCACCCGGTCACCCCAGCGCCTGCAGCGCGACTCGCTCGAACTCGAGCTCGAAGACGGCCGTCGCATCGACGTGCAGCGGGTGCGCGACCCGCGCGCGCGCCGGCTCAAGCTCAGCGTGGACGAACGCGGCGCACGCCTGACCTTGCCGATGCGCGCCAGCCTGGTGTCCGGCGACCGCTTCCTGCACGAACACCGCGACTGGCTGGCCACGCAGTTGGACCGCCACCAGCTGGCCGATGTAGCGCTGGCCGCGCTGGAGCCCGGGCACACCAGCGCACTGCCGCTGCGCGGCGGGACCGTCCCGCTGCGTTGGCTCGAAGGCCGCTACATCCGCATCGCCCGCGACGACGGCGGCATCCATGTGCAGCGCCCCGAGCGCGCGTCCGAGGCGGCACTGCGCCGCGCGCTACGCGCGTTCTACGAGGCCGAGGCACGCGCCGACGTCGGCCGCTGGCTGCCGGCCTACCTGCCCGGGCTGCCGCGCGCGCCACGCCAGCTGCGGCTGAAGGTGATGTCTTCGCAGTGGGGTTCGCTGGCGCCCGATTGCAGCCTGGCGTTGGACCTGGCCCTGGTCCTGGCCCGGCCGTCGGCGTTCGAATACGTGCTGGTCCACGAGCTGTGCCATCTGCTCCAAGCCAACCACTCGCCGGCGTTCTGGCGCGAAGTGGAGCGACGCTTCCCGGCCTGGCGCGAGGAGCGCGCCTATTTCCACCAGGAAGGCCGCCGGCTCAAGGCGACGCTGCGCGGGCTCATCGCCGGCTGAAGGCAGCGGCGGCGGCGGTTGCAGTGGCAACCGCAGCGGGATGGACGCGGGCGGCACGCTACGATGGGATGTTTCCCGCCGGAGCTTTCCGCATGCGTCCTGTCGCTCTCCGTACCACGCTGTCCGCCGCGCTGGTCGCGGTCCTGCTCGCCGCCTGCCAGCGCGCCGCCGAGCCGGAACCGGCCCAGCCGCAGGCGCCTCCGCCTGCCAACGCTGCGGCCGCGCCTGCAGCGGCCACCGCCAGCACGTCGCCCTATTGCCAGGGCGAGCCCGGTACCGCGCCGTCCGGTGATCTGGTCGCCACGCGGATCGCTGCCGCCGATGGCGACGGCTCGAAGGGCCTGTACGAAGGCCCGGTGTGGAACGGGCAGGCGCTGTACTTCTCCGACTTCACCTTCGCCGAAGGCTTTCCTTCGCGCATCCGTCGGCTGACCACCGACGGCCAGCTGGAGACGGTGATCGATCCGAGCGGCAGCAACGGCATGGCCCTGGGCGAAGACGGCGCTGCTGCGCGGAAACCGGATCG
>JAGHZW010000032.1:0-542 GCA_017745195.1 Pseudoxanthomonas sp. | reverse complement strand
TCGACTGCCTGAAGGAGCTGCTGCGCGCGTACACGCTGGTCGACGGCCGGCCGCAGGCGCATCGCGACCTCGTCACCGACGCGGTCATTCCCGACGGCCTGGCGGTCGACTGCCTCGGCAACATCTACCTCACCGAGCACACCCGCCAGCATGTGCGCGTGCTTTCGCCGGAAGGCCAGGCGCTGGCGATGATCAAGGTCGACGCGAACGTGACCAACGCTGCATTCGGCGGGCCGCAGCGGCGCACGCTGTACCTCACCGGTGCCGGCGCGGTGTGGTCGATCGAGCTGCCCGTGGCCGGGCTGCCGTACTGAGCACGGCGGGCGCCGCGGCAACGACGGCGCCGGCAAAGAAAAAGCCCCGCCGGAGCGGGGCTTTTTCGTGTCGCAGGACGGCGGTTCCGATCAGAACTTGTAGTTGATCGAAGCGGCGAGGATGTCGCCGCCCACGTCGTACTTGCCCTGCAGGGTGCTGCCGGTGGCCGAGACCCGCAAAGCCGCCGGCGAGGCGATCAACCGCGCCCGCGACGCCGTCGGCGAGGC
>JAGHZW010000031.1 GCA_017745195.1 Pseudoxanthomonas sp. | reverse complement strand
ACGGCGGATGGCCGGGAGTCACTCTTTCATCCCTTGCGGGATGGTTGATCGCTACGCTTACTCGCCACCACCGCCGCCACCGCCACCACCGGTCGACGGCTGTGCGACGGCCATCGACAGGCTGTTGGCCTGCTGGTTGCCGGTACCGGCCGACACGTTCACGCCGATGTTGCCGCTGGCACGCGCGAAGGCATCGCCGGACAGCGAGGCGGTGTTGGTCGCGTAGGTATCCACGACATTGCGGGCGATGGTCACGTAGCCGCTCAGGCTGGCCCACAGGTCGGCATAGCCGAGCTCCAGGAAGCCCAGATCGCCTTCTTCGGTGCCTTCATAGGTACCTTCGTCGGCCGTATCGAACGCGATGCCACCCTGGGTGCCGTCACGCAGCGGGTTCTCGACGCCGTTCTGGATGGCGGTATCCATGTCGATGTGACCGGTGCTTTGGCCGTTCTCGTGCGGCAGCGCGCCGCTCCAGGTATCCAGATAGAAATTGTCCATCTGGTAGGCAGCACCCTCACTGGACGTTTCGCCCGACGCCTTGCCCTCGTAGCCGCCAGCGCCAACGGCGATGGTGCCACCGGCAACGCGGCCGCTGAGCGAAATGCCGACGCGGTCGTACTGCACGTCACGCTTGGGCGAATTGGCAACGAAGTTGCCCGACGACTGCTGGTTGGAGCTGACCGCCGCCGAAGCGTACTTCGAGGTGGCGACCGAAGCAGCCAGCGAGTTCTTCTGCTGGTTGTTGTTGCCCGACGTCACGTTCACGCCGATGTTGCCGGTGGCATCGGCGAAGGCCGCGTCGCCCACGGTGGCCGTGTTGGTGTTGCCCAGGTTGCTGGTCGCATTGCCCGCGCCGGTTTGCTGCACCAGCACCTTCGAATCGGCCAGGCCGAACGCGAAGCTGGCATCAGCCGCGGACAGGGCGGCAGCGTTGTCCTGCTGGTTGTTGTCGCCGGCGGCGACGTTGAAGCCCAGGTTGCCCTCGGCGGAGGTGGCGGTGTTGTCGCCGATCGACGCGTCGTTGGTCAGGACGTCGTTGAAGCCGAGATTGCCACCGTTGCTCTGGCGATTGTCGATCACGGCGATCGCGGCCGAATCGATCTCCAGGTCGCCCGACACGGTCGGGTTGCCGGTGATGTCGATATCCGAGGTCAGCGACAGGTCGGACTCGAGTTCGGCGGAAACGCCATGCTCGTCGACGGCCTTGTTGATGTTGGTATCCGAATCGTAGGTGATATCCGTATGGTCATTGACTTCACGGTTGTAGTCGATGTCCGTGTCGATATCGGTATCGATGTCGGTCCTGGTCTTGTACTCGCCGTAGTACTTGTTGGAGACCTCGTTCTTGAACTTGTTCGAGACCTCGTTCTCGTATTCGTTGTGGACTTTGGTATCGATGTCGGTGTCGATGTCGGTATCGATGTCAACGTCCAGGTTGTACTCATGGTCGTTGTCGTGGCCATGCCCGTGATCATTGGCAACGGCGTTCCCGGCGGCGGCCGCAGCGGCAATGGCGACGGCAAGCACGGTCCATTTCATGTTCCCTTTCATGGTGTCCTCTCTCTCTTGCTCTTGGTTGGTTGGATTACCGCCTCACGGT
>JAGHZW010000030.1 GCA_017745195.1 Pseudoxanthomonas sp. | reverse complement strand
ACCGCCTGGTCGGCGTCACCGACCAGCGCGGACTGCTGCTGGTCACCCCGCTCAACGCGTGGCAGGACAACGACCTGTCGATCGATGCGCTGGTGCTGCCGGCCGATGTCAGCGTGGCGACCACCGAGATGCAGGCGGTGCCGGCCACCGGCAGCGGCATGCTCGCGCGCTTCCCGATGCGCGCCACGGCCACGGTCGGGATGTCGCTTCGCGGCACCGATGGCGAGCTGCTGCCACCCGGTTCGCCGGCGGAGCTGGTCGCCGCCGACGGCACCGCCACGCCGGTGAGTTCGATCGGCTATGACGGTCGCGCCTACCTGCAGGATCCACCGGCCGGCGCGCAGCTGCGCGTGCAGCTGGATGAGGGCCAATGCATCGCGACGTTGCCGGACACGCTGCCGCCCCGCGGCTGGATCGAACTGGGAGAACTGCCATGCCGATGAACGCGCCTGCGTGGCGCTGGGGAATGCTGCTGGTGCTGGCGGCCGTGCTCGCGTGCACGCTGGCGCCGGCGCGCGCACAGCAGTGCTGGGTGCAGAACAGCTTCGGCCTGGATTTCGGTACGGTGACACCGGCCGGCGCGCGCGCCACCGGCGAGATCCTGATCCGCTGCCAGGCGCCGTACAACGCCCGTTACTACTTCACGACGTGCGTGTACCTCGGGCCGGGGGCGCAGGGCTCGATCAACCCGCGGCGGATGACCAACTACAACGGCGCGTACCTCGACTACGACATCTACGCTGACCCGGGACACCAGCAGATGATCGGCGACCTGAGCGGCCCGCAGCCGGTCTACCAGCTGCACCTGAATGTACCGGCCAACGATATCGTCGAGATTCCGGCCTACGTATATGGCCAGGTTCGGCCCGGGCAGTCGGTGCCCACGTTCGCCCAGTTCAAGGAGGTGGGGATCCAGGGCAGGCTGCTCTACCTGTACAACCAGTCGCAGGCGCCGGCGACCAGCAACTGCAGCGGCGGCGCCACGTCCTACTTCAGCGAACAGGAAATCGTGGCCTGGTTCGAGGACGCCTGCACGCTCAGTGCGACGAACATGGATTTCGGCCAGGTCGACACGCTGGCCCGGCCGGTGCAGGAAACCTCGAGCATCCGCGTCGAATGTCCCAGCGGCGCGGACTGGAGCCTGGGCCTGGGCAACGGCATGAACTACGCCGGGGGATTGCGGCGCATGGCCGGCAGCAATGGCGAGATCGGCTACGAGCTCTATCGCGACCCGGCCCGCAGCCAGGCCTGGGGCGACACCGGCGCCGACGATCGCCTGTCCGGCAGCACCGACGCCTACGGCAATCCGGTCACCGTCACCGTCTACGGCCGCGTTCCCGCGCAGGCCGACGTGCCACCGGGCCACTACGACGACATCGTGGTGGCGACGCTGTACTACTGAACGGCCATCGCGTCGGTGGTGACGGACCTGGGCTGCGGGCCAGGAATGGAGCTCGCGTGCGGTTGCCGATGCCCGTATCCGGCACAGGCACGCACCGGATGACGGCCGTTGTGGGCCGCCACCCGGTGTTCCGCCCTCAGGACGGCAGCGCGGCGACGCGGGCGAGGACGTCGCGCAGGCACGCGTGCGGATCGTCCTGCATGCCTTCCGAACGCCAGGCCA
>JAGHZW010000029.1 GCA_017745195.1 Pseudoxanthomonas sp. | reverse complement strand
GTCGCCTGAACATGCAGATCGAGGTGACCTCGCTGAAGGCCTTCGGCGAACAGGTAGACCGTGCCGCCAACCGCCTGACCATGGGCGTGGTCACCGCCGCGCTGGTGATCGGCTCGTCGATCGTGATGAACGCCGCCGGCGGTGGCGTGCCCAGTCGCTGGCTTCTGGCGCTGGGCGCGGCCGGCTTCGTCGGCGCGGCGCTGATCGGGATGTGGATCCTGCTGTCGATCTGGCGCAGCGGGCGGCGCTGACGGGCCTTCGCTTGCCCGCGTCCGTAGGGCGCGGGGCGCTCCCTGTTATTCCTCCGGCCGATACTCCAGCAGATCGCCCGGTTGGCAGTCCAATACCTTGCAGATCGCTTCGAGTGTGCCGAAGCGCACGCCTTTGACATGTCCCTGCTTGAGTAGCGAAAGGTTTGTCTCGCTGATGCCGATGGCGTCGGCCAGCTCCTTCGACTTCATCTTGCGCCGCGCCAGCATCACGTCGAGGTTGACGATGATGGGCATCAGACGAAACTCTCGTTCTCGGCGTGCAGCACCACTGCATGCCGCACGATGCGGTGGACCAGCGACAGCCCGGCGACGGCCAGCAGGGCGAAATACAGCGCAGTCACGCTGAAATCGTACGTTGCGTGGAAACCGAGCAGCACGCCGTCCTGCATCGACGGTTCCATCTCCACCTGGACGCAGGCCAGCAAGGCCAAGGGCACGCACGCCCAGCGCAATATGCCGATCCAGCGCGCCGTTTCCCCGCCTAACGGCATGTCGGTGCGCATCGAGCGGCCCAGTCGGCGCAGGCATTCCAGCAGCACGAAGAAGGCGGCGACGAACAGGAGGCCGTGCCAGTTGTACGGTGCGAACGGGCCTCGGACGTAGGTGTCCAGCAGGAAGGGCAGCGGCGGCTTTCCTCCAGCGGTGGGTTCCTGGATCCGGTAAAGCACCATCGGGGTCCGGATCAGGCTCAGGACGGCGATGGCCTGGCCCAGCATCGCCAGCATGGCCAGGTGCCGGCCATGCTGGCGGATCTGCTCTTCGTCGATCGCGTACATACCTATTCGTGCTCCATGTTTTCCCCGGGACGGGGCAGACGTCATGCCGGCTTCCGGTTCGCGTCGCAACTCAGACGAAGCTCCGCGCATCGTCGGCGGCTTCGGTCGCCAGCCGCATAAGGTGGGCAACGCTGTACAGGCACAGGCACGCGATCAGGAAGACGTAGCCGCCACCGAAGCCGAACTCGAGTTTGAACTGCTGCGCATCGTCGCCATCGATGCCGCTTGCGATGGCGGCCAGCACGCTGCCCGTGAAGGAAAGCAGGGCGTAGATCGGCAGCGAATGGGCCAGCCACCCGAAGGCACCGGCGACCGGCCTGCTCAAGGCCTCATGCCGGTACAGGGCTGCGCCCAGCCGGCGCAGGGTCAGCAACGGCAGTAGGAGGGCCAGCGTCCAGAGCAGGCCGGCAAGGCTCAGCAGCCAGCGACCGGTGGTGCCCATGTCCTGCATCTGTTCGGATTCGACCGCGCCGGGCAAGTTGCCGGCCTGCGGAATCCACTGGGCAAGCCAGGGCAGGCCGATCAACAGCAGGCCGATCAGGGCAACGCCCAAGGTGCCCAGCGAAGCCAGCGACATCAGGTGGTAGCCGTGGCGGCGGATCTTTGTGCGGGTATCCATGAACTCTCTCCTTGAGTTTTATGCAAAACGTAAATTAATTTCCATGTAGCCCGGAGGGTTGTCAACCGGTCCATGGTTAGTAGTATTACTACTAACCATGGACCTGACCGATACCCAGCAAGCCATCCTG
>JAGHZW010000028.1 GCA_017745195.1 Pseudoxanthomonas sp. | reverse complement strand
GTGCTCGACCTGACGGGCAACAATACGAACCAGGGCGGCATCGTCATATCCGGCGAGGGGGAGCCGGACGAGAACTTCACCGTGACGCTGGGCGGCGTTGGCCTGACAGGTTCGGTTGCGAGCGCCCGGGTGCTGGACGGCTACATGCGGATGAACGAAGGCAGCCGGGTGAACGGCGATGTGCGCAACCAGGGGTACTTCATCATCGACAAGGGAAGTACCGTCGAGGGCGATTTCGTAAACACGAACGACGCGATACTGGAGATCGCATACGCGGGCGATGGCACGCCCCGCATCAAGGGCGACCTGCAGCTGGGTGGGCTCAACGACAACCCCAGCCGGGGCAACATGTTCAGCACGATCTCCACGAAAATTGGCGCGCTGCCGTTGGATGTCGGCGGGAGCATCAGGTTCGTCGACACGGCCACCGGGCTGGTTTCATTGCGGGTCAGCTGGCCGGACGCCGGTTACGTGCTGCAGGCACGGCAGACCATCATGCACGCCGAAGGCGGGATTTCCGGCGAATTCTCGAAGCTCTTCTTCCTGGATGGCCCCTCGCCCCTGTACACCTTCTCGCAGAGCACGCTCAGCTACGACGCCAACAACATCTATCTGGACATCGTCCGCACCAACGTGGTCGTCGCCGCCGCGTCGTTCAGCGGGATAACCCCGGCTTCCATGGCCTCCGCGCAACGCGTCGAGGATACCTTCGACGGCATCGATGCAGGCGGCGGAGTGTCGGCCGATTTCCTGGCCGGTGCGGGTCGCATCCAGTCCTCGGCGAACGAAGCCGTTGCCAAGGCGTCGCTGCGAAGCCTGTCAGGCGAGATGCACGCCAAGGCCGATGCGATGACCTTCGACAACATGGATGCCAGCCGGCGTGCGGTATCCGGGCGTTTTGACGCGCGGCTCGGCGAGCCTTCGCTGCGCGGTGGCTGGTCGGCGCGGCTGGACGGGATCGGCAACGGCAGCTTCAGCAGCAACGGCTGGGTGAACGGCGGCGACCTGGATGTCGGCGCCAACCGCGTGGCGGGTTTCGCCTTCGGCGAGACGACCAGCACCGGCCACGACCTGGCGGGCCGCGACCGTGCCCAGGAGCGCCAGTCGCAGGCCCAGTTCTACCTGGGCCACGTGTATGGCCGCGCCTACGCCGTGGGCCAGGTGGGCGCGGGCCGGTACCAGCGCCAGCTCCGGCGTGACGTGCAGCTGGGCGAAAGCCATGAATTCGTCGCGACCGACTACGCCGACAGCTTCCTCACCGCGAACATGGAGGCCGGCTACCACTTTGGCGGGGTCACACCGTACGCGAGCATGGACTACATGCGGATCGATCGCGGCGGTTTCAGCGAGACCGGCGGCAGCGGCTTCGGCCTGAAGGTCGGCGCCGGCAGTGCCGAGTGGGTACGTGCGATCGCCGGGCTGCGCGCCGGGAAGCGCTGGGGACGGGTCGGCGTGCATGGCTTCGCCGAGTGGCAGCAGTCGCTGGCCGGGAACGGCCTCTACGCGCAGGCCAGCTTCGTCGGCGCCGATGCGTGGTCGCCGCTGTACGGGGATGGTCTCTATGCTTCCGGCGGACTGGTCGGCATTGGCGCGGAAGCGATGCTGAGCCGGCGCGTGTCGTGGGAGTTCGGCTACGACCAGCGACTGGGTGCGCGCAGCGACGAACGGCAATGGACGACGAGGCTCGGGTTCGGGTTCTGACCCCAACCCCCGGAGGGCCGGGGGCGCCGACGTTGCCGGCGGGCGGTGGCGCTATGCTTGCCGGCATGCCGCCATGCCAGCCAAGCAAGACGCAGACGAGCCCATTGATCCTGGTCGCCGACGACGAGCCGGCCATCGCTGATGCGTTGCTGTACGCGTT
>JAGHZW010000027.1 GCA_017745195.1 Pseudoxanthomonas sp. | reverse complement strand
TGCATGTTCGCCACCGTGCTGTGCGGGCGACTGGAGGTGGCCAGCGGCCGCTTCGTCCTGGCCAGCGCCGGCCACGAGCCGCCACTGCTGCTGCACACCGACGGCCGCGCGGAACTGCTGTCGCTACCCAGCGGCGGCCCGCTGGGGTTCGAGACGGCGACCGATTTCCCGCTGTACGAGGGCGTGCTCGGCGCCGGTTGCGCCCTGGTCGGCTACACCGACGGGGTGACCGAGGCGTTCGACGCGCAGGACCGGGCGTACGGCAGCGAGCGCCTGCTGCACGCGCTGGTCCGCGGCGACGACGCGGCCACCGCCTGCCGGCGCCTGCTCGAGGACGTGCGCCGCTTCGCCGGCGACGCGCCGCAGTCCGACGACATCACCATCCTGGCGATCAGCCGGCGCCACGAAGAGGAATGACCGCGACGTGGTGCACGCCGCGGCGAACGGGCCGCGGCTTATGATGCGGCGTCCGCCGTGGGAACGGGCCCGATGACCAGCGACACCCCCGATCTGCCCGATACGCCGGCGGCCGCCGACGAGGTGCGCTGGCACCACAGCCTGCGCACGCGCATCGCGCTGTGGTCGGGCCTGACCACCCTGCTGTTCCTGCTCGGCGTGACCCTGGCCACGGCCTGGTACCTGCGCCGCGAGATCCTCGACAACGCCCGCCGCGATACCCGCGCCACCACGATCAACTCGGCCGGGCGGCTGGACGACAACCTGCGCACGCTGACCATTGCGACCGGCAACCTGGCCCGGCTGGTCTCGGCCACCGCGCTGGCGCCGGAAGAACTGCAGCAGGCGCAGGCGGCGGTGGTCGACAGCATCCCCGGCGCGGCCGGCGTGCTGCTGACCGTGGAGCCGCGCCGCCCCGGCGAGGCTGCGTACGCGCGCTATGTCGGCGAGCAGGGCCGGCTGCGCGATTTCATCGTCGACGGTTACGACTACCACGCGCAGGGCTGGTACCAGCGCACGCTGGGCGCGACGCAGGGCTGGTGGTCCGAGCCCTACCTCAACCGCACCGCCGGCGACGTGTGGATGGCCACCTACAACCTGCCGCTGCCGCCGCCGGCGCGCGGCATGGCCAGCGTCGACATGCGCCTGGACGAACTGGTCGCGCCGGTGGAAAGCCTGGCCCACCTGCCCGGCAACCGGGTGACCCTGGTGGCGCCGCAGGGCACGCTGGCGATGACCACCATCCCCGGCGCGCAGGCGCTGGAGACCTTCGAAGCGTTCATCGAACGCAGCGGTCGCGATGACCTGGTCCCGGCCGTGCAGGCCATGCGCGAGCAGAGGCCCACGTACTTCCAGCACGTGGACACCAACACCGGCCGGATGCGCTTCACCGCGGTCGAGCCGGTCGGCGACACCGGCTGGATGCTGATGGTCGGCGAGTCCTACGACCTGGTGATGGACCGCTTCGACCGTGCCCTGCTGGTGCTGGTCGTGATCAGCCTGCTGCTGGGATTGCTGGCCACGCTGCTGGTGCGCCGGGTCGGCATGCTGGTCAGCCGGCCGGTGGAACGGCTGACCTCCTCGGCGGTGCATGCCATCGCCGGCGACGACGACATCCCGCTGGCCCAGCAGGATCGCCGCGACGAGGTCGGGGTGCTGGCGCGCACGCTGGAACGGGCGCGCCTGTCGATCCGCCGGCAGCTGCGCGAGATCGAGGAGATGGGTGCGGCCCGGCAGAAGCTGGAGAGCGAACTGTCGATCGCCCGCGACATCCAGATGGCGATGCTGCCGCAGGGCCGCACCATCGACCGCGGCCACGAGCACGTGGAGGCGCGGGCGCTGCTGGAGCCGGCCAAGGCGGTGGGCGGCGACTTCTACAACTTCATCGAGCGCGGTGCCGGCGAGCTGTGGTTCGTGA
>JAGHZW010000026.1 GCA_017745195.1 Pseudoxanthomonas sp. | reverse complement strand
GCAGCACCAGCATCACGTCCACCAGTGGGGTGACGTTGATGTCGGCCAGCGGTCCACTCTTTGCTGCGCCGTTGAACGCCATGGTCCACTCCCTGCAGCGGGGCCGGTCGCCCCGATGCCGACGCTACGCCGCTCCGTGCGCGCCGCGGTGTCCGCCGTCCGTCGATATTCAGCGGCCGTTGCGCGCCCGGCCGGGATGTCGCGGCTCAGGGCTTCGCCTGCTCCTGTGCCTGCACGGCCGCATTCCATGCATCCAGCGCGGCATCGCTGTCCTCGGCTTCGTCGACCGGCTCGGCGACCGCCGGCAGCTGGCGCAGGTAGGCATCGGCATCCATTGCCGTCCCGGCCGGCTCCAGGCCATCGAGCAGAATCAGTCGCGAGCGGTCGAGCAGGGCGTTGCGCCGGATCGACGGGAGGTAGGCCACCGTCGAGGACACGCGCTTGCCGATACGCGCCGATGCCAGGGTGTGCTGGCTGATCGAGTACAGCAATGCCTGGTACTCGATGTCGCCAGCCGTGCGGTAGTGGCCGAACAGGTAGACGATGTCCGGATCGGGCGTGGGCACGGTCATGGCCAGCAACAGCGGCGCCAGATCCGGCTTGCGGACCTGCAGGCTGGCAAGATCGAACAGGATCGGGCCGTTCTGCTGGCCGAGGAACAGGCGCCCATCGGCGGTGAGGTTGCGCCGCGGCCAATGGCCGACTGCCTGCGCCGGCCTTGCCTCCCCGGCCAGCAGGGCGGTCCAGCCCTGCCCGTCGCGATACAGGTCGATGCTGGCGTGGCGGGTGAAGCCAAGCAGCGCGTAGCGGTCGTGGGCGGGTGCCGGCGCGACTGCACCCAGCAGGTTGAGCGATGTGGGGACCGGAGTCTCGCGGCCACCCCACAGGTCGACGAACAGCGGGGTGCGTTCGCCGTCGCGCAGGTACACCGCACCGGCCTGGCCGAGCCAGAACATGCGCTGGTCGGCGACATCGTCGAGCCGCAGCAATGGCCTGCCGTGCTCGACGTCGACCACGACGGCGGCCTGGTCCTGGTCGAGGCTGAGCAGGCGGCCGTTGTCGGAGATGTCGACGATGAAAGTGCGCCGGCCGCGTGGAATCAGTTGCAGGCGTTCACCGCTGCCCAGGTCGAAGACCTCGTGCGAAGCGCCGGTGTGCAGCACGGCGATGCCGGCGTCGCGCGGGAAACTGCCTTCGGAGATGCGCGTGCTGGCGGTCAGCGCGGCCACGGGGCGGGCGGGCACTGGGCGCAGCGGCGGGGCGGCCAGCAGCAGGCCGGCATGGCGCAGGCCGATCCACCGTACGAGCGCGCGGTCGGCGTCCTTGAAGCATGCGGCGTCGACGAGCCGGGAACGCACCTTGTCTTCGCTGTCGAGCCAGGATGGCGTGTAGTCGTGCGCGCATTGCCGCGCACGCATCTTCAGTTGCTCGCGGAATCGGGCGTCGACGCGTGCGGTATCGACGCCCAGTGCACCGGCCTGCGCATCGAAGGCCTGGCGGGCTTCGGCCACTTCGCTGGCCAGGGGCACGGCGGCGTTGATCCGGTCTTCCACCG
The DNA here is from genome assembly GCA_017745195.1 of Pseudoxanthomonas sp. Taxonomy (GTDB): domain Bacteria; phylum Pseudomonadota; class Gammaproteobacteria; order Xanthomonadales; family Xanthomonadaceae; genus Pseudoxanthomonas. Next base: position 343 of record JAGHZW010000026.1, on the reverse strand, counting down.
CGACGAACCGGTGGCAGCCGGTCGTCGCAGCCAGCAGGCACGCCAGTGCAAGGAACCGCATTGTCGCCTCGCTCATGCCGCCTTCCCACCGCCACGATCCGGCGAAGCGTAGCGGAAGCACCGGAGCCCAAGCATCGACCGCACTGCCCCGGCCACGTGACGGTTCAAAGCGCTTCGACGAAACGCCGGGCCAGCGCGGCCGGATCGGTGCGCAACAGGGTCGGGTTGACCTGCAGTGCGAACGCGCCGGTGTCCGGGTGCGGCTGCGGCAGGATCACCTCGTGCGCACGCAGGCGCTCGGCCACCAGGCCCGGATCGATCCCGGTCACCGACAGGAAGAAGC
>JAGHZW010000025.1 GCA_017745195.1 Pseudoxanthomonas sp. | reverse complement strand
CAATGGAAGCACTGGTACCGCTGATCGTCGCCGTCACCGGCCTGGTCACGCTGGTCTCGCAGGAACTGAGCGAGTTCGCCCTGCACGCGCGCGCGATCCTCGGCCTACCGGTCCCGGTGATCCGCCAGAACGGCCCGTCGGCCTCGTGCGCGCTGCTGGCGCACGGCCACGGCGTGCCGGTGTTCTCCAACGTCGACGCCGCGCTGCAGGTCGCCGACACCGCGTTGCGGCTGTTCGGCAAGCCAAGCGTGGAAGGCCATCGCCGGGTCGGCGTGACGTTGGCGCGCGCCGAAGGCATCGACGCCGCGCGTGCGATCGCGCGCGACGCGGCCGAGGCGATCGGGATCGAACTGCGGGTCGACTGACCCGCGTGTCGGCGGGCGCGATCTACAGCGCCAGGTCGATCCAGACCAGATGGTGGTCGCTGCCATCGGCGATCGCGGCGGCCGGCTCGGTCGAAGCCGGCCAGAACACGCCGTTGCCGCGCAGTTCGAAACCGGTCGAGGGCAGCACGTAGTCGAGCCGCATCGCGCCGGCCTTGGGGCCGAAATCGCCGGTGACGTGCTCCGGCGCGCCGCGGTGCTGCAGCCCCTTGGCCGCATAGGCGCGCGCGGTTTCCGCACCGCCTTCCGAGCGCGGCGTGGCCATGCGCAGCACGCGCGGGTGCTCGAGCAGGCCGACGATGGCCTCGTGGCGGCCGTCGCCGTCGACCGGATCGTTGTTGAGGTCGCCGGCGATCACGAAGCGTGCGTCGGCGGGCAGGCCGCCGCAGCGGCCGGCGTCGTCGCACAGCCAGGCCTGCGCGCCGGCCGACAGGTATTCCTGCCACAGCCGGATCTCGTCGGCGTTGCGCGCACCATTGCGGTCCTCCGGGCCGTCGAACACCGGCGGAGTCGGGTGCGAGACCAGGAAGTGCACGGTGCCGCCCGGCGTGTGCACCGGCACGTCCCAGTGCGACTTGGACGACAGCCGCAGCTGCGCCCAGGTCGCATCGTCGTACCAGGGCTGGCCGGTCTTCGGATCGATCGGGCGCCGCGCACCGGGCATCGACGCCCAGCGCAGCAGGCGGAAACTGCGCACCTGTTCCGCGTCGATCGGGTACTTCGACAGGACCAGCATGCCGTACTGGCCCGGGTGCAGGCCGAAGCCCCAGGCATCGTTGCCGCGGTTGCGGCCGGCGTTCCCGTTTCCTTCGGCCAAGGCCTCAGGCGCACCCACCGTGCCGTTGCGATCCAGGTCCAGGCCGCTGGGCACGCCGGTGTTCACTTCGGCGAGGTAGCGGTAGGGATAGTGCAGCGCCGCGCCGCCGCCCGGCTGCGGCTGCTCCAGGTAGTCGCGCTGGAACAGGTCGGCGGCCTTGCCCTCGGCGTCGTAGTCGAATTCGTTGAGCAGGACCAGGTCCGGGCGCACCTGCTGCAGCACCGCGGCGATCTTGCGCGCGCCGGCATCACCAGCCTGCAGTCGCCGGACCAGGCCGCCGGCGGCATCGTCGTAGAGGGAGGTGTTGTAGGTGGCCACGCGCAGCGTGGGCGCCGGCGTGGTGGCAGGCTTCGCGGCGGCACCCGACGGACTGGCGCTGGCGGAAAGGCTCAGCACGAGGGCGAGCGGGGCGAGGGTGGCGGGCAGCAGGCGGAAAAAGGTACGCATGCGCAAATTCTGGCATGCGCCGATGACGCTGCCGCGTCGGCCACGGTCGCGGCCACCACGGCGTTCAGCCGGCGAACCGTCGCCAGCGCCGGCCGTCGAACGCTTCCAGCGGCTGGAAGCGGCGTTTGTAGTCCATCTTGGCGTGGCCTTCGATCCAGTAGCCGAGATAGAGGTGCTGCAGGCCCTCGCGCCGCGCCCATTCGACCTGGCGCAGGATCGCCAGCGTGCCCAGGCGGAAAGGCTCAGCACGAGGGCGAGCGGGGCGAGGATCGGCAACGGCAGCTCGGCCTGCATCTCGGCGATCATCGAGGCGGCC
>JAGHZW010000024.1 GCA_017745195.1 Pseudoxanthomonas sp. | reverse complement strand
GGGCGCGTAGCCCTCGTAGCGGATTTCCTCGTACTCGACGCCCTCCAGCTCACCGGTGGCCTTCTTGATCGCGCGCTCCATCACGTCCTTGGACATGTTGGCGGCCAGCGCCTTGTCCAGCGCGGCGCGCAGGCGCGGGTTGTTGGCCGGGTCGCCGCCGCCGGCGCGGGCGGCCACGCCGATTTCGCGGATCAGTTTGGTGAATACCTTGCCGCGCTTGGCATCGGTGGCGTTCTTTCGTGCTTCGATCGAGGGGCCGCGACCCATGTGCGTTCCAATCGTCCAACTGGCAGGAACGCGATTATACCGGCCCGCCCGGACCGCCATCGCGCCCGCGCGCCGCCTCCGCATCGAGGAACGCGCCGGTGCGCAGGAACGCGGCGACCTGGCGTGCCGCTTGCGCCGAGAACACCAGGCCGGTATGGCTGGCGTGCACGCGGCAGCTGGCGGACAGGCCCGGCAAGCGGGTCTCGGCCAGGGCCACGGTGCCGTCCGACTCCGCATCCACCGCGTGCAGCAGGCGACCGATCCCGCGCGGCACGTCGCCGGCGACCATGCCGGTCGGCACGCGGCCCTCCCACGCATCCAGCCCGGCGCGCAGCAGCACGCTGCTGCGACCCAGCGCCCAGGCCAGTCGTGGACGCGACGCCAGGGCGCGGGCGGTGTCGCTGCCGCGCAGCGGCGAACCCAGGCACACCACCCTCGCCACCGGCAGGTCGGCGTTCCGGCGCAGCACTTCCAGCGCCAGCAGTCCGCCCAGGCTGTGTCCGACCAGGTGCCGCGGCGGGCGGTCGCGCAGGCGTTCGGCCAACGCCGCCAGTGCCGGCTCGGGGCCACCGACGATGCTCGGGTAACCGAACGTCTCGACCTCGAAGCCCGATCGCCGCAGGCGCCAGGCCAGGACCGCCAGCCACCAGGAGGCGTTCCACAGGCCGTGCACGAGCAGCACGCGGTTGCAGGGTGGCGCCTCCGGCGCGACAGCCGCCGCCGTCGCCGGCATGGAACCGAGTCCGGGCGCGCTCACCGGCCGTGCTCCGCATTGGCATGACGCACCGCGGCCCTCATGCCGCTTCCCCGGCCTGCTGTCGCCGCCATTCACGAGGCGACAGCCCGGCGTGCGCCTTGAACGCGCGCGACAGCGCGGCCTCGCTGCCATAGCCGACCTCGGCCGCCACCACCTTCAGCGGCCGGCCGCGGCGCAGCGCCTGCTGGGCCAGGCCCACGCGCCAGCCCTGCAGGTACTGGCCGGGCGTGGTGCCCATCGCTTCGCGGAACGCGCCGGCGAACACGCTGCGCGACATCCCGGCCACGCCGGCCAGGTCTTCCAGGGTCCATTCCCGTGCCGGCTCGCCGTGCATGGCGACGATGGCGTTGCGCAGGCGTGGATGCGCCAGCCCCGACAGCAGCCCGCCGCGCACTTCGCCGCTCTCCATCAGGTGTCGCAGCAGCTGGATCATCACCACCTCGAACAGCCGTTCGACCATGGCCTGGCGGCCGCAGCGATGCTCGAAGGCCTCCTCGAACAGCAGCGCCAGCACCGGACCGGAGCCTTCCAGCGCCGCCAGCGGCAGGCAGGTGAACGCCGGCAACGCGGCGGCGACCGGATTCCGCGCGCCGCCCTCGAAGCGCAGGTTGGCGCAGGCCATGTCCGCCCCCAGCTCCGGATCGCTGCGGAAGCGGTGCGCCAGGGGACGCGGGTACAGCAGCAGGCTCGGCTCGGAAACCAGGACCGTGGTCCCGGCGTGGGAAACCTCCAGCGGCCCGCGCCAGACCAGGTGCAGCTGGCCGAGGCCGTCGTCACCGCCGACCGTATTGATGCCGCACACCGTCCCGGCCTGGAACACCTGCGCGCTGACCGGGAACTGGTCCAGCAGGACCGCAAGTCGATCGACCATCGAATACTCCAGATCAAGTTTTCAGGACTTCATGCGACCGATCGTAGCAGTGTCGGGCGCAAAGTACTCCTGCCCGAACGGCAACCCCTCCCGAAACCAAGGAATCAGCCATGTCCATTGAAAAGATCCTCTACACCGCCACTGCCACCGCCACCGGCGGCCGCGACCGCCTGGAAATCGGCTGAAGGCGCTTC
>JAGHZW010000023.1 GCA_017745195.1 Pseudoxanthomonas sp. | reverse complement strand
CTGAAATCCGGCGGCTTCCGCCGCGACTCGATCCTGGCCGATGCGCTGGAGGCGGCGCTGCTGGTGCGGCACGTTGCCCAGGTGGCGCGCGGCGACCCAGACCTGGCCGATGATCTCGGCGGTGGTCAGGTTGCGGTTGAAGCCCTGGGTGGCGGTCGAGCAGAACGTGCAGTTAAGGCCACAACCGACCTGCGAGGACACGCACAGCGTGCCGCGCCCCTTGTCGGGGATGTACACGGTCTCGATGGCGTTCTTGCCATCGGTGCCCATCGCCAGCAGCCACTTGTGGGTGCCGTCGGCGGAGGGCTTGTCGAACACGACGTTAGGGACGACGACCTCGGCATGCGCATGCAGCTTGGCGCGCAGCGCCTTGCCGAGGTCGGTCATCTGGTCGAAGTCGGTGACGTAGCGGTGGTGGATCCACTTCATCACCTGGTGGGCGCGATAGCGCTGCTCGCCCAGGGTCTCGGCGAAGAAGCGCTCCAGACCCTCGCGGTCGAGCTCGAGCAGGTTCTGCCGCGCGGCCGCATCGGCCCGCGGAAGATTCTGGCGCACCGCGTCGCCGGCGAGGGGGTCGCCGGCGAATGTGATGCTGGGGATCTGCTGCAGCTCGGCCACGTGCCTACATCCGGATCAGCGCGAAACCACTTCCGTGGCGGCGAAGAAGTAGGCCACCTCGATCGCGGCGTTCTCGACCGAGTCGGAACCGTGCGCGGCGTTGGCGTCGATCGACTCGGCAAAGTCGGCGCGGATGGTGCCCGGCGCGGCGTCCTTCGGGTTGGTCGCGCCCAGCAGGTCGCGGTGCGCAAGCACGGCGTTCTCGCCTTCCAGCACCTGGATCATCACCGGGCCGGAGATCATGAACTCGACCAGCGCGTTGAAGAACGGGCGCTCACGGTGCACGGCGTAGAAGCCTTCGGCCTCGCGGCGCGACAGCTGCTTGTACTTCGCGGCCACGACCTTCAGGCCGGCCTTCTCGAAGCGGGAGTAGATTTCGCCGATGACGTTCTTGGCGACGGCATCGGGCTTGACGATCGAAAGGGTGCGCTCCAGCGCCATGGACTTCTCTCTAGTGACGGACGGACATTTCCGGACCAGGACGGCCCGGAGGTTAACACGAAAACCCACGTCGGGACGCGGGCTTAGCTTCAAATGCGTAGCGTAATTCTAACATCCCTGCACGCCGCTTTGCTGAAGTTCCGCCCCACCGGATTGCTGCACCGCAAAATGACCTGCCCTCCGGGCAGGCCTACGATTAAACAATCGTTTGATTCATTGGTAGGCGGCATGGCCAAGCCAGCACACTTCTCCACCAAGGACCGGATCCTCGGCGCAGCGGAGGAACTGTTCGCGCAGCATGGCTTCGCCGGCACTTCGCTGCGGCAGGTCACCAGCCTGGCCGCGGTCAACATCGCCGCGGTCAACTACCACTTCGGATCCAAGGAAAACCTGGTCAACGAAGTGTTCCGCCGGCGCATGGACGGCATGACCAGCAGTCGCCTGCAGCAGCTGGAAAGCGCCCTGCGCGACCACCCTGGCCAACTCGAGCCGATCCTGGCCGCCTTCATCGAGCCTGCCCTGGCCCTGGCCCAGGATCGCAACGGTGGTGGCTCCTTCGTCCGGGTCATCGCCCGCGCCTACGCCGAGCACAATGAAAGCCTGCGCAAGTTCCTGTCCGACCACTACGGACATGTGCTGCGCGAGTTCGGCAAGGCCCTGGCCGGCTGCCTGCCGCGCCTGGACAAGGAAACCCTCTACTGGCGGCTGGACTTTCTGGCCGGCTCGCTGACCTACGCGATGTCCGATTTCGGCCTGATCAAGCGCCCGGCTGGGAGCAGCGAGGCGGCCCACCGCGCCCGCGCCGCGCGCGAGCTGATCCGTTTCGCCGCCGCGGGCCTGCAGGCCCCGGCGAAATAATCGAAGTAAAAACAGAAGGTTGAAGAACATGTCTGAGAAACTTCTTGTCCGCCGTGTTGCTGTTCTCGGCGCGGGTGTGATGGGTGCGCAGATCGCCGCCCACCTGACCAACGCAGGCGTCGACACTGTCCTGTTCGACCTGCCGGCGAAGGAAGGCCCCGCCGATGGCGTCGTGATCAAGGCCATCGCCAACCTCGGCAAGCTCAGCCCGGCCCCGTTCGGCAGCCGGTCGCTGTCCGAGGCGATCACCCCGGCCAACTACGACACCGGTCTGGAACAGCTGAAGGACTGCGACCTGATCATCGAGGCCGACCTGTACGGCA
>JAGHZW010000022.1:21357-64798 GCA_017745195.1 Pseudoxanthomonas sp. | reverse complement strand
GCCCCCTGTCAGGCGCAGGGCAGCGTGACCGGCGAATTCGCTCCGCACGGCATCGGGGAAGCCCTGCCATGGGGTCGCCTTTGGGCCGCCCTTCAGTGCATGCCGGCGTAGCGCGTGTCCGTCGGCCCTTCCCCGCTGATGTAGACCACGGCAGGCTCGTCGCGGGTCATCGCGAAATGGGCGACGCCGGCCGGCTCGGTGTAGAAGCTGCCCGACGGCAACAGCTTCAGACGATCGTCGGCCAACGCCGTGCCGTAACCGAAGTACCAGCTGCCACTCATGACCACGGCGCTGCGCCCGTCGCGATGCGTATGCGCGGCGATCCGGGTATGCGGCGGCACGCGGATCTCGATCGTGTAGGGACCGGGCCTGGCAGGGTCACCGAACAGGACGGTCGTGCGGATGCCCTCGATGCCGGAAGTGCCGGGCCCCGCTCCCCCCTTGGCCAGGCTGGCGATCTCCGCCGGCGAAAGCCGGACTTGCCCGTTCCCGGCATCCGTCGAAGCGACGAGCGCCAGGGCGACGCCGCACAACGGGCCGCACAACAGGCGCGCGCTCACCGTTCATTCCCGAGGAACGATACGACCCGGCTGACCGTTGCCTGCGGATTCTCCTCCATGATCCAGTGACCGGAGTCCGGGATCACGTCCTCGGTGACGTTCGATGCGGCCGCGCGCATCACCACGGCCATGGTCGTGCCGAACGATTTCTCGCCGCCGAGCGCAAGGACCGGCATGGGCAGCCGCTTGCCCGTCGCCAGCCAGGCGCGGTTGTCGGCTGTGTCCTGGTCGAAGGCGGCGAACTGCGCGAAGCCCGAATGCATCGCGCCGGGACGGGCATAGAGCGCGGCATAGTGTTGGCGCGATTGCTCGTCGAAGCGGTCGGGATGGGCCGAGAACTCGTTCCAGAACCGGTCCAGGTAGATCCGCTCGCGGCCGGCGACCAGACGCTCCATGTCCGGGCCGCCGAACCGGAAGTGCCACAGCATCGGCGTCTTCAGGATCTCGTCCCAGGGACCGACGCCGGGAACGGGCGCATCGATCATGACCAGGCGGCCGATCCGGTCCGGCTGCTGGGTGGCCAGCGCAAACGCGACCATGTTGCCGATGTCGTGCGCCACCACATCGAAACGTTCCACTCCGATCGTCGCCAGCAGCGCCTGCATGTCGCGGCCCTGGGTCATCTTGTCGAAGCCTTCGGCCGGGTGGGATGAAAGCCCCATGCCCCGCAGGTCGGGCACGATCACCGTGTGATCGCCTTGCAACGCTTCGGCAAGCGGTGCCCACATGTCGCCGGACTCGCCGTACCCGTGCAGCAGCAGTACCGCGGGCCCGTGCCCACCCACGCGCACGTGCAGCGTCACGCCGTTCGCGGCCACGTCCCGGGACTGGAATCCGGCAGGAAACGACGGCACCTTCGCGACCGCCGATGTCGAGGCGCAGAGCGCCATTGCCAGCAGCATGGACCTGAACATCACGCCTCCTTCGAGCCGACAGGGCTCTACGCCAGTGATGTCCAGTATCCCGCTGCGCCGGGCGGGCCCCAACGCCCGACCGGGTCTCGTCCCACTACCCGAACGGGTATTTCGCGCCCGCTGGTCAACCGCCGCCCGCAGTGGTTGTGCTTCCGCGCACACGCGCCGTCAGGGCGAGCGGCCTTCCTGGTTGCCCAGCACCTCCATCCTCGTCACCTGGACACCGCCATCGGCAAGCTCGGCAAGTCGCGCGAACCAGGCCTGCACGTGCGGCGTGGCGTTGTGCGCCTCGAAGTCCGCCTGGGTGGCGAAGATCTCGTAGAAGACGAAGTGCCCGGGCGCCTGCCGGTCTTCGTGGAGGAAGTAGACCAGGTTGTTCGGTTCGGCGCGGACCTGCCTCACCAGTGGCAGGGTGATCGCGCGCAGCTCGTCCTCTTTCCCCGCCTTGGCGCGCACTTCGGCGACGACGGCATAGGCCCCCGGTGGAATGGCGCCATAGCGGGCTACCGGGGAGTCGGCGGCGGCCACGGCGGAGGTGGCCCACAACGCGGCGGCGACCGGCATGGCGGCGATGCGGCTTGAAAGCGGAAGCTTCATGGTGGAGATCTCCAGGGGTGTGGAAGCGTGTCGCCGGGGCGGTGCTACGCGCCGGCCACCAGGCGATGGCGGGCTTCGCGCGCGCCATCGAAGACGCGCTTGACCGGGCCCAGCGCCTGCACGAATTCCAGCTGCTCCCCCTCGGGGCCCTTGCAGTAGATCAGTCGCCAGCCGTTGGATTTGCCTTCGGTGATGCCGTTGCTGTTCGCCTTGAGCGGCGCGGCCTTGCGTTCCTGCTCGGAGCCGACGGTCAGCACGCGGTTGGCGCGCACCTGGTGCATGCCGCGCCGGGCGGACTCGGCTTCGAGGTCGGCGATGAACCGGTTGAAGTCGACATCGTCGCGGATGTGGAAGCAGATGTGCATCATCCGGGGGAACGCGGGGCTCATGTGGTCCAGCGGCTCGGCGAACGCGTTGCCGCTGCCGGCGGGCTGCGCGGAGTCGCGGTACTGCAGCAGCTCGATCACCACGTTGTCGAACTGGATGAAACGCACGTCCAGGCGCTGCGCACCGCTTCGCAGGTCGGGGATGCCCATCGCCAGCGGATTGACCTTGCGCGCGTTGGACTCGATCACCTGGTCGGTGAGCAGCGTGTTGTGGATGCGCTCGCCGTAGAAGTCGCCATCGCGCATCACTTCGGTGCCGCCGAGCACCTCGGTGTAGAACGCGTACGCGCGATCCATGTTCTGCACGGTCAGGCCGAAGTGCTGCACGCCCTGCAGGCGCCCGCCAACGGCGCCGAGGGCATTGCCCACCACGGTCGCGTTCGCTGCCCCTTGCGCGAATGCGGCGGGCAGCACCGGGGCGGCCAGGGCGCCACCGATGGCGACGCCGGCCGCTTGCAGGACACCGCGCCTTTGCAGGTCGGCGCTTTCGGAATCTGTCGGGTGGACCATGGCTCTTTTCTCCGAGTGGACTGTCGACCGGATGCACGGACGTGGGCAGGAGCTTGTGCGAGGCGGTTGCATCGCGAATTCCCCGTTCGGGTAACGGGCGCCTTCCGTTTGTCTGATATCTACCGGGGCATCTGTCGCCTGGAGTGCCGCATGCCCTCGGGACCCGGGACGTCCGTTGTCGAGGAGTTCGTCGAATCGGACGATGGAAAGCGGCTGTTCCTGTATTCCCGCCACCCCGGCGAGGCCCGGGCCGTGCTGGCGCTGGTGCACGAACCCGGATCGGACGGTGCGCGGTACCGGCGCCTCGCCCTGACCCTGGCCGCGCACGGAATCGCCAGTTGCGCCCTCGACCTGCGGGGATGCGGGCGCTCGCCGGGCGCTCGCCGAGGGAACGAATCGCTGCGGGCCGGCCTGCACGACGTCCGGGCGATGATGGCGCGCGTGCGGCAACGCGATCCCGCCCTGCCGCTGTTCGTGCTCGGCCATGGACGGGGCGCGCTGCTGGCGTGCGAGTACGCGCTGCGATACGAAGGCGCCGTCGAAGGCATCATCTGCGAAGGCATCCGCATGCGTCCGTCGTGGATCGAAGCGGTCCGCCAGCGGTTTCCATCCTTCGCCGGCGGCTTCCGGCGACTGGCGGCGGCGCTGTCCGCGAGTCCCCGGCCTCCGCGCCGGACCCTGGCCGACCTCGCCGTGCCGCTGCTGCTGCTGCACGGTTCGGATGACCGCACGGCGCCGGTGTCCGCCAGCGAGTATCTTCATGGGCGCGTGGCGTCCGCCGACAGGACCCTGCTGGTGTTCGAGGGCCACGGCCATGGCCTGCTCGATGGCCCCGGCCACGCACTGGTGCAGGACAGGATCTGCCAATGGATCGAGGCACAATTGACGGCCGGATCCGATCATCACCGTATCGGCATCGCCTACATCAACGAGTGACCATGGGCGCCATCCGCATCCTCTGCGTAGACGACCATCCCCTCCTCCGGGACGGGATCGCCGCGCTCGTCGGCGGACAGCCCGACATGCAGCTGTGCGCCGAGGCATCCACCGGCGTGGAGGCGATCGCGCGCTATCGCGAACACCGGCCGGACGTCACCCTGCTCGACATCCAGATGCCGCTGATGGGCGGCATCGAGGCGCTGGCCGCGATCCGCGGCGAGTTCCCGACCGCGCGCGTGATCGTCCTTACCTCCTATGGCGGCGATGCGCTCGCGCAGCGGGCGCTGAAGGCCGGGGCGCAGGCTTACGTGCTGAAGGGCTCGGTGCGCATGGAACTGCTCGACACCATCCGCTCCGTGCACCAGGGGCATCGGCACGTCACCGCCCACGTGGCCAGCGCGCTCGCCGCGCATCGCGGCGATGAATCGCTGTCGGCGCGCGAGATCGAGGTGCTGGCGCTGGTCGCCGCGGGCAACTCCAACCAGCAGATCGGCGCGCACCTGTCGGTCAGCAGGGAAACCGCGAAGGCGCACATGAAGCACATCATGGCCAAGCTGGGCGCGAACGACCGCACCCACGCGGTGACCCTGGCCGTGGCCCGGGGGATCCTGCCGTCGCCGGGCGAATAACGGCGGCTGCGCGACCTATCCCGGACGGGTGTAGGCGCGGCCCGCGGGAATCCGCAGCTCCACCAGCGTGCCGGCGCCTTCGCTGCGGATCTCCAGGCTGCCGCCCATCGCCCGGGTGCGCTCGCGCATGCCGTGCATTCCCCAGTGGCGGTCGCGGCCGTGGGCGATCAGGGCGGAGTCCAGGCCGGTGCCGTCGTCGCGCACGCGGATCACGAACCGGTCCGCACCCCACTCCACTTCCACCCGCACCTGCGTGGCGCGGGCGTGCTGCACCGCGTTGCGGAACGCTTCCCGCGCCACCTGCAGGATGTCGTCGCGCACGAGCGGGATAAGCGGGCGCGGCTCGCCCTCGACGACGACCTGGCATTGCGGCGGCGTGCCGTGCAGCGGCGCTGGCGTGTCCTGCACCATCGAATGCAGCGCGGCCTCCAGGTCGGTTCCGCCGGCGGCGGCATGGCGCAGGCCGGTGACGGCCTCGCGCGCCATCTCCACCGTTTCGTCCCCGCGTCGCAGTGCGTCGTCCAGCGCCGACGCGGCCTCCTCCGCCCGCGCCGGCAGCAGGTTGCGCACGGCCTGCAGGCGGAACATCAGGCCATGGAAGCCCTGCAGCAGCGAATCGTGCAGTTCGCGCGCGATGCGCGTGCGCTCGGAGACCCGCTCGTCCAGGCGGATCTCGAACCGCTGCATCAGCTGGCGCATGCGCAGCCGGTAGGCGAGCAGCGCCGCTCCGAGGATGCACAGCCCCGCCAGCACGTGGAACCAGGTCGTCCGCCACCATGGCGCCAGGATGGTGAGGTCCAGCGCCCGCGCCTGCGACCAGTCGCCACCGCCCATGGCGGCCTGCACTTCCAGCCGGTAGTCCCCGGGCGGCAGCGAGTTGTACGCGGCCACGCGCCGGTCGCTGTCGACCACGTGCCAGGCGTCCTCCAGGCCCGACAGGCGGAAGCGATAGTCGATCGCCGCCGGGTTGGTGTAGCTCAACGAGGCGAACCCGGCGGTGAAGCTGTTCTGCGCGTACGGCAGGCGCAGCTTCCCCAGCACGGGGAGCACCCGCGGCTGCGAGGAGGCCTCGCCATCCGGATAGCTGCGGCCGGCGATGGCCAGGTCGGTGAACACGACCGGCTCCACCCGCCGGCGAGCCAGCGCCGGGTCGGGCTGGAACGCGGTGGCGCCGGAGAAGCCGGCGAAGTACATCGTGTTGTGCTGCCCGCGATAACAGGTTCCCCAGCCGGTGAAATCCATGCCCGGCAGCCCGTCGATGCGCGAATAGCTGCGGACTTGGCCGTTCGCCGCATCCAGTCGGGCGATGCCATGGTTGGTCCCGAGCCAGAGGCCGCGCCGGTCGTCCTCCAGGATGCAGCTCACGGCATTGCCCGGCAGCCCGTCGCCGGTGCGATAGCGGCGGATGCGCCCGGTGGATGGATCGAGCGCGTCGAGTCCGTTCTGCGTTCCCGCCCAGACGGTGCCACGACGGTCCACGTGGACGGCGTTCACCCTGCCGTTGCTGATCCCGCCCCGCGCACCGCTCGCCGGATAGAGGGCAAAGCTGTGTGTCGCCGGATCGAACCGGTGCAGGCCGTAACGGTGGCTGCCGAGCCAGATATGCCGGTCCGCGTCTTCGGCCAGACTCAGGTACTTCGGCTCGATCCCGGCCGGTGCGTGGTTCTCGAAGCGGCCGGTCCGCTCGTCGAAACGGGAGAGCCCGCCCCAGGTCGCGAACCAGACGTTCCCTGCCCGATCCACCAGGATGTCGTTGACGACGTCGTTGGCGAGGCTGCCGGGATCGCCCGGATCATGGCTGAAGCGGCTGACGCGGCCGGACGGCTCGCGCATGACCAGGCCGGTGCCTACCGTGCCCAGCCAGATCCGTCCCTGGGGATCCTGGGCCATCGATATCACGTCGGCCTGCAGGCCGAGTTGCGGGCGAAGGTCCTCGCGTTTTCCCGATGCCCGGTCCACGCCCAGCAGCATTCCCATGAAGCTGATCCACAGGGAATCGGCGTCGACCTCCAGCACCGCGTTGACCATTCTTTCGCTGCGCGAGGGCAGCGACGCGGGCCTGGGCGGCAGCTTGCGGAAGGATCCGCCGTGGGCCGGGAACAGGTTGAGCTGGCCGCCATGGAGGGCCACCCAGATATCGCCTTCGCGATCCTGGAACAGCGCAGAGACATCGTCGCCGCTGAGGCTTTGCGGATCGCCGGTATTGCTGCGATAACGGATGAAGCGCTGCCGCTCCGCATCCAGGTGCAGGATGCCTTCGCCGCCGGTGCCGAACCACAGCCCGCCGTCGCGATCCCGGAGCGCGGCGTAGATGCCGAAGCGCGGCATCGGCGCGCCGGTGGCATCGACGAACCGGTAATGGGTGAGCGCCTGCGTCGACGGATCGAAGGACGAAAGGCCCGTCCCGCCCGCGTGGTAGATCCAGAACACGCCGTGCGGGTCTTCGACGAAGCCGATCTCGCGCGGTTCCGGCAGCGGAACGCGCAGGGTCACCCGGCCGCGCGCGGGGTCGATCGCCTCGAGCCCGGCCGCGCTGGCCACCCACAACGTGCCGGCGCGATCCTCCGTGGCGAACTTCACATCGTTGCTGGAAAGCGAAGCCGGGTCGCCCGGATCGGCCTGCAGGTGGACCCGTGTCTTGCCTTCGGCATCGAGCCCGTACAGGCCCGCCGTGGTGCACAGCCAGACCATCCCCGATCGGTCCTGGTAGATCGACTGCACGACCGCCGCATCGGGCGTGGCCGAATAGGACAGGCGCGTGGACTTGCCCGTCCGCGGATCGAAGACATCGAGGCCCTGGTCGGTGGAGATCCACAGCCGCCCGGATGCGTCGCCATGGACGGCATGGACGAAGACACCAGCGATCCGGTTGCCCGGACGCGAGTCGGCCGCGAACGCCACGTGGCTGTAGCCATCGAAACGGTACAGGCCGTACGGGGTGCCGAACCACATGAAGCCGGTGTCGTCCTGCGCGATCTGGCCAACGCGCGAAGGCAGGAACTCCTGCGTGTTCTCCACGTGAGCGAAGGCGATGTCATCGCCATCCACCACCGTCAACCGGACAGGCGCCGGTACCGTGCGTGCGTGCGCGGGTCCTTCGGCAGCGGCGACGGCGGAGAGGCAGGAAAGTACGAGCGCCGCCAGGCACTCCAGGTACCGTCGTCCATCGCGGGCAGGCAATCCCTTCCTGCGACGATGGCGGCTCATGAACCTCTCCGGCGTTGGATGGCGGGGCCAAATCTACGCCACTTCGCGCGTCTTTCCGGCGGCCGGGAGAGAACATGCGCGGTGGCCCCGCGCCCGTCACGATCGGGAGGAACGTCCCGTCGTGCACCTTTCACGCATGCATCGCCCAGGCCGCGCACTAGGGCATGCGCACCAGCTTGATCGGCGGCCCGCCTTCGACGATGTCGATGCTGGCGTAGTCGGGAGCGAACCTGACGATCAGGCCCATCGAATCGACCCGGAAACGCCTGCCGGGCAAGGCGGCCAGACGCTCCGGGTTGGGGCTGCCGGTGTACGCGAACAAGCCTTCCGGCCGCGCTTCGACCACGGTCCCAAGGCCGCCGCCCTCGAAGCGGCCGGCATACCTGGCCAGCTCGTCGGGCGGAAGCACCTGCTCCACGGCCGCCGGCTCGGCGATGTCCGTCCAGCCGTAGTCGGTCGCGACCGCGCGAACCACCTCATCCATCAGCTGCCGCCCCTGGCCTCCATTGGTCATGAGGACGATGCCTTCGCCCTTGCCGGCGTAAGCCACCATGGACGACTGGAAACCTTCGTTCAGTCCGTCGTGGCCGAACCGCTCCGGTCCGTCGGTGTACAGCGCGGGGCCCAGTCCCCAGTTGCCCTTGACCGGCGTCAGCATCTGCCGGGTCATGGCCGGCGACAGGCGATGACCCGCCTCGCCCGCAGCCGAGCCCTGGATGTCGATCAGCAGCCGCGCGAGGTCACCCGCGCTGGTCCACAGGCCGGCCGGCCCAAGCTCGGGATACACGTGGTAATTGCCGGGGATCGGCACGCCCTGCGCGTGGCCGAAGGCCATGTCGGCGCGGATGGCCGCGGACGGTGGCTGGGCGTAGGCACTGCGCGTCATGCCGAGCGGGCGCAGGATTTCGTTTTCGGCCAGTTCGGCGAAGGGCGTTCCGCTCGCGTCGGCCAGCGCGAGCTGCGCCAGCACGTAACCGCCTCCCGAGTATGTCCACTGCGCGCCCGCCGGCAGCACGCTGCGGACCGCACCGCTGTTGCTGGGCGACGCGCCGTCGAGCACCTGCGCCGGCGTGGGCAACGGCGCATCCGGCAGATAGCCGACAAAGCCATGCACGCCCAGGCCGGAGGTATGGCTGAGCAACTGGCGGAGCGTGATCCCGTTGGGCGCCAGCCTGGGATCGGCCGGCAGGTGCCAGCTGCGCAGCGCATCGTTGATGTCGGCATCCAGTCCGATCCGGCCCTGTTCGACCAGCCGCAGGGCCAGCATCGCTGTAACCAGCTTGCTGATCGAAGCGGCCTGGAAGGCGGTGTCCGGCGTGACCGGCGCGCAGCTCGCGGTATCGCGATAGCCCCACCCGCGCGCCCAGGCGAGCCTGCCATCGTGGATCACCGCCACGCTGAGGCCGGGCACGTCGTAGGCCTGCATCCGCTCGACCAGGGTGAAGGGTCTGGCGCCCGCCTGGATGAGCGGAGGATTGAGGTTCGCCTCGACATAGCGGGTGTGGGCATTGCCTGGCCCGCCTGCCGCCTCGGCAGGAAGCGGGCAGTGGCCCGCCAGGGCGGCCACCGGCGCGGCCAGCACGACAGCGACAAACGAGCTGAACAGAACGAGCCTGCGGCTTCGGCGCATCATCGATCCCCTTTGTCTGTCATCAGTGACACCGCGCAACCGGCGCGCAGCGCCATTCCCCGGTGAAGAATCGAACGACAGTCGCGCCCGATCGCCCGCCGCATCCCCGATCCCGCATCGGGCGGCGGCCATCCTTGCACATCGCCCATCGTTGCCGGCAGCCGGCTTCCGGCGGTATCCCCGTCCTGCAACGTGGACGGCACTCGATACTCCGTCCGAGGTCGTTCCACTGCAGGGAATGCACCTCAGACGAGCTGGCGGCTGCCCCGCGCGCGCATGCCGTCCTGGCGGACCGACACCATGAGATCGATCACGTGGCACGGCTTGGGCAGGTAGGCGGCCTCGAACGGGACTCCGTCCGGCGGCTGCCCGTGCGAGGAGGTGAGCACGACCCGCAGGCCGGGAACCACCCTGCGCGCCTCGAGGACCAGTTCGTGGCCGCGCAGGCCGTCGGACAGGTATTCGTCGATGACCAGGCAATCGACCTGCCAGCCCGCCAGGCGGTTCAACGCCTCCGTTCCCCTGCTCTCGCGGACCGTGCATCCGCAGAATTCGAGCGCCCGCTTCATCAGTTCGCGCTGGTCGTCATTGTCATCGACTACGAGCACAACAGGAGGCATGTCCATTAGCCGGCCCTGTGGATTTGGCGGATCAGAAGCTACTCCGCAAAAGGTGGGAAATCCGTTAAGCGTCAACGCACGGACAGGAGCGTGGCCGGGTCGAGCCTGGCCCGCTGCACGGCCGGCGGATGACCACACTCCAGCGGCAAGCCGCGCCATGGCCAGCGCGGGCATCGGGTTCGCAAGCCGGCGTCACCTCGCGAGGCCTTGATCAAGGCCTCGTGCAACGGTCAGCCCGCGACGGCCGGCGGCGGCGCGAGTTCGCGGCCGATGGTGGCGGCGAACGTCTCCACCGCGCGCACCGTCGCTTCGTCCAGCAGGGACGGTTCCGGGTCCAGCGCGAACAGCGTGCCGAAGAACGACCCGTCCGGGCGCAGGATCGGCGTCGATATGTAGCTCTCGAAGCCGTACATGGCCGGCGTCGGATGCCCGGCATACACCGGGTGCGTGCTGGCCCGGTTGAAATGCACGGTGCGCGGGTTCTGGCGGATCTCGTTGCAGATCGTGGTTTCCAGTTCCAGGTCCTGGCCGGGGCGCAGGCCGAAGTCGATCTGGTCGTACACGGCAGCGGCGGTCCAGCGCTCGTCGGTGATGCGCGCCACCGCGGCCAGGCGCATGCCGGAGGCATGCGCGACCGCTTCGAGCAGCGAATGCAGGCCGGGCACGGCGGCCACGCTGGCCAGGTCGCGCAACAGCACCTGGTCCGGCGTGCCCGCTGGCAGCGCGCCCCGGCCCTGGTGATCGTCGAGGGCATCCATGGCGGTAAGCCGCTGCTGCATGCATTGGCGGGATACGCGGTGGAGCAGTGCCTTGGTCTCGGCCGCCAGTGCGCGGGCGTTGGCGATGCGGCCACTCAGGCTCAGCACGCGCCCCACCAGGCGCACCTCGTCCAGCTGCTGCTGCTCGCGGAACAGCTCGGCGAGCGGAGCGAACACCGCCTTCCAGCTCCGCGCCGGCGTGCCATCCAGCAGGGCGACCAGGGTCTGCCGGGTGGCCTCCAGCTCGACCGGCGGCAGGTCGAAGCCCGCGACCTGGGGATGGAACGGATCGAAGTGTTCGTCCATGGGCGCAATCTAGCAGGCGATTTCACGCCGCGCTCACCGCGCAACCGCCGGACCGCGCCGCCCGTCTGCCTGCCTGCGCGGGAGCTGCCCGGAACTGGCGTGCGCGCCAACGGGCCGGGCCAACGCGCTGGGCCCATCCCACCCACCGGCTTGATCCCTGCCCGTACGCAGTTCCAGCGCGGGACAGCCGGACGGCCTTCCGCGCTTCACGGGCGGTCACCGCGCCCTGATCCGCTCACGCATCCGGGTCGGGCGAGAACGCCTTGATGAAGTCCACCGGGTAGATAGGCAGGCACCAGAACGAATCGCTGAAGGTCGGGATGCCCCCGGTCTCCCATTTCTTCCAGAACACCGTGTACGAATCGGCCTCGTTGCCGGTGGGCACCCGGTTGTAGTCGTCGTGGTCCTCGCGCAGCTCGGCGCTGACCGAATCCGGATCCGGGCGCGTCTCGCCCTGGCCTCCGGAATTCTGGAAGTAGAACGCCCCGTCGGCGATATGCTCGATGCCATCGTCGTCGGCGTACCGGTAGTGCGCGTGGTCGTCATAGCCGACCAGCACCTTGTAATGCTCGGAGCTCCAGTGCCCCTCACCTTCGTCCATGCGCTCGTCGACGGTGACGATGACGGGCACGCCGGCGTGGATCCATCGCTTGAGCTGCTTGAGCGCCTCGTCCTTGCCCAGCGACTCGTACGAGTAGCCCTGGTAGGAGAAACCGAAATAGCGCGCGCCCAGCGTCATCGTCTCCTGCAGCGTTCCCGGCGACGGGTCGTCGGTGAACAGCGATACCGCCGCCGGGATCAGGCCGAAGCTCGCGTAGAGCAGCAGCGAATGCAGCCACGTGGAGGTCCAGCCGTCCTTGACATGCTCGCCCAGCCATTGCCCGTTGTCGCCCATCGGGTTGTAGCGCACCGGCGCCCAGTAGCTGAACGCATGCGCCAGCGCATACAGGCCGCACCAGTTGGTGTCCTCCTGGTGCTGCTGCACGATGTTGCCCTGCAGGAACGCCCTGGTGGGCGGCTCGACCTCGAGCCGCGACAGATCGAAGCCGTGGTCCAGGCCGATCTCGCGCAGGCTCGCGTAGTCCATCACCACGTCGCGCACGGTGGTGATGATGATGCCGTCACTGGAGTACCCCGCGATCACGTAGTGTCCCGGCACAAGCCCCGTGAGCACGGTCCGGTCGGACGCGGGGTCGGCCGCCACGGCGAGCACCGCCGGTGCCTCGATGTCTTCCTGCTTCACGAAGGAGAACTTGTCGCACGAGCCGCACACGTTGCCGTCCTTGTCGTACGTGTCTCCGCCTTGCGCATGCTTGGCCGCGTACGCGTCCTTGGCCGGATGGACGGACAGCGACACGATCTCCGGATCGTGGAATACCGTGAGCGCGCCCGGCGAGCCGATCCCGACGCGCGTGACCGGCGTGGCCACCGGCACCTCCACCCGGATGGACGCCGTTGCCGTCGCAAGGATGTATTCGCCGATGGCCGGGAACGCGAAGACGCCATCGGTCGCGGCATCGAAGCCGATGCCCTGGCGCACGTTCACGATCACCGGCGAACCGGTGGCCGGACTCGGATAGACCTTGATGTCCACGCCATCGAGCGGCGTGCCGTCGGCGGCAATGAACACCGGCAGGCTTTCGCCGAAGCGGTGCACCCAGCGCACCAGCATCATCGCGAACATGTCGTAGAACATGTCCGGGCCGACGTCACGTACGCGCAGCACGTCGAGCCAGCTTTGCGGGCGCGCCGCCGCAAGGCGCGTGGCCGCCTTCGCGTTCGGCCCGCGGAAGAAACGCCCCTTGCCCTGGTTGCGCATCGATGGCGAGGCGAACGCGCCGGCCGTGTCGCGGAACGTGGTGAACAGGCTTTCGCGGGTGAGACCCGGTGCGTTGAGGCACGCCAGCAGCTCGGCCGTCACTTCGTCGAACAGCCATTCGTGGGGCGCCCCGATGACCGGCGTGGTGCACGCGCGCACCATGCTGGACTTGCGCGGCGGATAGTTGCTCGCGATCTCCGCGGGCGTGCGTTCGTCGCTCATTGCCCACCTCGCCTGGTTCGAGCCGGCGGCGCGGCTCGATCTCCAGGCTAACGCCGGGTGCCATGGCTACCGGCCAACGGGGAGTTGCCACGGCGCGGTGCCGACCCGGGGCTGGCCATCCTCGACGGAATGTGGAAGCCACCGGAAGTGGCCCGGGCCCCGTGACCGGCGCTCCCGTGGCGTCCGCGAAGCACCCGGCATGTGGATCGGACGCGATCCGCCGGTCAGGCCGCAGGCTTCCCCGCAGGCTTGTCCGCGAATACGCGCCGGGTCCGCCGCACGCGCTCGTTCGCGCCACGCGCGACCATCAGTTCCACTTCGGTGCCGATGCCGGGCCCACTCCAGATGCGCAGTTCCGCGCCGATGTCCGCGGCGCGCTCGCGCATCCCGGACAGGCCCCAGTGGCCGGCGCGGGCGCCCTGGCGCTGCACGTCCTCGCCGATGCCGCAGCCGTCGTCGCGGAAGCGGAAGACGACATTGCCGGCCGCGCTGGAAATCTCCACGTCGATCCGGCCCGCATCCGCATGCCGGAATGCGTTGCACAGCGCCTCGCGTCCGATCCAGTAGATTTCGTCGCGCACCACCGCGTCCAGTGGCGGCAGCCGGCCTTCCACGATCACGCCGAACGCGACCGGGTGCAGCTGCGCCAGCTCGCCGCCGATGCGGGCGAATGCTTCCGGCAACGCTTCCTGGACGGAAGCCTCGGCCAGCCGCAGCGAGTGCACCCGCTCGCGGCCCTCGTTGATGGCCTCTTCGCCGCGGTCCATCGCCTGTTCGAGCGCGGCGCGCACCGGGTCCTGTCCGGGCAGGCGGCTGGCGACGGCCTGGAAGCGCAGCAGCAGGCCCTGGAAGCTCTGCAGCAGCGTGTCGTGCAGTTCGCGGGCGATGCGTTCGCGCTCGCGATGGCGCTCCTCGAAGCGCATGTGCATGCGCTGGGAAATGCCGCGCAGGCGCAGCAGGTACGCGGCATAGACCAGCGCGCCCAGGGCGATCGCGCACAGCGCCACGAACCACCAGGTCTGGATGAAGCGCGGCGCGACCGAGAACGCCAGGGTCGCGTTCTCCGCGCTCCACACACCGCTTTCGTTCGCGGCCTGCACCCGGAAGCGGTAATCGCCCGGCCCCAGGTTCGTGTAGTAGGCGACGCGGCGGTTGCCGGCGTCCTGCCACGCCTCGTCGAAGCCGTCCAGCCGGTAGCGGAAGCGCACCCGCTCCGGATAGGCCAGGCTGCTGGCGGCGTAACGGATCTGGATGTCGCGCGTGCCCGGTGCGAATTCGCGCGTGCCCGTCGGCGCATGCTCGATCGCCCCGGCCGCCAGGCCCTGGATGCTGACGGTCGGCACCACCGGGTTGTAGTAGGGCTTGCGCGGGTCGATCATCGCCAGGCCCTGGTTGGTGGAGAACCAGAGGCGGCCCTCGCCGTCGGCCACGATCGTGGACATCAGCGCCGACTGCTGGGCGATGCCGAGCAGACCGTCGGCGGTGTCATAAAGCCGGCCATCGAGGTAGCCGCCCTGCGCAACCTTGGCCACCACCTCGCCTGGCACGTGCAGCACGCCGTTGATGCCGTTGATCCAGACGTCGCCGCCGGCGGCCATGTGGATGCCGGTGATGCCGTTGAGGCGGTTCCGGTCCGACGCATGCAGGGGCTGCACGGTTCCGTCACGCAGCAGGGCCACGCCGCTTTCGCCGCCGGCGAGCACGCCATCGCCGACCCGCGCCAGCGCCGACACCGTGCCGATGTCCAGCCCTTCGCGCGCCCCGAAGCTGCGCAGCGTGCCGTCGTGCCAGTGCACGATGCGGCTGCCGTTGTAACCGATCCACAGCGAGCCGTCCGCGTCGCGCAACAGGGCGGTCACGCCGTGCACGGGAATGGCACCGGCGCCGACGCGGCTCCAGTCCTCGCCGTCGTAGTGGTACAGGCCCCGGTCCTTGAACATCACCAGCAGGCCCGAGGCGCCGTCGCCGGTGACCGCCCCCAGGGTCCCCGTGTCCGGCAGGTCCAGCGTGCGCAGGCCTTCGCTCGAGTAGCGGTACACGTTGTCCCATGCATACACGTACGCCATCGCCCCGGCGGCCTGGATCGCGTAGATCCGCCTGCCGGTGGTCTCCGCGAGCAGGGTCAGGCCATGGCCGTCGACCCGGTACAGTTGCCGCTCGCTCGACACCAGCAGGCCAAGCGCCGGCGAGAACGCCATGCCGAAGACATCGTTCTGGCTGAGCCGTTCGTCCTGCAGCATCTGCACGCTGCTCGGACGGAAGCGGTGCAGCCCCATGTTGG
Organism: Pseudoxanthomonas sp.; assembly: GCA_017745195.1. GTDB lineage: Bacteria > Pseudomonadota > Gammaproteobacteria > Xanthomonadales > Xanthomonadaceae > Pseudoxanthomonas. The sequence goes on along the minus strand of JAGHZW010000022.1, from coordinate 49,420 downwards.
TGCCGACCCAGATGTTGCCTTCGCGATCGGCCAGCACGGGAATCGCGCGGTCCGAGGCCAGGCCGTCGCGCTTGCGGATGATCGCGGCCACGTCTTCCTCGCGCAGCACATGGCCGGGGGCGAATCCATCCAGTGCCGGCACCCGCACCACGCCGCCCTTGCGCCGGTCGGTGCCCCACAGCGCACCGTTGCGGTCCAGCCGCATGCTCGCGAAATGGCCGAAGCCGTATACGCGCGCCCGTTCGGGTGCCTGCAACGACAGCGAGCGCGTGCCGTGGGTGCCGTCGGACACCCATAGCGCGCCACCAGGCGTTTCCAGCAGCGAGGCGTAGATGCCCGTGGCGATACCGGTCGGGATGAATCGCGTCGCGCCGGGCGGCAGCTTCATCACGGTCGTGCCCGTCGCCACCCACAGGGTGCCCTGCGCGTCGACCATCACGTCGTCGGCCACCTCGGAGGTATAGCCCATCTCGGCACCGATGCGCCGCCAGGCACGCCCATCGAAGCGGTAGAGCCCGGTGAATGACGCGACCCAGATCTTGCCGGCGTGGTCTTCGACGATCCGCATCACCAGCGACGACGGCAGCTGCGGCGACGGTGGGTAGTGCACAAGCCGACCGTCTTCCAGCATGCTGATGCCGCCGGGATAGAAGCCGATCCACAACCGTCCATGCGTGTCGCCGAGCAGTGCGGTGATGTTGCTGGAGGCGAAGCCGTGCCCCTGAGGCGGGTTGTAGCGCTCGAAGCGGATTCCGTCGAAGCGGTACAGGCCGATTCCCGTGCCCAGCCACAGCGTGCCGCCGCGGTCCTGGGCCAGGGCCCAGATGTCCGGCGGAGCGCCGTCGCGCTGGGTCCATGAGCTGCGGTGGTATTCCGCCATCTCCCATGGCGCGGCGATCCCGGCCGGCGCCTGCAGCCAGAGCAGGAAGCAGATCGGCCCGAACAGGTACCGCCTCCAACGCGCGCAAGCCGAACCCGTCGACACGCCTTCGCTCCCCCGGTTTTCGCGATCGCTTATTCATGCGGCCGGCACGATCGCGGTGCCTCCCCCAATTTGGGGAGGCGCCCGCAACCGGTCTTCGGCTGGGATAGGCATCAAGCCTCTTCCGGCGCCTGTCGATGATGCAACCGTTGATGCCGCTCTTCCCGCGAGGCCTGCCCGGCGGGGGCCTGATGGCGCTGCGGCTCGGAGTACTGGCGGGGATGCTGGTGTGCAATCCGCTGGCCGACCTGCCGCTGCCGCCTCCGGTGACCGGCTTTCTCACGGGAATTGCCGCGCTGGCGCTGGTGTTCGGACTGTTCACGTCGTGGATCGCCTGGCTCGGTGGCGCATGCGCGCTGGTCAGCCTGGTCCAGGCCACGCCGGACGCGCGGGCGCTCGCGCTAGCGGCCCATCTGTTGTCGGCCGTCGCACTGGCGCTGCTCGGCCCGGGGGCCTATTCGATGGATGCGATCCTGTTCGGCCGGCGCATCGTCCGCATCGGCGAATGAAGAACCGGTCCGCCGGCAGCGGACATGTTCCAGCCACCCTGCGTGACCCGGCGATCGCCGCGCCCACCGCACGGTTCGGGACACGGCGGTCGCCGTGCCTGAACGCCGTCGGCCACCGCGTTTGAGCAAACGCGATCGGTTCGCTAGCATCCACGCCGTCGAAAATGGCAGACCGGTTCCAGGTGAGCCCCGGTCAGCTTCCCGCTTCACGGGAGGCCCCAATCCAGCCCTTCCGGGCCGCGGACCACGACAGAAGGCGGGCGCATCCCGCTTTCTGGTCGTCGTTCCGGCGGTACCGGCAGGCGGGCATCCCCGCCTGCAGCGCAGGCACTCCGTCCAGCAAGCCGATGCGTCCTGGCGTGCGAATGCACGAACAACAAGGGCCATCCATCATGCAAGACACCGAAGTCCTCATCATCGGCGGCAGCCTCGTCGGCCTGTCCGCGGCGGTCTTCCTCGCCTGGCGCGGGGTTTCCGCGACCGTCATCGAGAAGCACGCCGGCAGCTCGCCGCATCCGCGCGCCGTCGGCTACACCGAACACACCCTGGAATTCTTCCGCGCCGTCGGACTCGGCGACCGCATCCCGCAGGTGCCGCCCGGCACGCGGCTGCGTCGCGCCAGGGTCGAAAGCCTGTCCGGCGAATGGAAGGACGAAACACCGTGGACACCCGGAGCCCTGGCCGAGGCCTGGTCCGGCACGTCGTCGCCGTGCACCGGCGCGGCCATCGCCCAGGACGTGCTGGAGCCCCTGCTCCGGCAGCGTGCGCGCGAACTGGGTGCCGACCTGCGCCCCGGCGTGGAAATGCTGTCGTTCGCGCAGGACGGGGAAGGCGTCAGCGTGCGCGTGCGCGAGCGCGTCAGCGGCCGCGAATACGGGTTGCGCGCCCGCTACCTGGTCGCCGCCGACGGCGCCGACAGCGCGATCCGCGAGCAGCTCGGCATCGCCCGCCGCGGCGTGGGCCACCTGCGCACCCTGCGCAGCGTGCTGTTCCGTTGCGCGGAGGCCGATGCCTGGCTGGATCGCGGCATCCGCCAGTTCGAGATCGAGCAGCCGGAGCTGCAGGCCTTCCTCACCACCTACGGCGATGGACGCTGGGTACTGATGTTCGACGACGATCGCGAGCGCAGCGATGTCGAGCTGCACGCTGCGGTGACCCGGGCGCTGGGGCGGCCGATGGCCTTCGAGATCCTCGCCACCGGTCGATGGGACATGGCGGGCCGCATCGCCGAGCGCTATTCGAGAGGACGCATCTTCCTCGCCGGCGACGCCGCGCACCAGCTGCCGCCCACGCGTGGCGGATTCGGCGCCAATACCGGCATCGACGACGCCTACAACCTCGCCTGGAAGCTGCAGATGGTGCTTCGCCACGGCGCCTCGCCCGCGCTGCTCGACACCTACGATGACGAGCGCCGGCCGATCGGCTGGCTGCGCCACCAGCAGACTTTCGCCCGGCCCGACCATGCGCGCTGGATCGGCAACCGCCTGCACGACGAAGCCCTCTACAGCAGCACCGCGATGGAGCTGGGCCAGCTGATGCGCTCGACATCGGTCATCGGCGCCGCCCCCGGCCTGCCACCCGCGGCCGAACCGGAAACATGGGCCGGCCAGCCGGGCGTGCGCGCACCGCACGTCTGGATCCGCAAGGGCGAACAGGTGCTCTCGACGGTAGACCTGTTCACCCGGCGGTTCACCCTGATCACCGCGGACGCCGGATGGGCGCACGCGGCCCGACAGGTGGGCGACGGTCTTCCGATGGCGCTGGATGTCGTCCTGGTCGGCGAAGACGTGGTGTTCCCGAGCGAGGCTCCATTCGAGCATCACTTCGGCGTCGCCCCGTCCGGTTGCTCGCTGGTGCGCCCGGACGGCGTGGTGGCCTGGCGTTCGGAAGGCATGCAGGACGATCCGCACGCGTGCCTGCGCGACGTGCTCGCCCGCGTCGCCGCGCTGCCGTCCTGAGGGCGGAACACCAGGTGGCGGCCGCCGGCACCGGCCGCCACCGCGGTAACAGCGCTTACATATCCGCAAAACATACTCCGGCACCGCGGCGCGTCCGCATTCCGCCGCCGTCCGCCGTTCCGGCCCGCGTGGCTCCCCGTCGATCACGAGGCCGACCCACCCGATGGACGCCGACCGCAGCCGCATCGTCGTCTGGATCGCCGGGGAAATCCTCCCGCACGAGGCCATCGTCCGCAGTTGGCTGGCGCGTCGCTGGGGCCATGCGCTGGAGGTCGACGACGTGGTCCAGGAGGCGTACTGCCGGCTGTCCGAACTGGCATCGGTCGAACACATCGGCAATCCGCGCGCATACTTCTTCGCCACGGTGCAGGCGGTGGCCATCGACCTGTTGCGGGCGGCCAAGGTGGCCAATGCGAACCGGATGACGGAAATCGACTGGGAACACGTCCCAGCTGACAGCCCGTCGCCGGAAAGGATCGCCGAGGCCGGCCAGGAACTGCAGCGCCTGCAGCGGCTGCTGGCGGAAATGCCCTGGACCTGTCGCCAGGTCATCGAGCTTCGCCGCCTGCACGGGTTGTCGCAGGCGGAAACGGCGCGGCGGCTGGGCGTCAGTGAGTGTGTCGTCGAGAACCACATCGCGCGGGGCCTGAAGAAGCTGTTGAAGGCCATGACGGAACAGCCCGCTCGGGATCAGCCACAAGGTGAACCGGCTTGGAAAGCCCCTCTTCAACTAACCGAGCGGACGAACAGGCGGCGCAATGGGCGGCGCGGCTGGCGCACGGAGAAATGACCGCGCAGGACCACGCCGACCTGGTCGCGTGGCTAGAGGCGGACCGGCGCCACCGCGGTGCCCTGGTACGCGCGCAGGCGGCGCTGCACCTGATGGAAGACGCCGTCGTGCGCGGCGCGCCGGTGCTCGGCCACTCCGGCAACGATGCCGAATACGGTCCGCGCGCACCGCGCCGCTTCGGGCGCATGGCCATCGCCGCCGGCCTGGGCGGCGTGCTTGCCGCGTCCACGGCGCTGCTGGCTGTGTTCAATCAGCCGCACGGGCAGACGGTGAACCTGGCCGACGGCTCGATCGTGACGCTGACGGAGGGCGGGGACATCCGTGCGGACATCGGCGGCCAGGTGCGCAGCATCACCCTGCTGAGCGGCGAAGCGAACTTCAAGGTCGCCAAGGATCCGAAGCGGCCGTTCGTGGTCAGGGCCGGCGAAGTCAGCGCGCAGGCCACCGGCACGGTGTACTCGGTGGCGCGGGTCGGCCGGACCGGCGCCTACGTGCGCGTCGACGAGGGCAGCGTGCTGGTGTGGGCGCGCGAGGCCCGCGACCAGGCCGTGCTGCTGCGTGCCGGCGGCAAGCTCACCCTCGAGCCTGGCGCCGCCGACGGCCTGCAGCTGCCGGCACCGGACGTGGCCCAGCTGTCGCTGCACGACGACACGATCGAAACCGCGGTCGCGCGTTTCAACCGCATCAACCACACCCAGATCGTCATTGCCGACCCGCGCGTCGGCCAGGTGCGCGTCGTCGGCCTGTTCCGGGCCAACGATCCGTACGCGTTCGCCAGGGCCGCCGCCGCGGTCGCCGGCGCGCGCGCGGTCCCGCGCGGCGATGCCATCGTCATCGAAGAGCAGCCCGGCACCGTCAAAAAAAATTAATGTGGCCGATGCGAAGGAAACGGCATGGCGCCCCGTCCTGGAAAGGAACAACACCTTTCCATGACGCAGGAGCAGCGCAGTGCATTCCCCCACTTCAAGGCTCGCCACCGGCATCGCCATCGCCGTGATGGCGATGCAGGCTTCCCCCGCCGCGCACGCGGAAAGCCACAGCTTCAACGTACCGAGCCAGCAGGCCGCCACCGGCGTGCGCCAGTTCGCGCAGCAGGCGGGCATCCAGGTGATCGCCCCCGGGGACGCGGTCGAAGGCCGCAACATCAACGGCGTGCAGGGCTACATCGACACGCGGGTGGCGCTGAACACGCTGGTCGCCGGCACCGGCCTGGCGGTGCGCTCCTTCGAGGGCGACGTGGCGGTGCTCGGCGCCGACGATGCGGGCGGGGCCTCGTCCGCGAAGACGGATACGACCAGGACCCTGGACAACGTGGTGGTCACCGGTTCGCGCATCGCCCGCCCGGAGCTGGAACAGCCGATGCCAATCAGCGTCATCCACCTGGATGAGGCGCTGCGCTTCGGCTTCAACGACCTGTACAGCGTGCTGCAGCAGCATCCGGCGATGGGCGTGGGCAACAGCCTGGCCAGCAGCGTCACCGGCTGGGACGCCGGCGCGTCGTTCCTCAACCTGCGCAACCTGGGCACCAACCGCTCGCTGACCCTGATCGACGGCAAGCGCCGGGTCTCCTCGTCCGCCCGCTCTTCGGCGGTGGACATCGGCACGATCCCGCTGGGCATGATCGACCGGGTCGAGATCGTCACCGGCGGCGCGGCCGCGGTGTACGGTTCGGACGCGGTGACCGGCGCGGTGAACATCATCACCAAGCGCGACATCGAGGAGACCACGGTGTCGGTGACCGGTGGCGTATCCGAGCGCGGCGACGCGTCCCAGCGCCTGGTGTCGCTGTCCACCGGCTTCAAGTTCGCCGACGACCGCGGCCGCGTGTCCATCGGCGGCATGTGGACCCGCACCGACCCGCTGTACATGTACGACCGCTATCCGTGGACGTGGCAGCCGTTCAACCTGGCCAACCCGGCCAATACCGGCGCCAACGACGGCATCTACGACACCGTCACCCTGTACAACTACCGCCAGCACTACTACGCCTACGAGCCGAATTTCTGGCTGGGCACGATCAACGGCAAGGCGGTCAACACGCGCTACATGCTGGAAGACGGTGGCACCGTCCGCCCGATGTACCACGACGTCTACTACTCCAGCGGCATCGCCCAGTTCGCCACCGGCAACGGCGGCGACGGGCGCAACCTGACCGACCACAACCAGTTCCGCGGCGGCAACGAGAACGCCTCGGTGATGGGCCGGGCCGAGTTCGACTTCAGCGACAGCACGACCCTGGCCGGCTGGTTCGACTACGCCGGGACCGACTACGACGGCGACTACTACCCCTGGCGCGACGACACCCGCGCCACGTTCTTCTCCAGCCAGGGCACCTCCCCCGGCGGCGCCAAGGCCTACCTGGACAACCCGTTCCTGCCTGCCTCGATCCGCGCGGTCATGCAGCAGTACGGGTTGACCAGCCTCAACATCGACCGCACCTACGGCAACTTCCCGGTGATGACCATGGATCATCACCGCACCACCTACACCGTCGGCACGGAACTGTCCGGTCAGATCAGCGACTACCTCGACTGGAGCGCGTTCTACCAGTACGGCAAGGTGACCGACCACGTCACCGACGGCAACATCCCGTGGAAGTCGCATTGGCTGGCCGCGCGCGACGTGATCGCGGTGAACGGCCAGCCGGTGTGCCGCGACGTCGTCGCGCGGGCCAATGGCTGCGTGCCGCTGAACATCTTCAGCACCGAGCCGGCGAGCAAGGCGCTGGTCGACTACGTGATGGCCGATCGCCACGAGTTCCGCGAAACCACCCAGCAGCTGGCCGGTGCCGAGATCAGCGGCCCGCTCTTCCAGCTGCCGGCTGGCGACCTGCAGTTCGCCGCGGGCCTGGAGTACCGCAAGGACACCCTGGTCAACCGCGACGATCCGCTGGCCATCGCTGGCGAGCTGGCCTATGGCGGCGGCATCGCCCTGCGCACCCAGCTCGATGTCGAAACCGACGTCAAGGAAGCCTACGTCGAGGCGATCGCGCCGCTGCTGTCCGACGCGCCCTGGGCCAAGCGCCTGGACGTGGAAGCGGCCTACCGTTATTCCAACTACAGCACCGTCGGCGGTACCGACGCCTGGAAGTACGGCCTGGTGTGGGCGCCGATGGACAGCCTGGCGTTCCGCGGGGTGAGGTCGCGCAGCGTGCGCACGCCGAACTTCGGCGAACTGTACGAACCGATCACCGAAACCCACCAGGGCTCGATCTCCGACCCCTGCATGGTCGCCAACTACTACGCCTCGCCGACCCGCGCGGCCAACTGCGCCGCCTCCGGCGTACCGGTGCCCTTCGTCGATCCCAAGCTCGGCCCGGTCACCACCTCGGGCGGCAACCCCGACCTGCAGCCGGAGATCTCCAACAGCACCACCTTCGGTTTCGTGCTGCATCCGGCCGACAACTTCGACATGACGGTGGACTACTGGAACATCGACATCGACGACGTGATCTACACGCTCAGCTACCTGCAGATCATGAACCTGTGCGTGGACCTGCCGAGCACCGACAACCCGTACTGCGCGGCCGTCACCCGCAATACCGACACGGTCAACGTCAACCCTACGGTCGGCATCGTGCTGCCGATGGGCGCCGGCGTGACGGTGAAGGCGCAGACCGCCAACATCGCCCGCATGCACGCCCGCGGCATAGACGTTGGCGCCAACTGGAGCACGGATGCCGGTCCCGGCCGCCTGGGCTTCCGCTTCGCCGGTACCTACCTGATCAAGCAGGTCCTGGAGACCACGCCGGGCGTGTCGGCCGGCGACCAGCTGGTCGATGGCGCCTATACCAGTCCGAACGTGCGCGCCAACCTGACCACGACCTACGACATCGGCGACTTCGGCCTGGCCCTGAACAGCCGCTACTGGGGCAGTGGCAAGGGCAATGTCAACGCGACCTCCGACGAGCAGTACGACGACAACACGGTGCCCTCGCGCACCTATCACGACCTGTCGGCGCGCTATCACCTCGGCGACCACGCCTTCACCCTCAGCGTGACCAACCTGTTCGACACCAGGCCTCCGCAGATGGGCTTCGGCGAACCGGGCATCTACGCCAACAGCTCGGTGTACGACCTGGTCGGTCGCTACTACAGCCTCAACTGGACGTACCGGTTCTGATGGCGATGCGCATCGACCGCCGCAGGTTCCTGCAGGCCAGCGCCGGCATCGCGCTGCTTGCAGGCGTTTCCCGCACGCCGCTGTTCGCCGGGACGCTGGGCGACAACCCGTTCACGCTCGGCGTGGCCTCCGGCGATCCGTGGCCGGACGGGTTCGTGATCTGGACGCGACTCGCGCCGCGTCCGCTGGACGCGCACGGCGGCATGCCCGCCGTGCGCGTGCCGGTCCGCTGGGAGGTGGCCGAGGACGAGGGCTTCCGTCGCGTCGTCCGCCAGGGCGAAGCGATCGCGATGCCCGAGCTCGGCCATTCGGTGCACGTGGAGGTGGAGGGCCTGCGTCCCCACCGCCACTACTGGTACCGGTTCGCGCTGGCCGGCAGCGACGCCAGTCCGGCCGGCCGCGCGCGCACCGCGCCGCTGGCCGGTGCCGTGGTGGATCGCGCCCGGATCGCCGTGGCCGGATGCCAGCACTGGGAGATGGGCTGGTACGACGCCTGGGGGCACCTGGCCGGCGAACCGGACCTGGACCTGGTCTTCCACTACGGCGACTACATCTACGAAGGCGGCACCACGCCGCTGGGACCAAGCGCGAACGGCGAATGGACCTGCGTGCGCCAGCACGCCGGCGGCGAGATCTATTCGATCGACGACTACCGCCGCCGCTATGCGCAGTACAAGTCCGATCCGCAGTTGCAGGCGGCGCACGCGGCCTGCGCCTTCGCCGCCTCGTTCGACGACCACGAGATCGACAACAACTACGCCGGTGACATCGACCAGGATGGGACCGCGCCGGAGATCTTCGCCCTGCGCCGCCTGGCCGGGCTGCAGGCCTGGTACGAAAACATGCCGGTACGCAAGGCGCAGTTCCCGTCGCTGCAGGCCGGATTGACCGCCTACCGCCGCCTGGACTGGGGCCGGCTGCTGCGCACCCACGTGCTGGACACGCGCAGCTTCCGCTCGGACCAGCCGTGCGACGACGGCAAGATCAAGCCGTGCGGTCCGGATGCGCACGACTCGCCGGAAATCCTCGGTCGCACGCAGGAAGCCTGGCTGGACCAGGGCCTGGCCAACGACGCGGCCTGGAACCTGCTGGCCCAGCAGATCATCGTGATGCCGGTCGATTTCCGTGCCGAAGGCGCGAGCGAGCCCAGCTTCGCCACCGACCTGTGGGATGGCTACCGGCCGGCGCGCGCGCGCCTGGTCGAGAGCATCCGCAGGCACGGCCTGAGCAACGTGGTGATCGCCTCCGGCGACCACCACCGCCATCTCGTCGGCGAAGTGCCGGAGAACGACGAGGCGCCCGACGGACGCAAGGTCGCGGTGGAATTCCAGGCCGCGTCGATGACCTCCAACGGCAACGGCTTCGGCGAGGAGCGGCTCGGCCACATCCGCCGCAACAACCCGCACTTCGCGCTCTACACCGACCGCCGCGGCTACCAGCTGTTCGACATCACCCCCACTCAGTGGACCACCGAGGTCAAGGCGATGGACTACGTCGACCGCCCCGGCAGCCCGATCCGGACCCTGCAGCGGTTCGTGGTCGCGCCGGACCGGCCGAAGCTCGAACGCGCCTGATCCACGCCTCCGTGCCCTATATGACGACCCATCCAAGGACACCCGCCATGCCTCTGCCCCTGTCCGCGCGCCTGTGCGCCGCGCTCCTGTTTGCCCTCGCCTCGGCGCCGTCGGCATCTGCCACGCCCGCCACCGGCGAGCGCGCCGTGCTGCTGATTTCGATCGACGGCCTCCATCCCAGCTACATCCTCGACGCCGAGCGGCTCGGCGTGCGCGCGCCGGTGCTGCGCGAAATCGCCCGCAGCGGCGCCCATGCCCAGGGCGTGACCAACGTCAGCCCGACCGTCACCTACCCCAACCACACCGCCCTGGTGACGGGCACCGGCCCGCGCGAGAACGGCATCTACACCAACACCGTGTTCGATCCGCTCGGCCACGAGCAGGGCGCGTGGAACTGGTACGGCTCACAGATCCAGTCGCCCACGCTGTGGGACGCGGCCAAGGCCGCGGGCATGGTCACCGGCTCGGTGCTGTGGCCGGTGTCGGTGCACCACCCGGCGATCGACTACAACGTGCCCGAATACTGGCGCACCAAGAAGACTGCCTCCGACCGCTACGTGATGGAAGCGGTGTCCACGCCCTCCGGCTTCCTCGAGCAGGTCGAGAAGGACATCGGCCCGTTCTATGCCGGCAGCAACGAGAACGAAGTGGCGATGGACGAGAAGATCGTCGGCGTGGCCACCGCGATGATCGAGAAAGCCAGGCCGCGGCTGCTGACCGTACACATCGTCACCCTCGATGGCGCCCAGCACGAGGATGGCCCGCTGCCCGTCAGCGAAAAATCGCGGCGCGTGCTGGAGAAGATCGACGCCCTGGTCGGACGCCTGGTCGCCGCCGAGCGCAAGGCGTACCCGCAGGCCACCGTCGCCATCGCCTCCGACCATGGCTTCCTGCCGGTGGACCACCTGATCAACCTCAACGCGGCCCTGGCCAAGGCCGGCCTGGTCGAATTCACCGAAGGCCCTGCACCGAAGGTGAAATCGTGGAAGGCGTATGCATGGAATTCCGGCGGCAGTTCATCGGTGGTGCTGGCCGACCCGGCCGACGCCGCGGTGCGCGCGCAGGTCGGCCGGATCCTGCATGAGCTCGCCGCCGACCCGGCCAGCGGGATTGCCGCGGTGCTCGACGGCGAGCAGGCCGTCGCCGCCGGCGCGCTGCCGGATGCCGCGTTCGTGGTCGACAGCCGGTCGGGCTATGCGATGGGTGGCGCGCTCACCGGCGAGGTGGTGACGCGCACCGAGAAGACGATCGGCACGCACGGCTATCTCAACTCGCACCCGGAAATGAACTCATCGTTCTTCATCCAGGGCCCGGGGATCGGGGCCGGCAGGAACCTGGGCCAGGTCGACATCCGCCGTATCGCCCCCACCCTGGCCCGCGAACTGGGCGTGCAGCTGCCCGGCGCGACGCAGGAACCGCTGCCGCTGCGCGACTAGCGCAGCGGACCTCGGCGGCGCTGCTTTCAGTAGTACAGCGTCGCCACCACGATGTCGTAGTAGTGGCCAGGTGGCATGTCGGCCTGGGCGGGGACGCGGCCGTAGACGGTGACGGTGACGGGATTGCCATAGGCGTCGGTGCTTCCGGACAGGCGATCGTCGACACCGGTGTCGCCCCAGGCCTGGCTGCGGGCCGGGTCGCGGTAGAGCTCGTAGCCGATCTGGCCGTCGTTGCCAGCCATGCGCCGCATTCCCCCTGCGTAGTTCATGCCGGTGCCCAGGCCCAGGCTCCAGTCCGCGCCGCTGGGGCATTCCACGCGGATGCTGGAGGTGTCCTGCACCGGTTGCGCCAGCGTGTCGGTCTCGCCGAAGTCCAGGTTCGTCGCGCTCAGCGTGCAGGCGTCCTCGAACCAGGCCACGATTTCCTGCTCGCTGAAGTAGCTGGTGGCTCCGCCGCTGCAGTTGCTGGTCAGTGGCACCTGCGTCGGGCTGAACAGGTAGAGCAGCTTGCCCTGGATGCCGACCTCCTTGAACTGGGCGAAGGTGGGCACCGACTGCCCGGGGTGGACCTGGCCGTACACATAGGCCGGGATCTCGACGATATCGTTGGCCGGCGCCTCGGCGTGCAGCTGGTAGACCGGCTGCGGGCCGCTCACGTCGCCGATCATCTGCTGGTGGGCAGGCTCGGCGAAGATGTCGTAGTCCAGGTACGCGCCGTTGTAGTTGGTCATCCGCCGCGGGTTGATCGAACCCTGCGCGCCTGGCCCCAGGAACACGCACATCGTGAAATAGTAGTGGCTGTTGTACGGCGCCTGGCAGCGGATCAGGATCTCGCCACCGGCACGGGCGCCAGCCGGTGTCACCGTGCCGAAATCCAGGCCGAAACTGTTCTGCACCCAGCACTGCTGCGCGCGCGCCGGGGATGGCGCGCACGCCAGCATTGCCGCCAGTGCGAGCAGCATTCCCCAGCGCCATGGCACGTTCATCGGCACGGCAGTTCTCCCAGTTCGATCCAGCCGCGCGGCGGCAGCGTGTCCGGCAACATCGCGATGCACTGGCCCTCATCCAGCTCCACGCGCAACTGCGCGCCGGCCGGTGGATCCTGCAGGTAGGCGCGACCGTCGTAGCCGATCGAACTCACCCGCGTGCCGGTGCCGTCGGCGGCGACCAGCTCGGCGGGCGATCCCGGCGGCAGCAGCTCTCCATCGGCGCCGCGCAGCGACATTGCCACCGCGACCACCCCGCGCATCGGGAAGCGCGCGAGCATGCCGCTGCCGGTGGCCGGCACCGCCTTCATCTCGGTGATCGCCACGTCGACGTCGGCCGGCAGCACCAGCGCGTCGATCGACAGGTCGTTGTCCTGCCACGCATTGAGCGGGGTGACCAGCAGCAGTCCGCGCTGGTCGGTGACGCCGACCAGGCGGTTCTCCAGCATCACCGGCACATCGGCGATGCCATCGGTGGAGACCAGGGCGAAGGCGTCGTACACCTTGCGCATCGGGAACAGCGCGCCCTTCATCCACAGCAGACCGCCACCGAGCTGCGCGTAACCTGTGGTGGTGGAATTGCCGCGGTGGCGCAGGAACTGTGCACCGGCATCCCACTGACCGAAGCGCGTGGCGCGGCTGATCTCGGCCTGGCCACCGGCGCTGTCGCCTGCGCCCGCCTGCGCCCGCCAGCCCCAGCCACCGGCATCCACCGGCACCGGCTGCGAAGCACCCACGACCACGCCGTCGCCGCTGTCGCGGTGCTGTGCGCTGGCCCAGGCCTGGCGGTTGTGGTCCAGCGCCACACCCAGGTAGAGGAAGGCGGTGGTGCCGGTGGCGCCGTCCAGGTCGCGGCTCAGGCTCAGGCTCAGCTGGCCGCGCAGGAACAGCCGCTGCGACCAGCTCAACGTGGCGTAGCGGCTGCGTTCCTGCCGCGGCATGTCCTGGCGCACGTAACCGGCGCCGATCTGGCTGTCGCCCAGGTTGACGCCGACGAACGCACGGTCGCTGCGCAGCGGCAGCACGGTGCCGTCCAGGCTGGCCACGTCGCGGAAGTCCTCGTCGCGGCGCAGCGTGGCCATGCTGAGGCTGAAGCGACGCCCCTGCCATTCGTAGCCCCAGCCGTACTGGGTGCCGCTGTCGGCGTAGGCCTGGTGGCTGCGCGCCCACGACCCGCTGACCACGCCGCCGGCGCGGCCGAGCCGCAGCATCGCCCCGGCGCCGCCCATGCGCAGGTCGTCCATGCCTTCGCCGTGCGCTTCCATGGTGAGGAAGTCACTCAGCCCGTAACGCAGGCTGGCGCTGGCCATCGGCTGGCTGGCGTAGGAGAACGAGCGCTGCCCGTATTCGCGGCGCAGCGTGCCGGCCTCGATCGACCAGTCCGACAGTCCGCGCTGCAGCATCTGCCGGTCGTTGTAGATCGAGAAGTCCACCACACGGCTTTGCCCGGTGATGTCGGTGACCACCACCTGCGCATTGCCCATGCCGCTGAGCACCGGCGCGGCATCGACCTGGAAGCGGCCCGGCAGCACTTCCTGGCGCGCCTGGCGCAGGCCGTCGATGAACAGGTCCACCGTCGAAGGCAGCACCGCCTCGCCGGCGAACGAGGCCAGCGGCACGGTCACCCGGTACGGCTGCAGGCTGAAGTTGCGCGACACGCGCACGCCGCCGAAGCGCATCGAACGGGTCCAGTCCAGCGCCTGGCCGTAGGTGTCGCCGAACACCACGCTGACCATCGGCTCGGGGAAATCCAGCTGCCAGGACGTGTCCAGCCGCACGGCGTCGCGGCCGCTTTCGCCAAGACCATTACGGTCGCTGTGCGCGGCCAGCACGCTGCTGTTGCGCCAGATGCCGGGACCGACGCCGAACAGGCGCAGTTCCTGCCAGCTGCTGGCGCCATAGCGGTCTGCGTCGCCCTGCACCCAGATGTTGTAGTTGAACAACAGGCCCGGCGCGCGCGTGGCCGGATCCAGCCGTGGTGCCGGCGGCGGCTGCCAGCCGATCGCGGTGGGCGGCGCGGCCATCATCTCCACCGGCACGTCCAGGTGGATGCGCTGCTCGGCCGCGTCGTAGCGGTAGTCCACGCCCGGCAGGCTGTCGAGCGCGACCATCGCGCCCTCGCCGGTCGCCTCGTCCGGGCCGATCGTGCCCTCCTCGTCCGACCAGGCCAGGCCCAGTTCCTGCAGGGTCTGCAACGTGGCGTACATGCGCTCGCCGACCAGCACGAAATAGCCCAGCCGCCGCAGCGGCACGCGGTTGAGCTCCACGTCGAGGAACAGGCCCATGCGCTCGCGCGACACCTGTCCGTCATCCGCGCGACGCGGGACGACGGGCGTACCCGCGACGTCGTCGGCACTGTCGCCGCTCGCCGGCGTGGCCGGGGGCGCGGCGTCCTGCGCCGAGGCGGCGCAGGCCGAGGCGAGACTAAGGGCCAACGCGGTCCAGCGGTACCGGCTGTGCTTCCCTGTCGTCATTGAACCGCGCCTTCAGTGTCTGGCCTGCGGGAATGGCCGCGGGCAACGCGACCGGGAAGGCCATCTGCTGGCCGGGCAGCACGTAACCGACCAGGCCGGCCACCACCGGCTGCGGCGCGCTGTTGCCGGATTGCAGGGCCAGGCGACTGATGCGCACGTGGGTCGGACCGGTATTGCGGACCCTCAGTTCGGTGCCGCCGCCGGGCGCGGCGGCCAGCTGCGCGCGCACCGCGGACAGGTCGGTCTGCGGCAGCGGCGGCGGGGTGGCGCCGCTGCGTCGCGGCGCCGCCGGCGCGGCCGTCGTCGCCACGAACACCGGAATCGAATAGCGCAGCAGCACCTGCAGGCCGGCGTCGCCATCCTGTTCGACCTTGTCCGGCAGTTCGTCGACCAGCACGCGATAGGCCTGCTCGTGCGCCGGCGGAACCGCGGGGTTGCGCACCAGGCGCACGACCTGGCGCTGGCCCGGCGCGATCTTGACGATCGCCGGCGTGGCGACGATGTCGGTGGCCGGCTCGAGCTGGTCGGCGCCGTTGCGCTGGCTCCAGCGCTGCACCCGCACCTGTGCCTCCACCGGCTCGGTGCCGGCGTTAGTGAGCTGCAGGGCCTGCGCCTGCGTGGTGGGATCGAAGCTGATGCTGACCGGCGCGGCCTGCAGCGACGAAGCGCGCGCGGCGTCCGGCAGCCCGGCCAAGGCCGCGGCGAGTGCCAGCACTGGCAGTACCGGCGCCAACAGCGAACGGGCGCGCCGGGTGAAGGAATGCGTTGCGTCCATGTCGTGGGCTCCGGTCAGAAGGTGAGCGTGGCGGTGACGAGGTCTTCGTACGTGCCCGGCGGCTCGGTGCCGGCCAGCGTCGCCCGCGCGTAGACCGGGTGCGAGATGGCGTCGTCGACACCGGTGCCCGTGCCGCTCACCAGGCCCACCCCCGAATTGGTCCACGGCACCGAATGGCCGCTGTTGGAAGACAGGGTGTACGGAATCAGCGGCGCGGTGGCGCCCAGGGTGGTGTGCTGCATGTGGCGCACGCTGGACTCCTCGTTCTGGCCGTAGTTCAGGCCGAGCGTGTAGTCGGTGCCGGTGCTGCAGGCCACCTGCACGTTGCCGGTGGCGGTGGGCTGGCTGGCCGATGGCGACACCTCGCCGAAGCTGATGTCGTTGGCCGCGATGATCTCGCAGGCCTTGGTGATGTCGATGGACACGCGGAAATCGTCGCTGGTGGTCTGGGTGGTCTGCGCGGACGCGTGGACCGCGAGCGCCAGCAGCGGTACGCACAACAGCAGGTGGGATCGCATGGCTTTGCTCCTTGGCTATCTGGATCAGCAGGAAAGACAACGGCTGCGGGCCGGCACCGGCCCGGAAAACGGGTACAGCCACCACTCCGGGAATCACCCGATCGCAATCCGGTCCTGGCGAGCACCAACGCAGGACAGAGCCGGACCCTGCAGGCAGCTCCACGTCCGGCGACGATGCCCATGGTGGTCGCCTCCGTTCCGCGCCGCCCCACCGCCGGGTCGCGCGCATCGCGCGCCCCGGGCCCCACCCCGCACTCCTACCAGTCGATCCGCAGGCCGACCCTCGCATTCCAGGACGTCAATCCGTCGCCGAACGCGCTGCCGTAGCCGCCGCTGGCGAAGAAGTTCGCGCCGCGGGCCACTTCGGCGCTGACCCCCGCGCCGAGTTCGGCCCATGTACCTTTCAGGTTCGAGCGGAACGGCACGAAGCCGTCTTCCGATGAGAACGACGTGGTCGGTTCGGCGATGAACTCGTGCCACACGTTGGCGCGCAGCCACCAGGTGACCGGGCGCACGCCGCCGGCGCCGCTGCTGCGGCTGTCGCGCACCAGGCGCAGGCCCAGCCGCGCGGCCAGCGAATCGACATCGTCGTAACGCACTTCCGCCGCAGGATCGGCGGTGTCGTCGAAATCGATGGTCTGGTAGACCACCTGCCCCTGCGGCTGCAGGCTGTAGCCGCCGCCCAGCGCGAACGACTTGCCCGCTTCGATCGAGGCGGCGATGCCGAAGCCATCGGTCTTCATGTCTTCGAAGTAGCCGGAGCCGGCGCGCGTCTCGTAGCGCGTGGCCTGCAGCACGCCGTCCACGTACCAGCCGCCCGGGCTGAAGCGGGTGCCGTAGCCGCCGATCGAGTACGCATCGAACTTCGAATGGCCGGCTTCACTGTCGTCGTAGTTGCTGGCGATGCCCTCTCCCCAGCCGTAGGCGCCGTACACGCCGGCGACGGTCAGGCCATTGCCGGACGCGTCGTGCAGCAGGTCCACGCCGGTCTGGATCGCGTAGTGGTCGGCGGTGAAATCCGGGCCCTCGTTGTAGACGCCGCCGGCCGCGGCGTCCCAGTCGATGTCGCGACCCATCAGCCGCGCCCAACCGGTGTTCGAGCGCGCGCCATTGACCTCGTCGGCACGGCCGATCATCTGCTCCTGTTCGCCGGCGCGCTCGTGCAGCGTACCGATCAGGTCCTGGCCGAACATCAGCGCCATCGACGGGGTGATGTTGTAGGTCGGCACTTCCGGCCGGTACAGCGGCGGTACCGTCCCGACCGGAGGCACCGGCGTCACCGGCGGCTCGGTGGCCTCCGAACGCAGGAACCAGGATTCGGGTTCGGCGCCGTCGCGACCGCCACGGAAAAGTTCGTACTGGTAAGGCCCGGCCACGGCCCGCCCGCTCAGGCTGAATGCTCCGGGCGCGGTGGTCGCGCCGGCCTGCGCCACGACCACCTCGATGCCGTTGCCCGGGGTGGTCGAGCCGCCACCGCCGATGTTGGCGATGCTGATGCTGGTGCTGCCGGTGGCGGTGCCGCCGTTGATCACCAGCTGGTCGCTCGGCGAATCGTCGCCACCCAGGAAGGTGTTGAGCGCGAGCATGCCGTTCTGGCCGACATAGGTGTCGACCATGAGGTGGTTGCCGATGCCGGCGCCACCCAGGTTCGCCAGGCCGGCGTTGACCAGCAGGCCGCCGATCGTGAACTGCCCCGACCCGCCGCTGGCGAAGCGTTCCATCGCGTCGGCCACCGCGATCGTGCCGGCATTGGCGACATCGCCGTTCACCGTGCCGTAGCCGCCAAGCGTGGCGCCGGCGGCGACGGCCACCGGACTGGTGATCGACGCGCCGGGACTGGCCGCATCGCCCACGGCCAGTCCGCCGGCGCTCACCGTGGTCGGACCGGCGTAGAGGTTCACCGCGTTGAGGACCAGGTCGCCACCGCCGGTCTTGGTCAGCGCGCCTGGCCCTGTCACCGCGCTCTGCACGGTCAGTGCGGTACCGGCCTGCGGCTCGAAGGTGCCGCCACCGGCGGCGAGGGTGATCGCGCGCGCGGTGGCGAAACTGGCGGTGCTGCGCAGCGTGCCGCTGTCCAGGGTGAGTGCACCGCTGCCGAGGTTGGCATCGCTCGACACCTGCAGCGTGCCGGCGTTTACCGCGGTCCCGCCGGCATAGGTGTTGGTGCCGCCCAGGACCAGCGTGCCGTCACCGGTCTTGGTCAGGTTGCCGGTTCCGGCCACGTTGCCGCTCAGGGTCAGGGTGGTCGCCGCCAGTGTCTCGAAGGTGCCGCCACCGCCGCCCAGTTCCACCGCCCGCGCCGAGCCCATGGTCGCGGTGGTGCGCAGGGTGGCGCCGGCCAGGGCCAGTCCGCCGATCGCCGCACCCAGGTTGGCGTCGCTGGCGATCTGCAGCACCCCGTCATCGACCAGGGTGCCGCCGCTGTAGGTGTTGGCGCCGCCGAGAACCAGCGTACCCAGATCGGTCTTGACCAGCCGCGCATCGCCGGACAGGACCGTGTTGAGCGTCGCGGTCATCGCCGTGCCCGCCGCCGTGCCGTCGCCGACGCGGATGATGCTGTCCGGCGCGCCGACCAGGTTGATCGCATCGCCCGACAGCACGTAGCCGCCCACCGCGAACTGCATGCCCGAGACGTTGATCGCGCCGACCGAATCGTCGACCGTCACCGCGCCAGGCGCGCCCTGGAAGATCGCGAACGCGCCATCGGAGAACGGCGCATTGGGCGTGCCGACGTCGGTGGTCCAGTTGTCATTGCCGGGCGCGGCCAGCCAGGTGCCGTCGCCACCGTCGATGATCCCGTCGTTGCGGCCGCCGGCGGCGCCATCCCAGTAGTTGAGCAGCAGGCCGACGGTATTGATCAGGTTCACCTGGTTGGGCACCGACACCTGCACGTAGGCGCCGGAGACCGGGATCGTGCCGATCTCCAGGCCGTTGTCGGTCAGCGCGCCGGCATAGTTGAAGATGCGGTAGACGCCCGGGCCGAAGGTGCCGCCGGCCGACAGCGCGACGTTGATCGTGCCGTCGAGGACCAGGTCGCCGCCGACGATGGTGAGATCGTTGAGTGCGCCGCCGGCGACGTTGGCTTCGCCGAATTCGTAGTCCAGGACCGCACCCGGATCGAGCACGAGGTTGCCCAGCACGGTCAGCGTGCCGGGCGAGTTGCCCGGGGCCAGGGTGCCGCCGGACTGGATCGTCACGTCGCCGCCGAGGGTACCGATGCCGCCCAGCTGGGCGGTGTCGTACACCGTGGTCGCGCCGATGGCCGCGGTCTGGTCGCCCTGCACCCACAGCGAGCCGGCGGCAACCTCGGTAGTCCCGGCATAGGCGTTCTCACCGGACACGATCAACCGGCCGTCGCCGGTCTTGGTCAGGCCACCGGCGCCGTCGATCAGGCCGGTGTGGGTGAGCGTGGTGCCGCCGACGGTCTCGAACGTGCCGCCTTCCTGGGCCAGCACCGTCGCGCGCGCGGTCGCCATGTCGGCGGTAGTGCGCAGGGTGCCACCGCCGATGCGCAGTCCGCCGGACGCCGCGCCCATCGCCGCGTCGCTGGCGATCTCCAGCACGCCCGATTCGATTGCGGTGCCGCCCGAATAGCTGTTGGCGCCACTCACGATCAGCGTGCCGAGGCCGGCCTGGACCAGTTCGCCACTGCCGGAAACCAGGTTCGGCAGGACCAGCGTGTCGGCGCGATTGAACACCAGGATGCCGTTGTCGACGATGTCGCCGAGCACCGAGCCGGTGAAGCCGCCGTTGCCGACCTGCAACGTGCCGGCGCTGACCGTGGTGCCGCCCGTGTAGGTCTGGTCGGCCTCGAGGATGGTGGTACCGGTGCCCATCTGTTCGAACGAGCCCGTGCCGGAAATGACCCCGGTGATCAGCAGGCTGTCGGAACGGTTGATCGCCAGTTCGGCGTTGTCGACCACCTCGCCGACGAAGCTGCCGGTGGTGCCACCGTCACCCACCTCGATCCGGCCGTCGCTGATCGTCGTGCCACCGGTGTAGGTGTTTTCGCCGGTCACCACCAGGGTGCCTGCGCCTTGCTTGATCACGTTGCCCGTACCGGAGATCACGCTGCCGTAGGTCAGGTCGTCAGAACGGTCGAGGACGACCGTGCCGTTGTCCAGGATGTTGCCGAAGATCTGCCCGGTGGTGCCGCCGTCGCCGACCTGCAGGGTGCCGGCCGCCACCGTGGCGCCGCCGGTCATGGTGTTGGCGCCAGTGAGGATGGTCGTGCCGGTGCCGACCTGCTGCAGCGCGCCGCCGCCGCTGATCACGCCCGCGTAGGTCACCGTGTCGGAGCGATCGAAGGCGATCACGCCCTCGTTGGCGACATCGCCGACGATGCTGCCGGTGGTGCCGCCGTCGCCCAGTTGCAGCGTGCCGGCGGCGATCGTGGTGCCGCCGGTGTAGGTGTTGTCGGCCAGCAGCACGGTAGTGCCGATGCCGGCCTGCAGCAGCTGCCCGGAGCCGGAGATCACGCCCGGCAGGCGCACGGTATCGGAGCGGTTGATCGCCAGGACGCCGTCGTCGACGATGTCGCCGACCACGCTGCCGCTGGTGCCGCCGTTGCCGATCTGCAGGGTGCCGGCGCTGATCGTGGTGCCGCCGGTATAGGTGTTCTCGCCGGTGAGGATGGTAGTGCCGGTGCCGGCCTGCTCCAGCGTACCGGTGCCGGAGACCACGCCGAAAATGGTGAACGCGTTCGAGCGGTTGACCACCAGCGCCGCGTTGTCGGTGATGAAGCCCAGCACCCCGCCGGTGGTGCCGCCGTTACCCAGCTGGAGCGTGCCGCCGGAGATGGTGGTGAAGCCGCGGTAGGTGTTGTTGGCGGTCATGACCAGGGTGCCGGCGCCGGACTTGGTGAAACCGAAGTCGGCGATGCCGCCGATCGCACCGGCCAGCTCGACCGTGGTTGCGGTACCGGTCGAGTCCGCGGTCTCGATGCCGCCGCCAAGCACGCCCAGTGCCACCGGACGGGCGATGGTCGCATCCGCGGCGACCCGCAACGTGCCGCCGTCGAGCAGGAGCCGGCCAGCGGTGTCGCCGAGGTTGGCGTCGGAGGTGACTTCCAGGGTGCCGCCTTCGATCACCGTGCCGCCGGTGTAGGTGTTGGCACCGGCGAGCACCAGCGTGCCGGAGTCGGTCTTGCGCAGCAGGCTGGCACCGGACAGCGGCGCGCTGATGGTCGCGCGCATGCCCAGGCCGGCGGTGGTGCCGTCGCCGACACGGAGGGTCGAATCGCCCGGCGTGGCCGCGGTGCCGGTGAGCTCGATCACGTCGCCCTGCAACTGGTAGCCGTCGACGCCGAACTGCATGCCGCCGGCGCGTACGGCACCGCTGGCGTTGCTGCTGGTGACCGTGCCGCCGGCACCGATGAAGATCGCGAACTGGCTGTCGGCCCACTCCGCGTTGAGGCTGCCGTCGATGTTGGTCCAGTCCGACGAGGACGCCGGGCCGGCCACCCAGGTGCCGTTGCCGCCTTCGATCAGGTTGTCCTGGACGTTGGGCGCGTTGGTGCCGTCCCAGTAGGTCAGCGCCACGCCGGTGGCATTGACCAGGTTGACCTGGCCGGGGATCACGGTCTGCACGGTGAACGCCGGCAGCGGCCGCCCGGTCGGGGTTTCGTCGGCCGACACGAACGAGCCGACATCCAGGCCGTTGTTGGTCAGCGTGCCGCCGTAGCTGATCACCCGGTACACGCCGGGGCCGAGGTCCTGGCCCTGGTCGAGGATGTCGATGCGGCCATCAAGGGTGAGGTTGCCGCCGACCACGGTCAGGTCGTTGAAGGCACCGCCGACCGTGGTGTCGATCATGTTGTAGAACAGCACCGAGCCGCCGCTCAGGCCCAGGTTGCCGTTGATGGTGAGCGTGGCCGGGGTCAGCGGAATGGAGGCCGGCGCAAGGCGGCCCTCGTCCGCCACCTGCACGTCGCCACCGACGATGCCGTTGCCGCTGAGCCGGGCGAAGCCGGCGACGCTGGTCAGGCCGGTCGCCGCGCTCTGGTCGCCGTCCACGAACAGGATGCCGTCGAGCACGTCGGTGGTGCCGGCATAGCTGTTGTTGCCGGTGAGGATGGTGTTGCCCGCGCCCTGCTGGACCACATTGCCGGTGCCCGAGATGATCCCGGCCAGGGTCATCTCGTTGCTGCGGTTGAACACCAGGGTGCCGTTGTCGACGATGCCGCCGAGCACGCTGCCGGTCGTGCCGCCGTTGCCCAGCTGCAGGGTGCCGGCACTGATCGTGGTGCCGCCGGTGTAGAGGTCATCCGCGGTCAGGACGGTGGTGCCGGTGCCGGCCTGCTCCAGCGAACCGCCGCCCAGGATCAGGCCGTCCAGGGTCAGCACGTTGGAGCGGTCGACGACCAGTGCGCCCTGGTTGATCAGCGGGCCGGTGATGGCGCCCGTGGTCCCGCCGTTGCCCAGCTGCAGGGTACCTTCGAAGTTGATCGTGCCGCCGGAGTGGGTCGAATCGGCGAGCAGGGTCAGCGTTCCGGCCCCGCGATGGCGGAGGACGCCGACGCCGGAGAGCGCGCTGGCCAGCTCCAGGGTCGTGCCGGAGGCGGTGTCGAAGGTGCCGCCGCCATCTTCCAGCAGCATCGCGCGGGTGGTGCCGATGTCGGCGGTGGTGCGCAGCGTGCCGCCGTCCAGGCTCACCGCGCTGCCGGCGGCGCCGAGGTTGGCATCCGCGGCGACCTGCAGCACGCCGCCGTCGATCGCGGTGCCGCCGGAATAGGTGTTGATGCCGCCCAGGACCAGCGTGCCGGCATCGGTCTTGCGCAACGTGGTGGTGCCGGCGAGCACCGAGTCGATGGTCGCGGTCATCGCCGAGCCGGCGAAGGTGCCGTCGCCGACGCGGATGATCGATTCGGTCGGCGTGGTGGTCGAGCCGACCAGGCTGATCGGATCGCCCTGCAACACGTAGCCACCGACGCCGAACTGCATGCCCGACGCATTGATCGGGCCGTCGACGCTGCTGGTGGCCACCGTGCCCGGTGCGCCGACGAAGATCGCGAACTGGCTGTCCGACCAGGGCGCGTTGACGGCACCTGACGGATCGGTCCAGTCGGAAGTCCCGCCCGCCCCGGCGCGCCAGGTACCGTTGCCGCCCTCGATGCTGTTGCTGTTCTCGTTGGCGACGTCGGAGCCGTCCCAGTAGGTCAGCGACAGCCCGGTGGTGTTGATCAGGTTGACCTGGTTGGGGATCGCGGTCTGCACGCTGAATCCGGTCAGCGGCCGCACCGGCACGTCGCCGATCGTGGCGTATGAGCCGATGTCCAGGCCGTTGTCGGTCAGCGATCCGGCGTAGTTGATGATCCGGTAGACGCCGGGACCGAGGGTCTGGCCCTGGTCGATCACGTCGATGCGGCCATCGAGGGTCAGGTTGCCGTTGACCACGGTCAGGTCGTTCAGCGCGCCGCCGACGGTGGTGTCCATGATGTTGTACAGCAGCACCGCGTCGCTGCCGATGTTGAAATTGCCGTTGATGGTCAGCTGCGCCGGCGTGTTCGGGACCGAGGCCGGACCGTAGGACGCGCCACCGGACAGGTTCACGTCACCGCCGATGATGCCGTTGCCGGACAGGCGCGTACCCGCGCCGGACACGTTGACCGGGCCGGTCGCCGCGCTCTGGTCGCCGTCGATGAAAAGATAGCCGCCACTGACCGTGGTGGCGCCGGCATAACTGTTGTTGCCGGTGAGGACCAGCGCGCCGCTGCCGGTCTTGGTCAGTCCGCCCGCGCCGCCGATGAGGCCGCTGAAGACCAGGCGGTCGGCATCGGCGAGCGGATCGCCACCGATCTCGATGGTGCCGCCCCCGGCGTTGAGCGTGCCGCTGCGGGCGATGGTCATGCCGTTGGCCGCGCGCAGCGTGCCGCCGTCGAACGACACCGCCGCCGACGCGGCGCCGAGCTGGTCGTCGGCACTGACCTGGACGACGCCGCCGTTGATCGCCGTGCCGCCGGCCTGGACGTTGGCGGTGGACAGCGCCAGGATGCCGTCGCCGGTCTTGATCAGGGTGCCGTCGCCGGTGATCGTGCCGGTGTAGCCGAGCGTCGTGCCAGCCGCGGTTTCCAGCGTACCGTTGCTGCTGGTGACCCGGGTCACGCGCGCAGTGGCCATGTCGGCGGTGGTGCGCAGGGTGCCGCCATCGAGGACCAGCATTCCGGCGGCGGCGCCGAGGTTGGCGTCGGTGGATACCTGCAGCACGCCTTCCGAAACCATGGTTCCGCCGGAATAGCTGTTGCTGCCGGTGAATACCGCGGTGCCCGCGCCGGTCTTGGTCAGCAGGCCCGGGCCGGCGATCGTGCCGGTGTGGGTCAGCGTTGTGCCACCGGCGGTATCGACCCCGCCCCCGCCTGCACCGACCGTCGTGGCGCGCGAGGTGGTGAGGTCGGCGAGGGTGCCGAGCACGCCGCCGTCCAGCAGCAGCGCGCCCGAGGCCGCGCCGATGTTCGCGTCGGTGGAGATGAACACCGTGCCCGCCAGGATCGAGGTGCCGCCGGAATAGGTATTGGCGCCGGACAGCGTCAGGTCGCCACCGAGCACCTTCTCCACCGCGCCGCTGCCGGAAATCAGCCCGGCATAGGTGCCCGCGGTGTCCTGGACAAAACGCACCAGACCGTTGTCGAGCACCGAGGGCGGCAGGCTCTGCGCGCGCGCCTCCAGCGTGCCGGCCGGATTGACCGTGACGCTGCCGTTGAAATTGGCATTGTTGCCGGTGAGCGCGAGCGTGCCCTGGTTGACCGAGACCTGCAGCGGCGCGCCGCCGCCGTTGGCGCCGATCGCGCCGGTCAGCGTCCAGCGGCCGATTCCTTCCTTGGTCAGCGTCTGGAAGTTGCGGATGTCGCCGGGCAGGCTGTCGTCGCCGGCGCCGCCGAGGGTCAGCGAGTTGGTCCCGCCGCCGCCGTTGAAGCTGCCGGTGATGACCGAGCCCGCTTCGAGGGTCAGGTTGTCGTCGCCGCCGGCGAAGGACAGGCTGCCCTCCACGCGCGCGCCGGTGCGGTTGATGAAGGTGACCGGTCCGTTCTTGTTGTTGCCGATCACATTGGCGTTGGCGCCCAGCTGGGTACGGATGATCCCGTAGTTGTCCACGGTATTGCCGCCGCTGCCCTGCTGGTCCTCGAACCAGATCGCCGCGCCGCTGCGCGAGGAAATCGTGCCGTAGTTGGTGACGACGTTGTTCGAACCGAACACGTTGACCGGCTCGCCGTTGTTCTTGGTGCCATTGGCCAGGACCGAGGCCCCGGCGGCGACGGTGAGCCGACCGTTGGAGCCGAACTCGATCGTGTTCGGACCGCCGCGCCACAGGCCGTCTGCGTTGGACGCGTTGTTGCTGACCACGCCGCCGGCGCCGATGTCGATGACGGCGTTGTTGCCCAGGCTGATGGCGGTGGAGTTGCCCACCGCGACCTGCGCGTTCGGCTCGACGGTCACGGTGACGCCCGAGTTGGCGTTCGGGCCGTTTCCGAGGCGCTGGGTATAGGGATTGGGCGGACTGGTGTTGCAGGTGATCGTGTTGCCGTTGGTGACGCATGCGGCCGACGCGATCCCCGGCACCACCAGCAACAGGCCCGCCAGCACCCGTACATAGCGATGCGAC
Organism: Pseudoxanthomonas sp.; assembly: GCA_017745195.1. Lineage (GTDB taxonomy): Bacteria > Pseudomonadota > Gammaproteobacteria > Xanthomonadales > Xanthomonadaceae > Pseudoxanthomonas. The sequence goes on along the minus strand of JAGHZW010000022.1, from coordinate 23,699 downwards.
TGGACGAAGCCGGCGACGGCGATCGCAAGCGGGGAATGCGGAATGGAACGATCGGACTTGCGACGCGTGCCAGGCGTCCGCCTGGCGGGATGCTTGGTCACCATGCAACTCTCCGTCCAGGGATCTGGAAGCGATGGATCGCACGCTCTGATTCCAGCTGCCAGCGCAGCGACCGCCGTGACACCTGCCTAGGACCACCCAACGATCGATTCCGCGGCCCCCTCGGCGGAACCGCACCCGCGGATCGAAGCAGAGGCAATCGACCCGCCGATTCACGCGAAAGATCGGATGCAATACAACAAAGGGGATGTTCATTTCGAGTCAACGAAAAAAAGACGTCGACGACACGCCAAGCCATCCGGCGTCCCGGTCATTGACAAAGCCTTCACGCACTACCCGCGGCGATCGATCGCAACGACCGCGGATGTTCCTGTATTCATCGGTGCGTGCACGCCTTCGCGCGCTCCGGATGCGGCATCGCGTCGCGCATGGCCGTCGATGTAGAGCCTGTCGCTGGCCCCGCTGCACGGCGGCGGGCCGGTGACGCATGGCCGCACGTCCGCCATGTCCATGGCAGGCCACCACCGGGCATGGAAAGACATCACCGTGTATCCCCTTCCGTGGAAGCGCCACAGGCGATCCAGGAACCCTGGCGGACACCGGCCTGATACCCGGTGCCGGGCCGTGGACGCTATGCTCGCAACCCTGGGAGCGACACCGTGGACATGCCTGCCGACGCGGCGGGCGGGATGTCCCCGTACTGATGGGGAGTCAGTCATATGCAGAACGTCGGATACACCCCGCGCATGGAGGGGCTGGATGCGCTGCGCGGGTTTGCGCTATTCGGGCTGTTCATCGTGCACATGCCCGAGCTGTTCGAGCTGTACTGGGAACACCCGACCACCGATCCGCTGCAGCTGGCCGTGCACGACACCGTGTGGCTGCTGTTCGCCGGCAAGGCCTTCGCCCTGCTCGCGCTGTGCTTCGGCGTGAGCTTCTTCATCATCATGGACCGCGCCGCGCGCCGGGGCGTGGACTTCAGCGGACGCTTCGTCTGGCGCCTGGCGCTGCTCGCGGCGATGGGGCTGCTGCACGGGCTGTGGTATCGCGGCGACGTGCTCGAGGTGCTGGCGGTGATGGGCCTGTTCCTGCTGCCCTTCCACCGGCTGCGGTCGAACCGGTGGCTGTTGGCGTTCGCGTTGTTCTTCCTGCTGCAGCCGCTGATGCTGGTGCGCATTGCAGCGGGCCTCGCCGGCGCGGAGTGGGCCAACCAGCCCCTGCGCTTCTGGAGCGCGACCACGCCGCACGTCTACATGGACGGCGGCCTGGCCGAAACGCTGCGCATGAACATCGTCGACGGCCACGGCTTCAAGTGGTTGTTCATGTACGAATCCGGCCGCCTCAGCCAGATCCTCGGCCTGTCGCTGGTCGGCATGCTGCTGGGGCGCATCGGCTTCTTCGGTCACCCGCAGGAATTCGCCCGGGCGCGCATGCTTGGCCTGTTCGTAGCGCTGGCCGCGGCCGTGGCGCTGTATGTCCTGCGCGAACCGATCGCCGCGCTGGTGCCGGCGACCGAAGCCATGTTCATGCCGCGCGCGCTCGCCGGCGCGCTGCTGGCCAGCCTGTTCGACCTGGCAGTGATGGCGGTGCTGATGCTCGGCTTCACCGCGGCCTACTACGGCGGCGGGCATCGCGCGCTCGGCGTGCTCGCCCCGGCCGGGCGGATGACCCTGACCCTGTACGTCGCCCAGTCGCTGGTGTTCGTGCCGGTGTTCTATGGTTTCGGCCTGGGCCTGCATGCGAGCATGAGCCAGGTGCAGGCGGTGCTGCTGGGGCTGGTGGCGTTCGCGGTGCAGGTCGTCATCGCCCACCTGTGGTTCCGGCGCTTCTACTACGGGCCGCTGGAATGGCTGTGGCGGGCCGGCACCTACCTGACCCTGGACGTGCCGTTCGTGAAGCGCGCCGGCGGCACGGCCGAACGCGTGCCGGCCTGAACCGCCGCCGCTGAACCAAAGACCGACCGCGCCATGGCGGTCGGTCGCGGGGATCGGCTAGAATTCGCGTCCCGCTCGCGGGGCGGCCACCCCAGTGGCCCGCCCCGCCCGCCGGAACCAGGAGCGCCCCAGCGTGCTCCAGTCCTATGGTGGCCCCGTCGGCCCCTCGCGACGCTAGATCGAAAATCCCGCCAGGGCCGGAAGGCAGCAACGGTATCGGTCGATGCGGGCGCCGAGGCCAGCCGGCGGGGCCGCCACCTTTTCGGGCGCCGGAAAACGCAACGCAGGCCTCTTCCTGCCGCTGGGCCATGGCGATCGATGCGGGCGCCGAGGCAGGCCGACAGGCGT
>JAGHZW010000022.1:0-21280 GCA_017745195.1 Pseudoxanthomonas sp. | reverse complement strand
GACTTCGGCGCCGCTGGGCCATGGCGATCGATGCGGGCGCCGAGGCAGGCCGGTGGGGCCGCCATCTTTTCCGCCTTCGCAAACGCGCCGCCACCGGTGGCGGGGGGAGCGAAGCCGGTGCCCTTACATCCATCGATGCCCCCGTCACGGCGACGGACCCAGGATCGTCGAATCCGCGGGGCGGGACGCGTACGCACTTCGCGCCTCCGCGGCCGCTTCTTTCCGGGAACGCGTCGATGCCAAAGGTGGCGGTGGGATGTGCGGGTTGGTCGATTCCGGGCGCGTACCGCGACCGGTTCGCTGACGGTGACAGCGTTCTCGCCCGCTACGCTACCCGCTTCCCAGCGGTGGAGATCAATTCCTCGTTCTATCGCCCCCATCAGCGCGCGACCTATGCCCGCTGGGCGGCGGCCGTGCCGCGGGCGTTCCGGTTCTCGGTCAAGATCCCGAAGGCGATCTCGCACGAGCGGGGCCTGCGCCAGTGCGGCCCCGAGCTCGACGCATTCCTGGAGCAGACGGCAGGCCTCGGCTCCAGGCTCGGCGGCTACCTGTTGCAGCTGCCGCCCAGCCTCGTCCTGGACCGGCGCAGCGTGTCGCTGTTCCTGCGCATGGTCCGCCGCCGCACCGATGCGCGGCTGGCGCTGGAGCCACGCCACCCGAGCTGGTTCTCGGAGGCGGCCGACGAACTGCTCGCACGGCACGCAGTCGGCCGGGTCCACGCGGATCCCGCAATCGGCGGCGGCGACCGCGAGGAACCGGCGCCCTCGCCGGTCTGGCGGTACTGGCGGTGGCACGGCTCGCCGCGGATGTACTACAGCGCGTATCCGGAAGCGAAGCTGCAGGCGCTGGCCCGCGTGCTGCAGGCGCTGCCCGCCGCCACGCCCGCGTGGGTGATCTTCGACAACACCGCGCACGGCCATGCCACCGCCAACGCGCTGCGGCTGCAACAGCTGATGGAGTAGGCGGACATCCTTGCCGGAATGACGCGACCGTCGCCGTCCATGCAGGACGACAATCGCAGCGATGCCGCCTTACCTTGCCTCCCCGGTGCCGTGCCCGTGGTCGTCCGCGGCCGGTGCCGGCTCCGGATGCAGCCAGCCGGCGTCGCCATCCACATAGCGCTCATGCTTCCAGATCGGCACGCGCGCCTTGACCTCGTCGATCACGAAGCGGCAGGCGTCGAACGCAGCGCCACGGTGGCCGGCGCTGACCCCCACCCACACCGCCAGGTCGCCGACCGCCAGCTCGCCGATGCGGTGAACGCAGTGCACGCCGCTGATGGCGAAGCGCGCCGCGGCTTCCTCGACGATGCGCTGGCCTTCGGCCGTGGCCAGCGCAACGTAGGCCTCGTAATGCAGGCCACGCACCGGGCGACCCTCGTTGTGGTCGCGCACCCAGCCTTCGAAGCTGGCGTAGGCGCCCGCTGCGTCGTCGAGCAGCCGCGCGCGCAATGGCGCGATGTCGAATGCCGCGTCCGACAGTTCGAAGCGGGCCGGGATGGACGTCTCCTCGCGCATGTCCTCAGCCCCCCGAGACCGGTGGAATGAACGCCACTTCGCTGCCGTCGCGCAGGCCATCGTCCCAGCGCGCGAACGCACCATCCACCGCGACCCGCAGGCGTTCGCGCGGCCAGTGCAGGCCATGGCGCGCGGCGACTTCGGCGTACAGGCCGGCCAGGTCCGGCGCGGTGCTGTCCACGGTCTCGGCCTCGCGGCCGGCCGCTTCGCGCAGGCTGGCGAAATACAGCAGGCGCACGCTCGCCATCAGCCCACCTTCCCGAAGTCGCGCTTGCCGCCGTGCTTGCCCAGCAGCCGCGCCGGCCCCAGCACGATCGCGTGCGACAGCGCCTTGCTCATGTCGTAGACGGTCAGCGCCGCCACCGTGGCCCCGGTCAGCGCTTCCATCTCCACCCCCGTGCGTGCGGTGGTGCGGGCGCTGCATTCGATCCGCAGCTCGCGCTCGCTGTGCCAGTCGATGCTGATGCGCAGCCCTTCCAGCGGCAGCGCGTGGCAGAACGGAATCAGCTCGTGGGTACGCTTGGCCGCCATCGTGCCGGCGATCACCGCGGTCTCGACGATGCCGCCCTTGGCCGCACGCAGGCCGCTGGCGCGCAGCTGGGCGGCGACCTCCGCGGGGAATTTCACCTTGCACTCGGCGGTCGCGCTGCGCGCGGACACGGCCTTGGACGAGACATCGACCATCGCCGGGCGCCCTTCGGCGTCCAGGTGGGTCAGTTGCGCGCGGGACGGCTTGCGGGTGGCCACTCAACCTCCGATCAGGTACATCTCGATGTGCTTGCGCGGCGCCCGCGGGTTGCCGCGGATCTCGCTGTAACGGTCGCCGCGTTCGCTCCACAGGCCGGCCACGTGGCTGGCCAGCGCCGCCTCGCCCTGCGCCAGTACCGGCTTGAGGTCGTGGCCCTCGGCCGCGAACAGGCAGGTGTACAGGCGCCCGTCGGCGGAGACGCGCGCGCGATGGCAGTCGCCGCAGAACGGCGTGCTGACCGAGCTGACGAAGCCGACCTCGCCCGCACCATCGGCGAAGGCGTAACGCTCGGCGACCTCGCCGCGGTACTGCGACTGCAGCGGATGCAGCGGCCAGCGCGCGGCGATCCGGTCGCGCAGTTCGAGCGATGTCACCACCTGCTCCTGCCGCCAGCCGTTGCAGGTGCCGACGTCCATGTATTCGATGAAGCGGACCACATGGCGGCTGCCGCGGAAGCGTTCCAGCAGCGGCAGCACCTGCTCCTCGTTGGCGCCGCGCTGGACCACGCAGTTGATCTTCAGCGCGGTGAAGCCGGCGGCCTCGGCGGCGGCAATGCCCTCCAGCACGTCGGCCACCTCGCCGCGCCCGCCGGACATCGCGCGGAACACGACCGGATCCAGCGCATCGAGGCTGACCGTGATCCGGTGCAGGCCCGCTTCGCGCAGCGCGCGCGCCTGCGCGGCCAGCAACGAGCCATTCGTGGTCAGGGCCAGGTCGTCGATGCCGGGGATCCGCGCCAGCCGCGCGACCAGCTCCGGCAGCCGCTTGCGCAGCAGCGGCTCGCCACCGGTCAGGCGCAGCTTGTGCACGCCGACCGCGGCGAACCCGCGCACCAGGGTTTCGATCTGCTCGAAGTCGAGCCGTCCGGCGGCATCCAGGCCGTGGTCGTCGGGAATGCGGTCGGCCGGCATGCAGTAGCCGCAACGGAAGTTGCAGGCATCGATCACCGACAGGCGCAGGTCGCGCAGTGGCCGGCCCAGCCGGTCCTGCGGCAACGCCTGCAGCGGCCGGGCCAGGTTCATGGGAGCAGCGGCATCCCGGTGCGGGGTTCGGCCAGCGGCCAGGACTCGCCGGGACGGGCGACCCGGTAGCCGCGCGCGACCATCGCCACGGCGTCGGCATGGCCGGCGTAGTGGTACAGCAGCATGCGCTGGCGCAGCGCGGCCGGATATTCCCGCTCCAGGTCGTCCAGGCCGGTATGCGAGGGATTGCCGTGCAGCGCGCAGTCGTGGGCGATCAGTTCGCCGGCATCGGCGTGGCGCGCCAGCATCTCCGGGATCGGCCGGGTATCGCCGCTCCACACCACGCTGCCGCGCAGGCGCAGGCCGAACGCCGTGTCCGGCCAGTGGTGGCGCACCGGGAACACCTCCAGGCGCATACCTTCGTGCCAGAACGCATCGCTCACCGGCACCAGCTGGAACGCATCCCAGAAGTTGGCGCCGCCCTCGGCCAGTACGTTCGGATAGTCGGCGACCCGGCGCTGCAGCAGCGGAACCACCGGCGCCGGCACGTACAGGCGCACGCGGCCGCGACGCTGCGGATCGAAATAGGTGGACACGAACAGCCGTTCCAGCCCGGCGACATGGTCCATGTGCACGTGGGTGATGAACACCGCCTGCGGCGGGCCGCCGTGCCGGGCCTCGAACGCGGTCAGCCCCTCGGCGCCGCAGTCGATGGTCAGCCACGGCTGCTCGTCGCGCTCGATGCTGGCCATGGCCGAGCCCAGCTCCACCGCCGAAGCATTGCCGACCCCGTGCAGCCGCAGCGTCCACTCGGCCATGGTCAGCAGCCCCGCTTCCAGGCCAGGTCGTAGGCCCGGCGCAGGCGGGCGAAGTCGGCCTCGACCTCGCCGGAAGCGCGCTCGCCGCGCAGCTTCAGCAGCGAACGCAGCAGCCGGCGCAGGTTCTCCTCGCGCCAGTGCGTGGCCGGGATGCGCAGGCGACCGCGGTCGAAGTCGATCATCCAGCCGCGACCGTTGCCGTCGAACAGCAGGTTGTGCGCATTGAGGTCGGCGTGGTCCAGGCCTTCGCGGTGGAAGCGCGCGATCAGGCGCCCGGTCTCCTCCCACGGCGCGCCGTTGCCGGCCACCAGCGCGCGGTCGGCCAGCGAGCGCACGTCGAGCAGTCGCTCCAGCAGGATCGCGGCACGGTAGCCGTAGCCCTCGCGCACGTAGCTGGCGGCCAGCGGGCGCGGTACCGGCAGGCCGCGCCCGGCCAGCTCGCGCATCAGCCGGAACTCGGCGAAGCTGCGCGTGTGCGAGGCGCCCCGCCACAGGTAGCGGTCGCGGCTGAAGCGCGCGGCCATGCCACCGCGCAGGTACTGGCGCAGCACGCAGGGACCGAACGGCGCGTCGACGAACCAGGCGCCGCCGCGACCACCGGAACCCACCGGCCGCGCCCGTTCGCCCCATGCCGCCGGCGAGAACAGCTCGGCGCCGGCTTGCCGCAGCCGATGACGGTCGAAGAGAATGGCCCCGTACCCGCTCTCCGCGCGGTACGGCGTCAAGGCTTCACTGGCGTCGAAGGCGACCATCCGCACGAGTCTAACAACACACTGCAAGCGAATGCGCCCGTCACTGTGCCTGCTGCGCCTCTCCGCCCTCGGTGACGTGACCCACGTCGTGCCGCTGGTGCGCACGTTCCAGCGCGCCTGGCCGGACATGCCGCCGCTGCACTGGGTGATCGACCCGGCCGGCTTCCGCCTGCTCGACGGACTCGAGGGCGTGGTCTTCCACGTCTACGACAAGCGCAGCGGCCTGGCCGGCATGCGCGCACTGCGCGCCGCGCTGCCGGCGGGCGGCTTCGACGTGCTGCTGCAGATGCAGGTCGCCCTGCGCGCCAACCTGCTGTCAGCCCATATCCCGGCCCGGCGCCGGATCGGCTACGACCGCTCGCGCTCCAAGGACCTGCACGGCCTCTTCATCAACGAACGCATCCCCGACCGGCCCGGCATCCACGTGCTCGACGCCATCGGCAGCTTCTGCGAGCCGCTCGGGCTGGTCCAGGACACGGTGCGCTGGGACCTGCCCGTCCCCGCCGCGGCACGCGAGTGGGCGCAGGCCCAGTGGCCCGACGACGGCACCCCGGTGCTGATGGTCTCGCCCTGCTCCAGCCACGTGCGCCGCAACTGGTACGCCGACCGCTACGCCGCGCTGGCCGACCATGCCGCCGCCCGTGGCTGGCGGGTGGTGCTGTGCGGCGGCCGCAGCGAACTGGAGCGCCGCACCGCCGATGCGATCCTCGCGGCGATGCGCGCCCCGGCGCTGGACCTGGTCGGCAAGGACACGCTCAAGCAGCTGCCCGCCCTGCTCGAACGCGCGCAGCTGCTGGTTACCCCGGACTCCGGGCCGATGCACATCGCCAACGCGATGGGCACCCGGGTGCTGGGCCTGCACGCGGCCAGCAACCCGGCGCGCAGCGGCCCCTACTCCGAGCGCCGCTACTGCGTGGACCGCTACGACGACGCGGCCCGCAGATACCTGGGCAAGCCCGCCGCCGCGCTCAAGTGGGGCACCAAGATCGAACACGACGGCGTGATGGAGCTGGTCACCGTGGATGACGCGATCGATGCATTCGAACGCTACCGCGCCGACCACCGCGACTGACCCCGCGCGACCGGCGCGGAGGCTCGCCGCATGACTCCCGGCGCGATGCGGCCGGTCGCGCCGCCGCCCTCTGCGCTGCCCGGCGCAGCGATCCTCGCCCTGTTCGTGGTGTCCGGCTTCGCCGGACTGGTCTACCAGTCGATGTGGTCGCAGTACCTGGGCCTGGTGCTCGGCCATGCGGCGTACGCGCAGAGCCTGGTGCTGGCGATCTTCATGGGCGGCATGGCGCTGGGCGCCTGGCTGGCCGCGCGCCTGGGCCTGCAATGGACCCGGCTGCTCCGCGCCTACGCGCTGGCCGAGGCCGGCATCGGCATCCTCGGCCTGGCCTTCCATCCACTGTTCCTCGGCTACCTGGGCCTGTCGGAGACCGCGCTGCCGGTGCTCGGCGACGGCATGGCCGGGCGCCTGTACCCGTGGCTTTCGGCCGCGCTGCTGATCCTGCCGGCCTGCCTGCTGCTCGGCGCGACCTTCCCCCTGCTCAGCGCCGGATGGCTGCGCGCCGGTGGCGCAGCGCCCGGGGCCGCCGGCCAGGATGCGCGCGTGCTCGGCGGCCTGTACTTCGCCAACAGCCTGGGCGCGGCGCTGGGTGCGCTGGGCGCGACTTTCCTGTTACTGCCGCGGCTGGGCATGCCCGGGGCGATGGCCGTGGCCGGCGCGGCCAACCTGCTGGTGGCCGCGGCCGCGGGGTGGCTGTCGCTGCGCCACGAACGCGGCCCGCGGGCGGCGGCCACCGACGACGTGCGCGGCGCATATGGCAATTCCCCTGCATCGCCGCGCAACGCCCTGGCGCGGGTGGTCTTGCCGGTCGCGCTGGCTTCCGGCGCCTGTTCGTTCGTCTACGAACTGGGCTGGATCCGCCTGCTCAACCAGGCCCTGGGCACCACGCAGCACAGCTTCGAACTGATGCTGGCCGCGTTCCTGCTCGGCCTGGCCTTCGGTGGCGCCTGGGTCCACCGGCGCGCGCCGCGCCTGGCCGATCCGCTGCGCAGCGCCGGCCTGGCCCAGGTCGCGATGGGCGTGGCCGCGCTGCTGTCGCTGCTGGCCTTCGCCCACTCGTTCGAGTGGACCGCCGCGCTGGTGCAGTCGCTGTCGCGCACCGATGGCGGCTACCGCCTGTACCTGCTCGGCAGCGCCGGCATCGCGATGGCGGTGATGCTGCCGGCGGCGTTCTTCGCCGGCACCACCCTGCCGCTGTTCACCCTGGCCCTGCTGCGCGGCGGCGCCGGCGAAGCGGCAATCGGCCGCCTGTACGCCGCCAACACCGTCGGCGCGATCGTCGGCGTGCTGCTGATGATGCACGTGCTGATTCCGCTGCTCGGCGTGCGCGCGGCGATCATGCTCGCCGCGGCCGGCGACGTGCTGCTCGGCTTCTGGCTGCTCGCGCATGGCCGCGACGAAGTGCAGCCGCGGCGCGTGGCCGGCCTGGCGGTGGTGGCGGTCGGCGCGTTCGCCGTCGCCCTGGCCTGGGGCCGGCCGGATCCGCAGGCGCAGCTGTCGGGCGCCTTCCGCACCGGTTTCGCCCGCCTCGACGACGCCCTGCAGGTGCCGTTCCTGCGCGACGGCAAGACCGCCACGATAGGAGTGGCCCGTTCGCCGGCGCAGGGGATGCTGTCGCTGCTGACCAACGGCAAGTCCGACGGGGCGATGTCGGCGACGCTGTCAGGCCCGCCCGGCGGCGACGAACTGACCATGGTCACCCTCGGTGCGCTGCCGCTGGCGCTGCATCCGCGGCCACGCCAGGTCGGCGTGATCGGCCTGGGCCTGGGCCTGTCGACCCATACCCTGCTGGGCAGCGATCGGGTCGAGCGCGTGGAGACGGTCGAGATCGAGCCGGTCGTGCACGCCGCCGGCGCGCGCCTGTTCGCCGCGCGCATCCCGCGTACGCTGCACGATCCGCGCTCGCAGATCCGCTTCGACGACGCACGCCATTTCTTCGCCAGCCACCGGCGCCGCTACGACGTGATCGTGTCCGAACCGTCCAACCCGTGGGTGAGCGGCGTGGCCGGACTGTTCACGACCGGGTTCTATGGCTTCCTGCACCGGCACCTGGCCGACGACGGACTGCTGGTGCAGTGGCTGCAGACCTACGAGATCGACGACGCGTTGCTGGCGCGCATCGTCGCGGCGGTGCTGCAGTCCTTCCCGGATGCGGAGGTGTACCTGGCCCAGGACAACGACCTGGTGGTGGTCGCCTGCCGCAGCCGCTGCCCCGGCACCGATGCCGGCCGCCTGCGCGTGACCGCGGCGCTGGCGCGCGAGACCGCGCGGGTCGGCCTGGACGGCGACGCCGCCCTGCGGTTGCGCAGGATCGGCGGCCGCGACCTGCTGCGGACTTATGTGCATGCCCTGCATGCCGAGCCGCACAGCGACTTCCATCCGGTGGTCGCCCTGGAAGGGCCGCGCACCCGCTTTCGCAGCGATCGCGCCGACACCCTGCAGCGGTTGGCCGACAACGGACTGCCGGTGCTGGACATCCTCGAGCAGCGCGTGCCGCCCGCCGCCAGCGAGACCGTGCCGGTGCTGCCCGGCCACAGCCTGCTGCTCGGCCGCCAGCGTGCGATCGCCCTGGCCGCCGCGCTGCGCGACCGCCGCCATGCCAGCACGCTCGGCCTGCGCGATCGCGACGCACCCGAAGCCGAGCTGGCACTGCAGGCGCTGCTGGGCCTCTCGCGCGGCACCGTCGAGGATCCGGCGACGTGGGCCGAGGCCGCCTCGACCGTGGCGATGGCCACGATCGGCCACCTGCCCGCCGACGACCTGCGCGGCGCCTGGATCGAACCGGCCTGGATCGACGTCTCCGCCCAACCCGAACCGGTTCGGCGCCTGCTGGCGATGTACGCCGCCGCCGCGGCGCGCGATGCCGCGGCCATGCGCACCAGCGGCGAGGCCCTGCTGCAGCTGCCTCAATCGCTTCCGCTGGAAGTGCAGGAACAGGCGCTGGTCATCGCCCAGCTCGGCGCGCTCGGGCTGGGCCAGCCGGGCGAGGTCGAACTGCTGCATGCCGGCTACGGCGTGGCCTTGCCGCACGGCCCCCGGCTGCGCATGGTCCGCCACATGATCCGGATCCGCGCGCTTGAAATGCGCACGCCGGCGATGGCGGCTCAAGGCCTAGAGCCGCCCCGGTAGTCCTGGTAGGACTTCTCCTCGACGTAGGCCGAGCCCAGCGCCAGGTTGATCTCCTTCTTCACCCGGGCGCGCTCGTCGTTCTCGAAGTAGACGCTGCGCGCCAGGCGCACGAATTCCTCGTCGAAGGCCTGCGCCTTTTCCTTGACCCGGACCTCGTCCTCGATGTCCCACAACCGCTCGTTGACCGCCTTCAGCTGCGCGCGCAGCAGGGCGATGTCCTTGCCGGCGGCCGGATGCTGCATCCAGGTGTGCTCCAGTGCGGACAGTTCCTTGCGGACATTGGCCAGCTTGGCCGGATCGGTCATGCGCTCGGACTTGATCTGCAGAATGGCGATCTTGTCGAGCAGTTCGCCGAAGGACACGGGCACGATGATTTCGGACATGGCGGAAAAAAGGCTGGGAGAAACGCCGACAGTCTAGCGCCGCCGCGTGCATGCCCGGTCGTGGCGGCAGGAACGGCGGGCACGCGCGAAACACAAGCCATTGAAATCGTTGACCGGCAGGAATCATCCGCGACTGCCGGGCCGGCGGGAGGTTCACCGCGCAAACCTGCCGAGCAGCTTGTCGAGGCCGCCCGGCCGTCACCCAGATACGCAAAAACCCCCTTGCGGGGGCTTTCGCGTATCTGGCGGAGAGGGAGGGATTCGAACCCTCGAGGCGCTATAAACGCCTGCCTGATTTCGAGTCAGGTACATTCCAACCGCTCTGCCACCTCTCCGTGGCCCCGGCGTGGCCGGGGGCGCAGATGATACGGGGCCAGCGGTTCCGGGACAAGCCGCCGGCCTTCCATGGGCGTATGCACGGGGCGCGGCTTCCCGTACCGTTCATCGTTGTCCTTGTCCTCTGTCCTGTCCACACGGATGATTGCGTAAGCATCACTTGAGCAACCCCTGCCCGCAGGCAGCCATGATCGAATTCGGACACCTGACCCACGTCGGCCTGCGCCGCCAGCTCAACGAAGACACCTATTACGGCGACAGCGACCTTGGCCTGTGGCTGGTGGCCGATGGCATGGGCGGGCACGCCTGCGGCGAGGTGGCCAGCGCGCTGGCGCGCGAAACCATCGTCCGCGAGATCCGCAGCGGGACGCCGCTGACCCAGGCCATCCGCATCGCCGACGAGGAGATCATCCGTGTCTCGCGCCGCCGCAACGACGCCCTGCCGATGGGCACCACCGTGGTGGCCGCCCGCGTCCAGGGCCAGCGCTTCGAGGTGGCATGGGTCGGCGACAGCCGCGCCTACCTATGGCGCGACGGCAGGCTGGCCCAGCTCAGCCAGGACCACAGCTACGTCCAGGACCTGATCGCGCAGGGCACGCTGACTCCGGAGCAGGCCCGCTCGCATCCGCACCGCAACGTGGTCACCCAGGCGCTGGGTGTGACCGATCCGAACCACCTGAACGTGTCGATCATGGCCGGCGAACTGCGCCCCGGCATGCAGCTGCTGCTATGCAGCGACGGCCTCACCGAGGAGGTCGACGACGGTCGCATTGCCAGCACGCTGGCCGAGCAGGACTGCAGCGCGCAGGAATGCGTGGACACGCTCGTTGCCGCGGCGCTGGACGGCGGCGGCTCGGACAACGTCACCGCGGTGCTGGTGCGCTGCCAGTAGGCCCGTCCCCGGCCGGCGCGACGCTCAGGCCGGCACCGGCTCCGCGACCGGCGGCGCTTCCACCGCCACGTCCCACACCGCGCGCCCCGCCTTCTTGCGCAGGGTTTCCAGCCGACGCTGGTGCGCCGCGGCTTCGTCAGGCAGCGCCTCGATCCGCGGCCGCTGTCCCGTGACGGGAACGAAGGCGGCCACCGCCACCGGCCGCGCCACCGCGGCCTGCACTTCGGCGAAACCGATCTCTTCCTGGCCGGAGGTCAGCGCGATGTAGACGTCGGCGAGGATCTGCGCGTCGAGCAGCGCGCCGTGCAGCTGTCGGTGCGAATTGTCCACGCCAAGACGCTTGCACAGCGCATCGAGCGAATTGCGCTGGCCCGGATAGCGTTCGCGCGCCAGCAGCAGCGTATCGACCACCGTGGTGCGATCCAGCATGCGCCCGTAGTGGCTGCCGGCCCGCGACAGCTCGTTGTCGAGGAAGCCCAGGTCGAAGGCTGCGTTGTGGATGATCAGCTCGGCACCGTCGATGTACTCGAGGAACTCGTCGACCACCTCCTCGAACGCCGGCTTGTCGGCCAGGAATTCGAGGGTCAGGCCGGTGACTTCCTGGGCGCCGGGCTCGAAGTCGCAATCAGGCTTCAGGTAACGATGGAAGTTGCGCCCGCTCGGACGCCGTTCCAGCAACTCGACGCAGCCGATCTCGACCACGCGGTTGCCCTTCTTCCATTCCAGCCCGGTGGTTTCGGTATCGAGGATGATCTGGCGCATGCGCGGTCAGTGTACCGCGCCGGTGTCTCGCACCCGCTGCGCCGCGGTGCGCGCCAGTTCGTCCACGCGCTCGTTGTCCGGATCGCCGTTGTGGCCCTTGACCCAGCGCCATTCGATCCGGTGCCGGCCGGCAGCGGCGTGCAGCCGCTCCCACAGGTCGCGGTTCTTGACCGGGTCGCCGCCGGCAGTCTTCCAGCCACGGCGGATCCAGCCCGGCATCCATTCGGTGATGCCCTGGCGTACGTACTGCGAGTCGGTCTGCAGCATGACTTCGCACGGCTCGCTCAGGGCCTCCAGCCCCCTGATCGCGGCCATCAGCTCCATGCGGTTGTTGGTGGTGTCCGGCTCGCCACCGGCCAGCTCGCGTTCGTGCGCCTTGTAGCGCAACAGTACGGCCCACCCGCCCGGCCCCGGATTGCCCAGGCAGGCGCCATCGGTATGGATCTCGATCTTCTTCATCATTCCCTTGTTTCGAACTTCAGGCGGCCGGCGCGGCACCGTGGCGCCATGCGACCGGCGTTGGCGTCGCTGGCACGACACGTTTTTCCGCGACGACCACGCAACAGGCGCGCAACAGCGAGCCGGTGCGGCCATCGTCTCTCCAGAAGGCGGCATCGTCAGCATCCGGCGACGGCAACCGCCAGCATGGCCCGATGAAGCGAGGCGGTCCGACCTGCAGGCCGTGACCACGCAGGCACTGCTGCCACGGCGTGACCGGCGAAACCGGCAGGCTTCGCCGGTGCAGGCGGTACGGACTCCATGGGTTGCCGAGGAACAGCCACAGGCGTCCACCATCGACCAGCACCCGCGCGCTTTCGGCCAGCAGCGCGCTGGCGCCGCGCACCTGCGGATGCTGCAGCACGACATCGCCCAGGCTGTCGTTCGGCACCGGCAGCGGCAGGCCGCAACGCAGCGTCCCCGCATAGCCTTCGCCTTCCCGCTGCAGCCACAGGCCGCGCGGCGCCGGCACGTCCGTCGGCGGGCGCTCCGTGGGTGCGATCCACAACCAGGGGCGAGCCGGCCGGCTCGCCAACTGCCCAGCCAACCAGCGCCGCTCACCGGCTAGCAATCGTTGCGCCTCACTCCCGCTGAACCGGTTCGAGGCGCCGGGTTGACGGCTGGACGCGGCGGCGGGCATGGTCGCGATTCTATGCGACTGAGCGTGCTGCCCGCATTCGGGGACAACTACATCTGGGTCCTGCGGGACGCAGGGCGCGCGCTGCTGGTCGATCCTGGCGATGCTTCGCCGGTGCTGGCGGCCGCGGCCGAAGGCCTCGAGCCCGCAGCGATCCTGCTCACGCACCATCATCCCGATCACTGCGGCGGCGTGTCGGCGCTGCTCGAGCGATGGCCGGCATTGCCGGTGTTCGCCCCCGACGACGCGCGCATCGACGTGCCCTGCGAACGGATCGGCGAAGGCGACACCCTGCAGCTGCTCGGACGCGCGACGCGGGTGATGGCCGTGCCCGGGCACACGCGGAGTCACCTGGCCTATCTCGTGGACGACCACGTGTTCTGTGGCGACACGTTGTTCAGCCTGGGATGCGGCAGGATGTTCGAAGGCACACCGCCGCAGATGCACGACTCGCTGCAACGGCTGGCTGCCCTGCCCGGCCACACGCGGGTCTGTTGCGGGCACGAATACACCCTGGCCAACGCCGCATTCGCGACGGAAGTCGAACCCGGCAACCCGGCACTGGCTGCACGCCGTTCCGAAGCCATGCTGCAGCGCGAGGCCGGCAACCCGACCCTGCCCAGCACGATGGCCGGCGAACGCGCCTGCAATCCGTTCCTGCGGTGCGACGTACCCGAGGTGCGCGCGTCCGCGGCGCGCCAGCTCGGCCGCATGCCGGCCGATGCGGTCGAGACCTTTGCCGCGTTGCGCGCCTGGAAGGACACTTTCCGCGGATGAGCCGGCAACGCACGCTTCTCGTCCCCTGCCTGCTCGCCGCGGCGCTGTCGGCCTGCACCAGCGCACCGATGCGGCAACCGGGTGCGGAATCCGGCGTGCAGGCAACGCCCCCACGCCATGAACCGCCGCTTCCGGCCGAGCCGGTGGCACCACCCGCACAACAGGCCGCGACGCCGGCACCCGCCCCGTCCTCCGATAGTGGCCTGGCGATCTACGAGGACTTCCGCACCGGCCTGGCCGATCCCGCCTGCGGCGATGCTCCGCCGCGCTGGCGCAAGCACTTCGCTCATGCGCCGCGGCGCCTGGGCGATGCTGGCACGGACACGCTGCCGCTGTTCGGCTACGTGGTCGATTCGCTGCGTGACGCCGGACTGCCGACCGAGTTCGCGCTGATACCCTTCATCGAGAGCGGTTACGCGCCCGGCGTACGCAGCAAGGCCGGGCCGGCGGGCCTGTGGCAGTTCGTCGCGGTCACCGCGCGCGGCCACGGCGTGCATGTCGAGCCCGGCTATGACGGTCGGCTGTCGCCTGCCGAATCCACGCGCGCAGCGGTCAGCTACCTGAAGCGCCTCTACGACACGTTCGACGGCAACTGGCAATTGACCGTGATGGCCTACAACGCCGGCGAGTATCGGGTGCTGCAGATGCTCAAGCGGCAGGGCGTCAATGCGGGGGACGCGAACGCGGCCAGCATCAAGGGGCTTCCGCCGCTGACCTATGCCTACGTCGAGAAAGTGCATGCGCTCGCCTGCCTGCTCGAGGAAGCCGGGCAGCAGCCACAATGGCGCGCAGGCCTGGACCAGCCGGTATCGCGCCTGCATGCCATGCCCCTGGAAGATGCGCGGTCGCTCGACGCGTGGGCGGCGAAGAACGGCCACGACGCGGCGACGCTGCGGCGACTGAATCCCGCCCTGGCCGGTCGCTGGCCAACCCGCACCGCGCCATGGGCGCTGGTACCTGCAAGCTCCGCAGCGCCGGTCGCGATGCAGGCACCGGTTGCCGGTGCCTCCGGCGCAGACGCAACCATCGTCGAGACGAAGACACACACCGTCCACCAGGGCGACTCGGCCTGGAGCATCGCGAAACGCTATGGCGTCACCACGCGCCGGCTGCTCGAACTGAACGGTCTGCGCGTCGACAGCGTGCTGCGCCCCGGCATGGTCCTGCGCCTGCAGTAACCACCTGTGGCGCGGCGGCGCAGGCAGGCCGCTGCGGACCGATAAAAAAGGGCGCGGAAGCCTGGCCTCCGCGCCCTTTCCGGTTCCGTCCAGGCAGTGTCGCGCCGGGCACTGCCCCAGCGCGATACGCCGGGCTTACAGCTGGCTTTCCTCGACCACGATGTCGAAGTCCTTGCGCAGCTCGCGGACGTAGGCGTCGACCGCCGCGGCGCCATCGATCTGGGCGAACTGCTCGCGCAGCCGCTTGCGCTGTTCCGGCTGCAGTTCGGCCGGATCGCCCGGATGGACACCGGTGACGACGAACACCGCATTGCGCCCGTCCGGCATCGCAAAGCGCCCTGCGGCGACCTTGCCTTCGGCCGGTGCGGCCGCCGCGAAGATCGCGCGGTTCGCCTCCGGCGACGGAGCCGGCACGCCACGCGGCAGCCCCGGCAACGGTATCACCTGCGTGCCGACCGAAGCGGCCAGGTCGGCAATGGCTTCACCACCCTGCAGGCGCTTGACCAGTGCATCGGCGGCGGCGATGGCCGCCTGCTTCTGGCGATCGGCACGGACCGCGGCGATGACCTGCTCGCGCACTTCGGCCAGCGGACGCGCCTGCTGCGGCGTGTGCTCGAGCACGCGGATCACGACAGCGTGTTCCGGACCCAGCTGGATCGGATCGCTCGCGGTGCCGTCTTCGATCATGGTCTCGGAGAAGGCGGCCTTCTTTACTTCCGGCGATGCGCCGATGCCGACCGTGTCCTCGCGGGTGAACGGACCCAGCTTCTGCACCTGCAGGCCGACCTGTTCGGCGGCCGGCGCCAGCGACGACGGGTTCTGGTAGACCAGATCGGTGAGGCGGCCGGTGAGATCGCTGAAAGCGCGCTCGCGATCGGCCTGGGCCTGCTCGCGCGCCAGTTCCTCGCGCGCCTGCTCGAAGCCGACCTGCGCGCCCTGCTTGAGTTCGCGCAGCTGCAGCACGTGGTAGCCGAAATCGGTCTTGACCGGACCGCGCACCTCGCCGGCCTGCATCGCGAACAGGGCTTCCTCGAACGGCGCGACCATCGCGCCACGCTCGACCCAGCCCAGGTCGCCGCCGCTGTCGCGCGAACCCGGATCCTCCGAATTGGCCTTCGCCAGCGCCGCGAAATCCGCGCCCGGCGCGCTTGCCTCGGTGGCCAGGCGCTGCGCCTTTTCCTCGGCGGCCTTGCGCGTCGCCTCGTCGGCATTGGCGTCCACCCGGATCAGGATATGCGAAGCCAGGCGTCGTTCCGGCTCGACGAAACGCGCCTTCTCCTCGTCGTAGCGCTTGCGCAGCGCGGCTTCGTCGGGTGCCGCGGGCGGCGGCATGCGACTGCCGTCGATCTCGACGTATTCGATCGTCACCGCCTCCGGCCGCATGAAGTCGGCCGTGTGCGCCTCGTACCACGCCTTGATCTGCGCTTCGTCGACAGGCGAAGTGTCTTCCGGCGCGGCCGGCCGCAGCGCGAGTTCGACGTCGCGCTTCTCGCCGGACAGGCGCAGGATCCGGTCGAATTCGGCCTCGGTCACGAACGCCGAGGTGGCGACGCCGGCCGGGATCAGCGACTGCTGCAGGGAATCACGCACCAGCTGCTCGAACTGGGTCGGGGTGCGTCGCGGCGTCTGCGATGCCAGCGCCAGCTGGTAGCGGTCGGCGTCGAACTTGCCATCGACCTGGAAGGCCGGGATCGAAGCGATGTAATCGCGCACCGCGGCGTCGCCGATCACCACGCCGGCGCGGTCCGCGGCCAGCTGCAGCGCCTTCTCGTCGATCAGCTGGTCGAGCACCTTGCGCTTGTTCTCCACGGTCTCGAACGCGCGCGGATCGAACGCCTCGCCCTGTTGCTGGCGCTGGCTCATCCGCTCCTGTTCGAAGCGCTGGCGGAATTCGTCGACGCCGACCTCGCGGTGCTGCCACAGCATGGAGGCCGGCCACCACTTGGGTGCGCCTTCCCACCACGTCGGTGGCGCCTTGACCTGGGCCACGTTGTTGGCACCCACGCCACCGAGGTAGCGCTGGTCGATGACGAAGAGGAACGGGACCATCAGCAACGCGATGATGATCGTGGCGACCCAGCCCGATGTCCGTTCGCGGAGTTTCTGCAGCATTGTTGCCAGCCTGGTGGTTAAGCGACGAAAGGTAAGCGGCGCAGTGTAACCCGTCACGGCCGACTGGCGCGCCCGCAAGTACTGACCGCCAATTCGGCCCCGGAATGCCTTGGCAGCACCACACGTGATGCAAAGAGAAAGGGCCCCCGGTTTCCCGGGAGCCCTTTCGAATAATGGCGGAGTGGACGGGACTCGAACCCGCGACCTCCGGCGTGACAGGCCAGCATTCTAACCGACTGAACTACCACTCCGCGCTGAGACAGCTATTGTAAGGTGATTCGTGCGCTTTGCGCTAGACCACCCGACAATTTTTTTCTTTGATTCTGCGCCGCCGAAGCTGGTGGGTGCTGAGGGTTTCGAACCCCCGACCCTCGCCTTGTAAGGGCGACGCTCTACCGCTGAGCTAAGCACCCGGGTGCATGCACCCTGCCATCGGCAGCGGGTCGATTAGTTTACAGCGTCCTTCAGGGCCTTGCCAGCCTTGAACGCCGGATTCTTCGAAGCCTTGATCTTGATGGTCTCGCCGGTCTTCGGATTGCGGCCGGTACGGGCAGCACGCTTGCGCACCTGGAAGGTGCCGAAGCCCACCAGCGTCACTGCGTCGCCCTTCTTCAGCGCCTTGGTGATGCTGTTGACGACCGCATCCACCGCACGGGCGGCCTCGGCCTTGGTGACTTCGGCTTCGCCGGCAACGGCGTCGATCAGATCGGTTTTGTTCATTCTTCTTTGCTCCCTGTGCGGCTATGCCGCGAGATGGGTGACCGGGACCGCGCCTACCGAGCGTCCCGGTGGGTCCGGTGCCGCGCCGCACGGTCTCGTGCTGTCGGCGGGTGCGCCCGTTATACAGGGCGCCGGCCTGCCGCCGCAAGCCGGAAATGCAGCAACGGCGCGGGTTTTTGCCACCCGCGCCGTTGCAGTTTTAGCCCGTGTTCTTCAGTGCTTGACGTCAGCCTGGTCCTCGGCGGGACGCTGGCGGCGGCTGCCGGTCTTGCCGCTGCGGCTGCCCGACTTGCCTGCCGAGGGACGCAACGGACGCTCCAGGGCCAGGTCGAGGACTTCGTCGATCCAGCGCACCGGCACGATCTTCATGCCCTCGGTGACGTTGGCCGGGATGTCGGCAAGGTCCTTGCGGTTCTCTTCCGGGATCAGGACCGTGCGGATGCCACCACGCAATGCGGCGAGCAGCTTTTCCTTCAGGCCACCGATCGCGGTGACCTTGCCGCGCAGGGTGATCTCGCCGGTCATGGCGATGTCCGCCCGCACCGGCACCTTGGTCAGCGTGGACACCAGCGCGGTGACCATGGCGGCGCCGGCACTCGGGCCATCCTTCGGCGTGGCGCCGTCCGGCACGTGCAGATGCACGTCGTGCTTCTGCAGGAAGTCGACCTCGATGCCCAGCGTTTCGGCGCGCGCGCGCACCACCGACAGGGCTGCGGAAGCCGATTCCTTCATCACGTCGCCAAGCTGGCCGGTCAGGATCAGCTGGCCCTTGCCCGGCACGAGCGTGGCTTCGATCTGCAACAGGTCGCCACCGACTTCGGTCCAGGCCAGGCCGGTGACCAGGCCGATTTCGTTCTGCTCCTCGGCGCGCCCGTAGTCGAAACGGCGCACGCCCAGGTACTTGTCCAGGTTCTTGGCCGACACCTGCACCAGCGCGACCTTGGCCTTGCGGGCGGGCTTCTTGGTCGCCTTCTTCACCGGTTGCGGGCCGCGCAGGGCGATTTCCTTGACGACCTTGCGACAGATCTTGGCCAGCTCGCGCTCCAGGTTGCGGACGCCGGACTCGCGCGTGTAGTAGCGCACGATGTCGCGCACCGCGTCCTCGGCGATGGACAGTTCCTCGGCCGCCAGGCCGTTTGCCTTGAGCTGCTTGGGCACCAGGTAGCGCAGCGCGATGCTGAGCTTCTCGTCCTCGGTGTAGCCCGGGATGCGGATGACCTCCATGCGGTCCAGCAGCGGGCCGGGGATGTTCAGCGAGTTGGACGTCGCCACGAACATGACCTCGGACAGGTCCAGGTCGACCTCCAGGTAGTGGTCGTTGAACGAGTGGTTCTGCTCGGGATCGAGCACTTCCAGCAGCGCCGAAGACGGGTCGCCACGGAAGTCCATCGACATCTTGTCGATCTCGTCGAGCACGAACAGCGGGTTCTTGGTGCCGACCTTGTTGAGGTTCTGCACGATCCGGCCGGGCATCGAGCCGACGTAGGTACGGCGATGGCCGCGGATCTCGGCCTCGTCGCGCACGCCGCCCAGGCTCATGCGCACGAACTTGCGGTTCGTGGCCTTGGCGATCGACTGGCCCAGCGAGGTCTTGCCCACGCCCGGAGGACCGACCAGGCACAGGATCGGGCCCTTCATCTGCTTCACCCGCGACTGCACCGCCAGGTACTCGAGGATGCGCTCCTTGACCTTGTCCAGCCCATAGTGGTCGGCATCGAGCGTGTCCTGCGCGGCCTTGAGGTCCTTGCGCACCTTGCTGCGCTTCTTCCACGGCACGCCGAGCAGCCAGTCGAGGTAGTTGCGCACGACCGCCGCCTCGGCCGACATCGGCGACATCTGCTTCAGCTTGTTCAGCTCGGCGCGGGCCTTGGTTTCCACCGCCTTCGGCATGCCGGCCTCGGCGACACGGCGCACCAGCTCTTCCATCTCGCCCGGCGAATCGTCCAGGTCGCCCAGTTCCTTCTGGATCGCCTTCATCTGCTCGTTGAGGTAGTACTCGCGCTGGCTGCGCTCCATCTGCGACTTCACCCGGCCGCGGATGCGCTTCTCCATCTGCTGCACGTCGATCTCGCCCTCGACCAGGCCGACCAGCAGCTCCAGCCGTTCGCCGACGTCCGCGCTCTCGAGCAGCCGCTGCTTGTCCGCCAGGCGCACGCCGATATGCGCGGAAATCGTGTCCGCCAGGCGACCGGGATCGTCGATCCCCGACAGGGTCTGCAGCAGTTCCGGCGGCAGCTTGCGGTTGGTCTTGACGTACTGCTCGAACAGGCCGGTCAGGGTCCGCCCGATGGCCTCGACCTCGCGCTCGCTGCGGCCGCTTCCGGCCTCCACCAGCTCGCCGCGCCCGTGCAGGGCGCCGTCGCGCTCGGCGATGCGATCGACATGGACCCGCGCGGTGCCTTCGACCAGCACCTTGATGGTGCCGTCGGGGAGCTTGAGCAGCTGCAGGACCTGGGCCAGGGTACCGACCGCATACAGGTCGCCGGCCTCCGGGTCGTCGGTTTCAGCCGATTTCTGCGCGACCAGCAGGATCTGCTTGTCGGACTCCATCGCCTGCTCCAGCGCGCGCATGGACTTGTCCCGGCCGACGAACAGCGAGATGACCATGTGCGGGAACACCACCACGTCGCGCAGGGGCAGGACGGGCAGCTCTAGGGCGTCGGTACGGGTGCGGGACATGGAAACTCCAGGAAACGTGGGGCGACGGCCGGAGCCGTCCTCGCCCCGTTATGGGGGCAAGCCGGGGGCGATGCAAGAAGAGGCGAAAATTTCCTTCCGGATCATGCAGATGCAAGAAGCCCCGGCGAACCGGGGCTTCTTCATGTGCCTGAACAACTCACGCCCAGGTTACTCGGCGGAAGCCACCTTCGGCGCGGCCGGCGGAGTCTGGTAGATGAGGTACGGCTCGGTCTTGTGCTCGATCACCGACTCGTCGACCACCACCTTGCTCACGTTCTCCTGCGACGGCAGGTCATACATGGTGTCCAGCAGCACCGACTCGACGATGGTGCGCAGGCCACGGGCGCCGGTCTTGCGCTTGAGCGCCTTCTTGGCGATCGCCGACAGCGCGTCCGGACGGAACTCCAATTCGACGCCTTCCATCTCGAACAGTTTCTTGAACTGCTTGGTGATGGCGTTCTTCGGCTCGGTGAGGATCTTGACCAGCGCCGGCTCGTCCAGCTCCTCCAGGGTCGCCACCACCGGCAGGCGGCCGACGAATTCGGGGATCAGGCCGAACTTGATCAGGTCCTCCGGCTCGACCTCGGCCAGCAACTTGCCGGTGTCGGCCTTGCGCGCCTGGCTCTTCACCTTGGCGCCGAAGCCAATGCCGCCGGCCTCGGTGCTGCGCTGCTGGATGATCTTGTCCAGGCCGGCGAACGCGCCGCCGACGATGAACAGGATGTTCTTGGTGTCGACCTGCAGGAATTCCTGCTGCGGATGCTTGCGCCCGCCCTGCGGCGGCACCGACGCAACGGTGCCTTCGATCAGCTTCAGCAGCGCCTGCTGCACGCCTTCGCCGGACACGTCGCGGGTGATCGACGGGTTCTCGCTCTTGCGCGAGATCTTGTCGATTTCGTCGATGTAGACGATGCCCTGCTGCGCCTTGTCGACGTCGTAGTCGCACTTCTGCAGCAGCTTCTGGATGATGTTCTCCACGTCCTCGCCGACGTAGCCGGCTTCGGTCAGCGTGGTCGCATCGGCGATCGTGAACGGCACGTTGAGCAGCCGCGCCAGCGTTTCGGCCAGCAGCGTCTTGCCCGAACCGGTCGGGCCGACCAGCAGGATGTTGGACTTGGCCAGCTCCACGTCCTCGTTGCGCTGGCGGCTCTCGATGCGCTTGTAGTGGTTGTACACGGCCACCGCGAGCGTCTTCTTCGCCCGCTGTTGGCCGATCACGTACTGGTCCAGGACGTCGAGAATCTCGCGCGGCTTGGGCAGCGAGCTGCGCGCGGACTGCGCCTTCTCCTCGAGTTCCTCGCGGATGATGTC
>JAGHZW010000021.1 GCA_017745195.1 Pseudoxanthomonas sp. | reverse complement strand
CCCGCACCGAGGCCAGCGTGTTGAACAGGAAATGCGGCTCCACCTGCGCCTGCAGTACGCCCAGGCGCAGGTCGGCCTCGTGTACGCGACTGGCAAGTGCATCCAGCGCCCGGGCATGGCGATGCCCTTCCCAGCGACGCCGTTCGCTGAAATAGGCGCGCAGCGCGAGGCCTCCGCCGAACAGGCCATAAACCAGCATCAATGCGAAGACATTGAGCGCCAGGGCCAGCGCCTTCGCCAGCGTACCCAGCTCCGGTGGCTTCGGTGGCATTACTCCCACCGTGGCCAGCCCCGGTCGTATCAGCGAAGCGATGTAGCCCGACGCGACCCGATCGATGAAAAAACTCAGCACCATGCCGGCCAGCACGGCCAGCACGATCACCTTGCGCTCGCGTGATTCGGGCCAGCGACGGTGGCGCACGATCGTCGCCAGCGCCGGGCCGAGCATGGCCATCAGGCTGAACGCAGCGAACTGGGTCAGCGCGATCTTCGTCGTGGCCACCGGATCGCGCAGCGTCACCAGCGTAGCCAGTCCGATGAAGCAGGCAACCACGGCGATCAGGCTGCAGAACAGGAGGCTGCGTCCGCCCAGCCAGCGCGCACTGAACACCGGGTACTGCCGGTAGCGGCTCCAGACCGCATTGCCGCCGACCAGCACTTCGGCGGGCAATGGCTGCCGCAGCGGATAGTTGCTGGCTGTCGCCGTGCGCGCCGGGTCAACCATGGTCGGCTTCCCGCGGACTGCGGCCGAAAAGCGCGATCGATGCGGAGAACACGCCGGCGACCGCCACCGGTACCGCCAGCGGCCAGGAGCCGGTTCGCAAGAGCAAAGGCAACGACAGGAACGTCGCCAGTGCCGCGACCGCGGTGAGCAGGCGCAGGACAACGGGCACGCGATAGAAGGCGATGAAACGATGCATGGATTCCGGCTCCCGGCTCGTTGCGAAGGTACCGCAGGCGAAGGCGATTCTCCGCACCCCGCCACCGCGGTCAATGCTGGCGCTGACCACGCATGACGTGCCCGGCCTGGTGCAGTTCCAGCGACTCCACCTGGCCGCCCCCGTCGCGATGGAACACGATCTCGATGCCGAAGGCCGGCGCCTCGAACGTGTCGACCGCGGTGGCATCCAGCGGGAACGCGCCCTGGCCGGTCGCCTGCGCATACAGACGCCCGTCCCGCTCGCGCACGTTGAGCGAGAACGATGGCATCAACGGATAGTCGCCCGCGTACGCCGCCAGCTCGGCAGCAGACAAGGACGGCGCCTTCGTCGCGCGATCCAGGCGCGTCGCCGGGAACATCGCTCCCATCTGCATCCAGGTGAAGCCGTAGCTGCCGTCGGCCCGGCGCTGCGGGCGCAGCACCGCGTCCAGCGCAACCGGGAAGAAATCGCCGGCATCGTCATGGCCCATCTCGTACTCGCCCTGGCCCTCGGCCTGGACGAAGAGGCGGCCGTCGCGCTGGCGCAGGGTCATCTTCATGGCGCCCTCCAGCTGGTACTCGCCGGCCAGCGCCTGCAGCTGACCCGGATCGGCAGCCACGACCTTGCGCGGCCCGCCCAGCGGGAAGGATGCATCGACCAGGTGCAGGCCGAGGCTGCCCAGGCTGCCGATCGAGTTCCAGGTCGTGTCGGACAGGATCACCACGCCGCGCTGGCGCTGCGGATCGAGCGATACGAACGCCGAGAAGCCCCCGGTGCCTCCTTCATGCATCAGCACCGTGCGGCCGTTCACCGGCACGCGCATCCAGTTCATGCCCATCTGCTCCGAGAGCGGCTCATGGGTCTTCTGCAGCGCGCGCACGACCGGGACATCGATCCGGCCCAGTCCGCCCTGCACGTAGCGGACCATGTCGTCGAGCGTGGCGCGCACGCCGCCGACCCCGGCCAGGTTGGTGGCGAAATGCCAGGCGGGGACAGCCTGGCCGCTGGGTGCGTGGCCCGTCGCCACGCGCACGCCGGCCGGCAGCTGGTTGACGTAGGCATGGCCCATGCCCAGCGGCGCGAACAACTCGCGCCGGGCCAAGCTCTCGAAATCCGTGTCCGCACGCCTGGCGATGGCCTGCGACAGCACCATCATCGCGAAGTTCGAGTACTCGAACTTCGTGCCTGGCGCCGCGGCCAGCTTCACGTCGCCGAGCGAAGCCAGCAGCGCGACCTCGTCGAGCTTCGCGTAGGGATCGTCCATGCTCTTCGCGCCCAGCCGTGACGGCAGCGCCGGCAGGCCGGACGTATGGGTGACCACGTGCCGCAGCAGGATCGGCTGTCCCTGCCAGTCGGGCACCTTCGTCCCTTCCGGCAGCCACG
>JAGHZW010000020.1 GCA_017745195.1 Pseudoxanthomonas sp. | reverse complement strand
TGCCCAGCGCGGCGATCACCGTGGCCTGCCTCGGCGTGGCCGTGCTCGGCGCCAGCCGCAGCTACCGCACCATCATCACCATGCCGCAGACCCAGAGCCGCGAGAAGATCGACGCGCTGCGCGTCACCGGCGCCGACGTGCGGCTGGTGCCGGCGGTGCCGTACGCCAATCCGGAGCATTACGCGCACCAGGCGCGGCGGTTGGCCGAGGCGATGAACGCCGACGATCCGGGCAGCGCCTGGTTCGCCAACCAGTTCGACAACACCGCCAACCGCGACTTCCACGAAGCGACCACCGGCGTGGAAATCTGGGAGCAGACCGCCGGCCGCATCGACGGCTTCGTCTGCGCCACCGGCACCGGCGGCACCCTGGCCGGCGTCGGCCGCGCGCTGAAGGCGCGCAATCCGGCGGTGGCCATTGCCTTGGCCGATCCCGCAGGCTCGGCGCTGGCCAGCTGGATCAACACCGGCGAACTGAAATCCGAAGGCGGTTCGATCAGCGAAGGCATCGGTTCGAGCCGGGTCACCGCCAACTTCGACGGCGCCCCGGTCGACCTGGCCTGGTCGATCGCCGATGCCGAGTCGGTGCCGTGGGTACATGCGCTGATGCACGAGGAAGGCATCAACGCCGGCGGCTCAAGCGGGGTCAATGTCGCCGGTGCGGTACGCCTGGCACGCCAGCT
This sequence comes from Pseudoxanthomonas sp., assembly GCA_017745195.1. Taxonomy (GTDB): domain Bacteria; phylum Pseudomonadota; class Gammaproteobacteria; order Xanthomonadales; family Xanthomonadaceae; genus Pseudoxanthomonas. The sequence goes on along the minus strand of JAGHZW010000020.1, from coordinate 1,687 downwards.
GGGCCCGGGTCATACGATCGTCACCGTGCTGGCTGATGCCGGCACGCGTTACCAGGCCAAGCTGTTCAATCCCGCGTTCCTGCGGGGCAAGGAGCTGCCGGTGCCGGCGTGGCTGGATGCAGCGTTTCCTGGATAGCTGTCATCGGATTGCCGTGGTGTGGCACGCCGTCGCGTCGCCGCGCGGGTCTCCAGCCTTAGCCGCTGTTGTGGTCTTTGCCTTTGCCCGTGTTTTCGCTGTTGGCCTGTCCCGCCGGTAAAGCGAGCCGAGCATCGCAGGAGGACGGGGCCGAAGAGCTGCCCTTGTTTGAGCGAAGCGAGTTTGGGCAGCGTGCCCCGTCGTCCGAGAAGCGCAGGGGACCGGTCGGCGCAGCCGGCCGGATCGCGTCCCCGGCTGTGCTTTCTTTTGGTTACTTTTCTTTGCACAAGCAAAGAAAAGTAACCCGCGCACAAGCGCGGAAGCTCTGGTCTCAGGCCTTGGCCTGTTTCGAACCGCCGCCTCGAGCTTTTCCGCCCGCGGCGGTTGATCAGCGGCAAGGCTTTCACTCGCCGCTTCGCGTCGAGCGAGTCACTTTTTCTTTGCTTGTGCAAAGAAAAGTAACCAAAAGAAAGCACAGCCGGGGACGCGATCCGGCCGGCTGCGCCGACCGGTCCCCTGCGCTTCTCGGACGACGGGGCACGCTGCCCAAACTCGCTTCGCTCAAACAAGGGCAGCTCTTCGGCCCCGTCCTCCTGCGATGCTCGGCTCGCTTTACCGGCGGGACAGGCCAACAGCGAAAACACGGGCAAAGGCAAAGACCACAACAGCGGCTAAGGCTGGAGACCCGCGCGGCGACGCGACGGCGTGCCACACCACGGCAATCCGATGACAGCTATCCAGGAAACGCTGCATCCAGCCACGCCGGCACCGGCAGCTCCTTGCCCCGCAGGAACGCGGGATTGAACAGCTTGGCCTGGTAACGCGTGCCGGCATCAGCCAGCACGGTGACGATCGTATGACCCGGGCCCAGCTGGCGTGCCAGGCGTACCGCACCGGCGACATTGACCCCGCTTGAGCCGCCGGCGTTGATGCCTTCCTCGTGCATCAGCGCATGTACCCACGGCACCGACTCGGCATCGGCGATCGACCAGGCCAGGTCGACCGGGGCGCCGTCGAAGTTGGCGGTGACCCGGCTCGAACCGATGCCTTCGCTGATCGAACCGCCTTCGGAGTTCAGTTCGCCGGTGTTGATCCATCTGGCCAGCGCCGAGCCTGCGGGATCGGCCAAGGCAATGGCCACCGCCGGATTGCGCGCCTTCAGCGCGCGGCCGACGCCGGCCAGGGTGCCGCCGGTGCCGGTGGCGCAGACGAAGCCGTCGATGCGGCCGGCGGTCTGCTCCCAGATTTCCACGCCGGTGGTCGCTTCGTGGAAGTCGCGGTTGGCGGTGTTGTCGAACTGGTTGGCGAACCAGGCGCTGCCCGGATCGTCGGCGTTCATCGCCTCGGCCAACCGCCGCGCCTGGTGCGCGTAATGCTCCGGATTGGCGTACGGCACCGCCGGCACCAGCCGCACGTCGGCGCCGGTGACGCGCAGCGCGTCGATCTTCTCGCGGCTCTGGGTCTGCGGCATGGTGATGATGGTGCGGTAGCTGCGGCTGGCGCCGAGCACGGCCACGCCGAGGCAGGCCACGGTGATCGCCGCGCTGGGCA
>JAGHZW010000019.1 GCA_017745195.1 Pseudoxanthomonas sp. | reverse complement strand
AGGTCAGCACGGCGCTGAAGGCCTATGCGCTGCTGGCGACCAGCGCCGACAAGGGCGCGGTGCGCGACAAGGCGCTGCTCGACGGCGTCTGATCCCGGTGCAGTCCGGATGCATGCGTCGCGCCCGGCCGGTGGCGCCACAGGCGCGCGCCGTGGTGGTGCCCGGGATGGAATAGCAGGTATCGGCGCAGGGCATGTGCGCCCGCAGCGTGTGCCGCGCCTGTGATCCGTGTGAAATCGCCGGACGACAGCCTGGGACGGCCTGACGGGAGCATGTGCATGCGCGATGGGTGGAAGGAAATGGCCGGCCGTTGCCGGATCGTGGTGGCGTGCCTGCTGCTGCTTTCGTCGTTCGCGGCGGCGGCGCAATCGGGTTTCGTGCGCGTGGAAGGCACGCATTTCACCCTCGACGGCAAGCCTTACCGCTTCGCCGGCGCCAATTTCTGGTACGGCGCCTACCTCGGCGCGCCCGGCGACAGCGGCGATCGCGCACGGCTGCGCGCGGAGCTCGACCAGCTCAAGGCCGCCGGCATCGACAACCTGCGCGTGCTGGCGATGTCCGAGGCGAGCGGCTTCAAGCGCGGGGTGCGCCCGGCGGTCATGTCCGCGCCGGGCAAGTACGACGAACAGCTGCTGCAGGGCCTGGATTACCTGCTGGCCGAGATGGGCAAGCGCGACATGAAGGCCGTGCTCTACCTCAACAACTTCTGGCAATGGTCCGGTGGCATGTCGCAGTACGTGTCCTGGGTTACCGGCGAGCCGGTGTCGGCGCACGACCCGGACCGGACCGGCGACTGGAACGGCTTCATGCAGAACTCGGCGCGCTTCTACCGCATGCCCGAGGCGCAGGGCTGGTATCGCGACGCGATCCGCGCGGTCATCGGCCGCACCAACAGCGTCACCGGGATGGCCTATGTCGACGATCCGACGGTGATGTCCTGGCAGCTGGCCAACGAGCCGCGCCCGGGCAGCGACACGGACGGCCACGCCAACGCCGACGTTTACGTGAAGTGGGTCGACGACACCGCCGGCTTCATCCACGAACTGGCGCCGAAGCAGCTGGTCAGCACCGGCAGCGAGGGCGAGATGGGTTCGCTGCGCGACATGGAGCTGTACGTCCGCGCGCACCGCACGCCGAACGTGGACTACCTGACCTTCCACCTGTGGCCGTCGAACTGGAGCTGGATCGATCACAAGGACCCGGCGGCGCGGCTGGAGTCCGGGCTGGCGCGATCGCTGGACTACATCGACCGGCACGTTGCCGTGGCCGGGAAGCTGGGCAAGCCCATCGTCCTGTCCGAGTTCGGCCTCAACCGCGACCACGGTTCCTACTCGCCCGATTCCGGCGTGCAGGCGCGCGACCGCTTCTACCGCGAGGTCTACGCCCGCGTGCTGAAGCACATGCAGGCCGGCGACGCCATCGCCGGCTCGAACTTCTGGGCCTGGGGCGGGCGCGGCCGGACCGCCAACGCCGACTGGATGTGGGCGCCGGGCGATCCGTTCACCGGCGATCCGCCGCAGGAGGCGCAGGGCCTGTTCTCGCTGTTCGACAGCGACGCCTCGACCCTGCGGATCGTCTCCGACCACGCCCACGCCGTGCACGCACTGCCGCACTGAAGGGGCCGGTAGCGGCCCGGCCTGCCCGGTCCCGGCCGCCTGTGGTCTAATGCGCGCGGAAGCGGGGGTACCGCCGGCGCCGGAACGGGCAGGTGGTTGAGACAGTCCCTTGGAACCTGATCCGGCTGATACCGGCGTAGGGAAGCTTTCGCAGGATCCGCGGGCATGCCCCGTCCGTCCTGTGTCCGCCCGCTCCGGGCAACCGGCCGCATCGTGCTCCCGCACGCCGGCCCCGGTTGCCGTGGACCGCACCCCCGTGCGGTGGCCCCGAGCACTTTCCGAGCGGATACCCCAGCATGAACGCCATTCCCACCACGCTGCAGCAGCAGACCGAGCAGCTTTCCGAGTCCGTGACCCGGCCGATTCCCGGTTCGCGCAAGATCTTCGTCGAAGGCTCGCGTGCCGACCTGCGCGTGCCGATGCGCGAGATCGCGCTGACCCGCACCCCGACCGTGTTCGGCGGCGAGGAGAATCTGCCGGTCACCGTGTACGACACCTCAGGCCCGTACACCGATCCTGACGCGCGCATCGACCTGGCCGCTGGCCTGCCGGCGCTGCGCGCGCAGTGGATCGCCGAGCGTGGCGACACCGAGCTGCTGGGTGCGCTGAGTTCGGAGTTCGGCCGCGGCCGCGAGCACGATCCGAAGCTGGCCGCGGTGCGCTTCCCCGGGCGCGTGCTGCCGCGCAAGGCCGTGGCCGGCGCCTACCTGCTCGGCCTGTGGGGCCTGCCCATGCCGATCATCGAGGCG
>JAGHZW010000018.1 GCA_017745195.1 Pseudoxanthomonas sp. | reverse complement strand
CATCATCTCCAAGATCCTGATCACGATCCAGGCCGGACACGCCACAGGCATCCCCCTGGCGCTCGTCTTCGGCTACTACTTCTGGCAGGGGATCGCGGGGACGTTCGCGTATCACAGGCTGGATGGTCGCTTGGGCTAAAGGTTGGAAACGGTGACCGCACTGTTTCTGTCCCATTGAGACGTTCGATTACGAATCAAGAACAAGCATGAGTGGCTTCATCTGCGCCAAATGCGTACCTCGGATCGATCGAGATTCCTAGGAGGACATTGACCGTGAAAGCTTGCTTCCGTGAACCGATCGCCGCGATCTTCGATGTCGTTCGCTACATGGATGCTGCAGCGTCCGCCCACCTTTCTGGCCGTGTTGATGTGGCGAGTTCACTCTTCTCGCTTTCCAATTGCGCGTCTTCTCGCGAGTGGCTTGAGTCGATTTGGGGGGCAAAAAGTGCATATGTCACGGTGAGGCCAGCAACTGGTGGCCCCATTGCGTCGGAACAGAGGTTGCCGGCTCGCATGCCCACGAAGTCTCAAGTGTTGGCGTTGCACGCTCGCGATGGATATCACTGTCGCTATTGCGGCATACCGGTGATACGCCCCGAAATTCGCAAACTTGTTTGTAGGCTGTACCCCAACGAGGTGACTTGGGGTGCCAAGAACGCGTCACAACACGCCGGCTTCCAGGTTCTCTGGGCACAGTACGACCACGTAGTACCGCACTCCTACGGCGGCACCAATGATCTGGAAAACCTGGTAGTCAGTTGCGCGGCCTGTAACTTCGGCAAGATGTCCTACAGACTGGAAGAGTTGGGACTCTCTGACCCGCGTGAGCGCCCGCCCGTGCAATCGCGGTGGGATGGCTTGGAAAGAATTCTTGTATCCGGTACATCCATGAACAAGATTGGCCTCTCCTGACTTCGAACCCGGCGATCGTCCATGCATGTGGCTTTCGAATTCCTACGAGCCGTCCTTTGAATAGGCCATGTCCGGGCCCCGAATCTGTCGTATCCGTGGCAGGATTGGCCCGGAAGTTGGACGCTGTGGACGGAGGTACACCCATGAAACGCGTCACCGGCATCGGCGGCATCTTCTTCAAGGCGAACGATCCGGCCACGCTCGCGGCCTGGTACCGCGACCATCTCGGCCTCGATGTGACCGGCTGGAACGGGGCCATCTTCGAGTGGGGCGGCGAAGGCAGCACGGCGGGGATGACCATCTGGAGCCCGTTCGCGGCCGACACCGATTACATGGCGCCGGGCACGGCGTCGTTCATGATCAACTTCCGCGTGGCCGATCTCGGCGCGCTGCTGGCTGCGCTCCGCGCCGAAGGCTGCAACGTCCTCGACAAGTTCGAGACGTCGGAACAGGGCAAGTTCGGCTGGGTCATCGACCCGGAAGGCAACAAGGTCGAACTGTGGGAGCCGGCGGTGGAAAAGCCGGAAAAACACCAGGCATAAGGCATCGGACAGACAGGCATGCGACTCGTGAGACTTGCCCTTCCGCTGCTTGTTGTTTCCTTTCCGGCAGCGAGTTCCACCCACTTGTTGGCACCCCTGAAGGATCAGGACGCGATCTATGGCTGCTCCTGGAGCGCGTCGTCCCCGGAAATCGGCCCCGGCGTCGTCCTGCTTGCAGAGGCGGATGACTCCCGGACGCTGATGAACATCGGGGGCTCGGACGTGGAACTGGCTCTCGTCGACGAGCAGGGAAGCCTTGCCCGGGTAGGTGACATCCTGGAGCGCACCTTCAAGGCCGAAGGGATCGTCGTCAAAGCACGCTACAGGGTCACCTGGACGTGTCCCGAGGAAGATGAGTCCTGTGAGGTGACGAGGTTCGACGTGTCATTCGACGTGACGAGTGGCGGCAGGCGGCAAACAGCCAAGGCGACCGGAGATTTCGGCTGCTAGTCCGATCGCGAAGGCAATCGATACCGTTCGGTGACGCGGCTCCGCCTCGGCTACATGGATCACGATGGGCGGCGACGGCCCGCCATGCGGGCGGCAATGGCGCCACCGGCACCGACCTATACTCCGCCCATGCCCAAGTCCGCCACACCCACCCCGATCCGCTTCAAGGCCAAGCTGTTGCGTCCGGCGGAGCCGGCCAACGCCACCTGGACGTTCTTCGTCCTGGCCCAGGCCGCCAGCAACAAGCTGCCCACGCGCAGCCAGGTGTCGGTCGAAGGCACGCTGGGCGGGCAGCCGTTCCAGGCCACGCTCGAGCCTGATGGCGAGGGCAGCCACTGGCTGAAGGTGGAGCAGGCGCTGGCCGACTCCGCCGGCGCTGCGGCCGGCGACACGGTCGCGGTGGAGATGGCGCCGATGGCGAAGGAGCCCGAGCCGAAGTTGCCGGACGACCTGCGCGAGGCGCTGGTCGCGCAGCCGCAGGCGAAGGCGACCTGGGACGACATCACCGCGGT
>JAGHZW010000017.1 GCA_017745195.1 Pseudoxanthomonas sp. | reverse complement strand
CAACACCATGGAAGGCCTGGGCAAGGACGTGAAGAAGCTCGGCGAGAAGGTCGAGCACAAGGCCAGCAGCTGAGGAGCCGGTCCGAACCCGATCGCGCGCAGCGAAGGCCGGCCCTGCCGGCCTTTTTCCCGCAAGTCGACCAGCGCAATGGAGCTCATGTTCGACACGATGAGAACACCGGGGCGAACGGCGGGTTCCCGCGCCCGATGAAGAGCCGGCTCCGATCAGGCGCCCTTGGAAACGCACCGTTGACACAGGGCCCCTTCCCTTCCCGACCCGGAATCTCCGGTTTCAGCCGCCGGCGCGGCTGAGCAGCCGCAGGCCGCCGGTTCCACCGACCGGATACAACCCACCGTCGGCAAGCGTGTCGGGCGAGACGTCGTCGCCCTCGGCCCACGGCGCGCGCTGGCGCGGACCCGGGATATAGGCGATCCAGCGCCCATAGCTGTCGCCGTCGCCTTGCAGGGAATAAGCAACGGGTACCCGCAGGCTCCAGCTGCCGTCGTCAGCCAGTTCCCCGTTCTGCGGCGGGCGGAAGCTCCACAACAGCGCCCGGGTCGTGGCGCTCTTGGCCAGGACGCCGCGCCACAGCTTCATCTGCATCTCGCCGGCGACCACGCGCAGGTTGACCTGCTCGGCAACCGCTTCGGCCACCTTGCCATCGGGGCCGATCCTGAGCACCAGATACACGATGCCCGACACGCGCGCCTGGGCCGCATTCTGCGGGTAACGCGGCGGGTCCATGTGCACTACCTCCAGTCCGTAGCCCGCCTCGCTGATCGGGTAGAAACTGGTGCCACGAAGTTCGACGCGGAAGTCCCCGCCCTCGATCGGCTTGGCGACCAGGAGCAGGCCCATCCGATTGCGGATCGCTACGGGGCGACCTTCCAGCAGCGTGGGCGCGAACTGCCAGCCGGCAATGCTGTCCTCGACAAACTTGCGCACCCCTTCCGGCAGCTTCTCGCGACGATCGATCTCGTAGCGCGTCACCTTGCCCGCGGCGTCGACCTCGATCTCGCCGTTGACCAGCATGCTGGCCTCCACCTGCTTGCGCACCGAAGCCGGCCCGGCAGCAAGTGCAAATCCTGCCCACGCCAACAGCAACACGCCCATCACGATCCGCTTCATGTTCTGCACGCCCCTTGCGACTTTCCGAGTCTAGCGGTCGCCCGTGTCAAACGCAGTGGAGCATCCGGCTTTCCCTGGTCCATTACGTCAGCGGCACTGGAAATCGTCGTCGCCCGAGGGACCGCAGCCGTCGCCCCACTTGCCGGTCTGCCGCCAATAGTCCACGACTCCGGTTTCCGCCAGCAGTTTCTTGAACTGCGGATGCGCGCGCACGTTCGAATACGGCGCGTTCCAGAGTGCGACGTAAGGCGGCGGCGCCAGCGCGCCCTGCTCGAATCCCTCCCAGCCCGACAGGTCCCTGCGCATCGCGGCCACGGCCAGGTCGGCGTCGTCCAGCGCGTCGGCCACGCTTGTCCACACGTAGGCCGCGCCGGCACCGCCGCCATAGGCGTCGTCCGCCAGCGCCCGGCGCACCAGGGCGAGCATCGCCTCGCGGTCGTCCAGCACCGTGCCCAGTTCCTCGAAGAACGGCGTGTCGAACTCGCGACCCTGCCGCAGCAGCCGGGCGTGCAGTTCGCGCAGGTCTTCCGGCGCGGCCGGCCTGCGGCCTGCCAGCTGGCGGAAGAAGGCCAGGTAATCCGGCGACAGCTGGCTGCCTTCCAGCACGCGGGCGCGCCGGTACTCGGCCTCGGCCTCCTCGAAGCGCCGCGTCGCGGTGTAGTCGTACTGCAGGTCGCGCGACAGGTACAACGCCATCGGCTCGACCGCACGCACCCGCTCCACCAGCGCGGTCGCCTCCTCCAGGTGGCCCATCGCGTAGATCATGAAGGTGTAGTCCCAGACCCGCTCCTTGGTCGGCGGTCCGGAATCCACCACCTGCCTGGCCAGGTCGATGGCCTCGGCACGCCTGCCTTCGCGCCACAGCGCATTGGCGCGGATCAGCCTGCCGACCCAGCTGTCAGGCGCGACGCGCGCGATCCCGGCGCGCACCTGTTGCGCCTCGACGCGCAACGGTCCGCCGCGCGCTTCGCCCAGTTCGCGCGCCACGGCGTCCAGCGAACGCGCGAGCAGGTCGCGGCAGAGCACGCACTGCGGGTCCAGTGCCACCATCTCTCGCGCCAGCTGCAGGCGTTCGCGATCGTGTTCGAAGTCCAGCTGTCCGCGCATCACGATGCTGCGCCAGCGCAACAGCCGGTCGTAGGCGTCCACGACGGTCGTGCCGCCCTGTTCGCGGTTGAACCGGGCCACGTCCAGCTTCACGCTCAGGGCCTGCGCCACGTCGCCGGCGATCTCCTCCTGTACGGCGAAGACGTCGCGCAGTTCGCGCGCGTAGGTCTTCGACCACAGATGGGTTCCGTCATCGGCGCGGATCAGCTGGGCGGTGACCCGGAGCTGGTCGCCATCGCGGC
>JAGHZW010000016.1:3666-6188 GCA_017745195.1 Pseudoxanthomonas sp. | reverse complement strand
GCGTGGGCTTCGAACTGCATTGTGACGGCGATGGGGAGGCGATCGATCCGGCCACCGGCAAGCCGCTGGATCCGACCTACCGCAAGCTCGACGCCACCGCCAAGCACTTCGCCGTGCACAGCGGGCCGGAGGCCGACCGCCATACCTTCGACGCGCGGCCGAGCAAGCGCGACCTCTACGACACCTACCTGCCGGCGTTCGAGACGCTGGTCAAGGAGGCCAAGGTCGACGCGGTGATGGGCGCCTACAACCGCGTCTACGGCGAATCGGCCAGCGCCAGCCACTTCCTGCTGCGCGACCTGCTGCGCGAGCAGTGGGGCTTCAAGGGCTACGTCACCTCCGACTGCTGGGCGATCGTGGACGTGTGGAAGCACCACAAGATCGTCGACACCCGCGAGGCAGCGGCGGCGCTGGCGGTGAAGAACGGCACCGAGCTGGAGTGCGGCGAGGAGTACGCGACGCTGCCGGCCGCGGTGAAGCAAGGCCTGATCAGCGAGGCCGAGATCGACGACGCGCTGACCCGGCTGTTCACCGCACGGATGCGGCTGGGCATGTTCGACCCGCCGGCGAAGGTGAAGTGGGCACAGATCCCGTATTCGGTGAACCAGTCCGCCGAACACGACGCGCTGGCGCGGAAGATGGCCCAGGAATCGATCGTGCTGCTGAAGAACGACGGCGTGCTGCCGCTGTCGCGGGCGACGAAGAAGATCGCGGTGATCGGCCCGACCGCCGACGACACCATGGCCCTGCTCGGCAACTACTACGGCACCCCGGCCGCGCCGGTGACCGTGCTCGCCGGCCTGCGCGCGGCGGTGCCGGATGCGCAGATCACCTACGCGCGTGGCACCGACCTGGTTGAAGGTCGCGACGATCCCTCGGCCACGCCGCTGGTCGAAGCGCAGTACCTGCGCCCGCAGGCCGGTTCGACCGAACGCGGCCTGCGCGGCGAGTATTTCCGCAACACCGACCTGTCCGGCACGCCGGCGCTGGTCCGGATCGATCCGGTGATCGGCTTCAGCTGGGACCGCGGTTCGCCGACCGACAACCTGCTCGCCCGCGGCGAAGCCGGCCCGGACGAGGCGGTGCCCAACGACAACTTCTCGATCCGCTGGAGCGGCCAGCTGCTGCCGCCGGTGTCGGGCAAGTACGTGCTGGAGGCATCGGCCAACGACGGCGTGCGCGTCTACCTGGACGGCAAGCGCGTGATCGACCGCTGGCAGAAGGCCGAGCGCCTGACCGCCGCGCACGCCGACGTGCAGCTCGAGGCCGGTCGCGCCTACGACATCCGCGTCGAGTACTACGAGGGCGATCGCGATGCCGGCGTGCGCCTGGCCTGGCGCATGCCCGGGGCCAAGCCGCCGTTCGAGGAAGCGCTCGATGCGGCGCGCGGCGCCGATGCGGTGGTGTTCGTCGGCGGCCTGACCGGCGACGTCGAAGGCGAGGAGATGAAGGTCAACTACCCGGGCTTCGCCGGCGGCGACCGCACCGACACGCGCCTGCCGGCGACCCAGCGCAAGCTGCTCGAAGCCCTGCACGCGACCGGCAAGCCGGTGGTGCTGGTGTTGACCGCCGGTTCGTCGCTGGCGGTGGACTGGGCCAAGCAGAACCTGCCGGCGATCGTGATGGCCTGGTATCCGGGCCAGCGCGGTGGCAGCGCGGTGGCCGACGTCCTGCTCGGCGACGCCAACCCGGCCGGTCGCCTGCCGGTGACCTTCTACAGCGCCGACGCCACGCTGCCCGCGTTCGACGACTACTCGATGCAGGGCCGCACCTACCGCTACTACGGCGGCCAGCCGCTGTATCCGTTCGGCCATGGCCTGTCGTACACGCAGTTCGGCTATTCGGGCCTGAAGCTCGACCGCACCAGTGCCGGCGCCAAGGATCCGGTCAAGGTCTCGGTCAAGGTGAAGAACACCGGCAAGCGCGCCGGCGACGAGGTCGTGCAGCTGTACCTGCATCCGCTCGATGCCAAGCGCGACCGCGCCGGCAAGGAGCTGCGCGGCTTCCAGCGCGTGAACCTGCAGCCCGGCGAGGAGCGCACGCTCGAGTTCAGCCTGGTGCCGGAGAAGGACCTGCGCACCTGGGACGAGAAGGCCGGCGCCTACGTGGTCGATCCGGGCCGCTACGAAGTGCAGGTCGGTGCGTCGAGCGCCGACATCCGTGCGCGCACGCCGCTCACCGTCGGCGCGAAGAAGTAAGCCGGTTGTACCGGTCGTCCCTCTCCCCGGGGGACGACCGGTCGAGGCGAGGCGGAGCCGGCGGTGACTCTCCCAGGTCGCCGGCTTCGCCGGACCTCCCTTTCCCCAGGCGCAGGCCGCCCGCAACCGCGCCGGACCCGCGCCAGCGACAGCGATACGAATTCCCGATGACCCAGACTTCCGTTCCGTCCCGCCTCTCCGATGCCATCATGGCCCGCCTGCCGTCGCAGGTGCAGCTGCCCGCCTACGACCGCGCCAGCACGCGCATCGGCGTGGTCCACTTCGGCCCCGGCGCAACGCCTCCTCGCGTTCGACGACATCCAG
>JAGHZW010000016.1:2248-3631 GCA_017745195.1 Pseudoxanthomonas sp. | reverse complement strand
AGCTGCGCGTCATCGGCTCGATCCGGGAAGTGCTGTGCGCGCGCGACGAACACGCCGCGGTGCTGGCGCGGCTGGCCGACCGCGACGTGCGCCTGGTCACCCTGACCATCACCGAGAAGGGTTACTGCCTGTCGCCCGACGGCGTGGACCTGCAGCACCCGGACATCGTCCGCGACCTCGCCACCCCGGAGTTCCCGCTCAGCGCGATCGGCTGGCTGGTCGCCGGCCTGCGCCAGCGCCGCGAGCGCGGCCTGGAACCGTACACGGTGCTCAGCTGCGACAACCTCGCCGACAACGGCGGCCGCCTGCGCCGCGCGGTGCTGCAGTACGCGCGCCAGTTCGATGCCGGGCTGGCCGACTGGATCGAAACCGAAGTCGCGTTCCCGCGCTCGATGGTCGACAGCATTACCCCGGCCACCGACGACGCGCTGCGTGCGCAGGTCTCGGCCCAGCTCGGCGTGCAGGACGCCTGGCCGATCCAGCGCGAGCCGTACACGCAGTGGGTGGTGGAAGACGACTTCCGCAGCGGCCGGCCGCCGCTGGAACGCGTCGGCGTGGTTCCCAGCAACGACATCGCCGGCTACGACAAGGCCAAGCTGCGCCTGCTCAACGCGCCGCACTCGACCCTGGCATACCTGGGCTCGCTGATGGAGATCGAGACGGTGGCCCAGGCCATGCGCGAACCGGTGCTGGCCGGCTTCGTCGCCCGGCTGATGGGCGAGGACATCGTGCCCTCGCTGCGGCTGCCGCAGGGCTTCGATCCGCAGGCCTACATCGAGGCGATCCTGGCCCGCTTCCGCAACCCGGCCATCCGCCACCTGCTCGCGCAGATCGCCTGGGACGGCTCGCAGAAGATCCCGGTGCGCCTGCTCGGCACGATCACCGAAGCGCTGGATGCCGGCCGGCCGGTCGAGCGGCTGTGCCTGCCGGTGGCAGGCTGGCTGCAGTTCGTGCGTCGCCAGGCCGGCCGCGGCGTGGCCATCGTCGATCCGCTGGCCGAGACGCTGGCGCGCATCGGCGGCGCCTGCACCGGCGAGGCGGCGCACGATGTCGATGCGTTCCTCGGCCTGGACGCCGTGTTCGGCGCGCTGGCCGGCGATTCGCGCTTTGTCGATGCACTGGGCCGCGCCTATGCGCGACTCGGCGACGGCACGCCGGCGGCGGTGGCGCGCGCGCTGGCGGAGTGATGTAGATGGCGATGGAAGAAAGGTCCAGACGTTCCCGTTGTCCCGCCAATCCGAAGTGGAGTCCGACATGCCTGCGAACCTGACCCGCCACACCACGCCCGAAGGCCCGCGCTGGGCGCTCGACGGCCACTGGCTGCCGCTGGATTTCAGCCTCGCCGGCTGGCTGGCACTGCCGGCCGCTACAGCGCCACGCATC
>JAGHZW010000016.1:1431-2188 GCA_017745195.1 Pseudoxanthomonas sp. | reverse complement strand
GCGTTCTCCTCCAGGATCTGCACCGCTGCTCGCGCCGATCGAGGACGTGCAGGAAGCCTGGGCCAGCGGCGTGACCTACCTCAGCAGCCGGATGGCGCGCGAGGCCGAGTCGCAGAACGCCGACGTCTACGCCAAGGTCTATTCGGCGCAGCGGCCGGAGCTGTTCTTCAAGGCCGCCGGCTGGCGCGTGCGCGGCCCCGGCGCCGGCATCCGCGTGCGCGCGGACAGCCACTGGAACGTGCCCGAGCCCGAACTCGTCCTGCTGATCGACGCGGCCGGCACCATCCGCGGCTGCACCGCCGGCAATGACGTGTCCTCGCGCAGCATCGAGGGCGAGAACCCGCTGTACCTGCCGCAGGCCAAGGTCTACGACGGCGCCTGCGCGATCGGCCCGGCGATTCGCCTGTGCAGCGCCGACGCACTGCGCGACCTGCCGATTTCGCTCGGCATCGCCCGCGATGGTGCGACGGTGTTTTCCGGCGCCACCCGCACCTCGCAGATCAAGCGCCGCCTGGAGGAACTGGCCGGCTACCTGTTCCGCGAACTGAGCCTGCCGCATGGCGCGTTCCTGTTCACCGGCACCGGCGTGGTCCCGGGCGAGGACTTCACCCTGCAGGCCGGCGACGTCGTGCGCATCGACATCGACGGCCTGGTGCTGGAGAACGCGGTGGAGGACGCCGCGCCCGGGAGTGCCGTGCGATGACCGCGCCCGGCGACCTCGACGCCATCCTCGGCGACGGTGCGCGAGGAAGCGTCC
>JAGHZW010000016.1:0-1372 GCA_017745195.1 Pseudoxanthomonas sp. | reverse complement strand
TCGAAGACCCCCAGGCCGCCGCGGCGTGCTCGGCATCGCCACCTGCGACAAGGGCCTGCCGGCGATGATGCTGGCGCTGGCCGGATGCAGCGACCTGCCCGGCGTGATCGTGCCCGGCGGCGTCACGCTGCCGGCGCGCGGCGCTGAGGACGCCGGCCAGGTGCAGACCATCGGCGCGCGCTTCGCCCATGGCCTGATCGACCTGGAACACGCCGCGGCGATGGGCTGCCGCGCCTGTGGCTCGCCCGGCGGCGGCTGCCAGTTCCTCGGCACCGCGGCGACCTCGCAGGTGGTGGCCGAAGCCCTCGGTATCGCCTTGCCGCACAGCGCGCTGGCGCCGTCCGGCGAGCCGGTGTGGACCGACATGGCGCGGCGCTCGGCGCTGGCGCTGCTGCGCATGGGTCGGCAGGGCACGCCGCTGTCGGCGATCCTGACCCGCAAGGCGGTGGAGAACGCGCTGCTGGTGCACGCCGCGTTCGGCGGTTCGACCAACCTGCTGCTGCACGTGCCGGCGATCGCGCATGCCGCCGGCGTGACGCGGCCGACCGTGCAGGACTGGATGGCGGCCAGCCGTGCCACCCCGCGCCTGGTCGACGCGCTGCCCAATGGCCCGCGCCACCATCCGACCGTGCAGGTGTTCATGGCCGGCGGCGTACCCGAAGTGATGCTGCACCTGCGCGACATGGGCCTGCTGCACCTGGACGCGCCGACGGTGAGCGGCCGCACGGTCGGCGAGAACCTGGCCTGGTGGGAACACAGCGCGACGCGTGCCGCGGCGCGCGCGCGCCTGCGCGAACTCGACGGCGTCGATCCGGGCGTGGTGATCATGGGTCCGGACGCGGCGCGCAAGGCCGGCCTGTCGAGCACGATGGTGTTCCCGGTCGGCAACCTCGCCCCGGACGGCGCGGTGATCAAGGCAACAGCAATAGATCCTTCGCTGGTCGACGAAGCCAACGTCTACCGCCACACCGGCCCGGCGCGTGTATTCGCCTCCGAGCACGAGGCGATCGCCGCGATCAAGAGCAAGGGCGACGACGCCGTGCGCGCCGGCGACGTGGTCGTGCTCGCCGGATGCGGCCCGGCCGGCACCGGCATGGAGGAGACCTACCAGCTGACCTCGGCGCTGAAGTACCTGCCGTGGGGCAAGCACGTGGCGGTGCTGACCGACGCGCGCTTCTCCGGCGTGTCCACCGGCGCCTGCATCGGCCATGTCGGTCCGGAAGCAATGGCCGGCGGCCCGCTGGGCAAGCTGCGTGATGGCGACATCGTCCGCATCGCCATCGACCGCGCGAAGCTGGAGGGCCGGGTCGACTTCATCGGCGACAACGCGGGCAAGCCGCTCGATCCCGTCGCGGCTGCCGAACTGCTCGCC
>JAGHZW010000015.1:863-5021 GCA_017745195.1 Pseudoxanthomonas sp. | reverse complement strand
AGGGCTTCGAGGATGGTCACTTCGGCGCCAAGACGGCGCCACACGCTGCCCAGCTCCAGGCCGATCACGCCGGCGCCGATCACGGCCAGGCGCTGCGGCACATCGGTGAAGTCGAGCGCGCCGACGTTGTCGACGATGGTCTCGCCGTCGAACTTGGCGAACGGCAGTTCGATCGAATCCGAACCGGCGGCGATGATGACGTTGGTGGCCTTGAGCTCGACTTCCGAGCCGTCGTGTTGCTTCACTTTCACGACATTACCCGGCTGCAGCTGGCCGAAGCCGTAGTACGCGGTGACCTTGTTGGCCTTGAACAGCATGGCGATGCCGCCGGTGAACTGCTTCACGATGGCGTCCTTGCGGGCGACCATCTTCGGCACGTCCATCCTGGCGTCCTTGAAGCTGATGCCGTGCTGGTCGAACTGGTGCTGCATGTTCCAGTACTGGTGCGTGGAATCCAGCAGCGCTTTCGAGGGGATGCAGCCCACGCGCAGGCAGGTGCCGCCCAGTGCCGGCTTGCCGTCCTTGCCCAGCGCCGCGTCGATGCAGGCGGTCTTCAGGCCCAGCTGCGCGGCGCGGATCGCGGCGTGGTAGCCGGCCGGGCCGGCACCGATGACGACGACGTCGAATTGTTCAGCCATTTCCAGTTCCTTTGCCGTTCGCTTCCCGTGGCGGGAAGCAGCCCCGTAGGGGCAGTAGAAGTGCGGCAGGGCGGTGGAGCCGGAATCGAGCGCGTGTTCCGCCAGCCCTGGCGAAAGGCCCTCCTCCGCGGGGGAGGAGGGCGGTCGTGCTTACAGCCCGAACAGGATGCGGTTCGGGTTCTCGAGCTGGTTCTTGATGTCCACCAGGAACTGCACCGCGTCCTTGCCGTCGATGATGCGGTGGTCGTAGGACAGCGCGATGTACATCATCGGCGCGATCACGACCTGGCCGTTCTCGGCGATCGGACGCTCCTTGATGGTGTGCATGCCCAGGATCGCGCTCTGCGGCGGGTTGACGATCGGGGTCGACATCAGCGAGCCGAAGGTGCCGCCGTTGGTGATGGTGAAGGTGCCGCCCTGCAGGTCGTCCAGGCCGAGCTTGCCGTCGCGCGCCTTCTTGGCGTAATCGGCGATGCCCTGCTCGATCTCGGCGAAGCCCATCCGCTCGACGTTGCGCAGCACCGGCGTGACCAGGCCCTTGTCGGTGGACACGGCGATCGAGATGTCGGCGTAGCCGTGGTAGATGATGTCGTCGCCGTCGATCGAGGCGTTGACCACCGGGAAGCGCTGCAGCGCGTTGGCCGCGGCCTTCACGAAGAAGCTCATGAAGCCCAGCTTGATGCCGTGGGCCTTCTGGAAGTCCTCGCCCAGTTCCTTGCGCGCGGCCGAGACCTTGGCCAGGTTGACCTCGTTGAACGAGGTCAGCATCGCGATGGAGTCCTTGGACTGCATCAGGCGCTCGGCAATACGCTTGCGGATGCGGGTCATCGGCACGCGCTCTTCCGGACGCGCACCGGCGGCCTTGCCGGCGCCGCCGGACTTGGCGTAGTTGACCAGGTCTTCCTTGGTCACCGCGCCGCGGCGGCCGGTGCCGTCGACCTGCGACGGATCGATGCCTTCCTTGGTCGCGGTGAAGCGGGCGCCCGGGGGCAGGCTGTCGGCGGCGCTCTTGCTGGCCGGAGCCGGAGCGGCAGCGGCGGGAGCCGCGGCCTTCGGCGCTTCAGCGGCTGCAGCCGGTGCGGCAGCGGCCACGGCGCCTTCCTCGATGATCGCCAGGATCTGCGAGCTGGTGACGGTGTCGCCTTCCTTGAACTTGATTTCCTTGAGCACGCCGTCGACCGGCGAGGGGACCTCAAGCACGACCTTGTCGGTCTCCAGGTCCATCAGGTTCTCGTCGCGCTTGACCGCGTCGCCGGGCTTCTTGTGCCAGGCGGCGATGGTGGCGTCGGAGACGGATTCGGGAAGGACCGGAACTTTGACTTCGGTGGCCATGGGGCGTCCTTGATTCGTTATTCGTAGGCGAAAGCGGTGGTTTTACTCGGCGACGAACTGGTTGCCGGGCGGATTGACCAGGGCGTCGGCGACCAGCTTCTGCTGCTCGGCGACGTGGTCGGCGAAGTGGCCCACCGCCGGCGACGGCGAGCGGCTGCGGCCGGCGTAGCTCAGCGCCTGGCCCTTGGCCAGGCAGGCCTGCAGGTGGTGGCGGATCTGGTACCACGCGCCCTGGTTCTGCGGCTCTTCCTGGCACCAGACCACTTCGGTGGCCTTGGCATAGGTCTGCAGCACGGCCGACAGCGCCTCGCGCGGGAACGGGTACAGCTGTTCGATGCGGACGATGGCGACATCGTCCTGGCCGCGCTTCTGCTGGTCCTCGAGCAGGTCGTAGTAGACCTTGCCCGAGCAGGCGACCACGCGCTTGACCTTCTTCGGGTCGGCGCTGGTGTCCGGGATCAGGTGCTGGAACTCGCCGCTGGCCAGTTCGTCCAGGGTCGACACGGCCAGCTTGTGGCGCAGCAGCGACTTGGGCGACATCACCACCAGCGGCTTGCGGGTGCTCATCTTCATCTGCCGGCGCAGCATGTGGAAGCACTGCGCAGGGGTGGTCGGCACGCAGACCAGCATGTTCTCCAGCGCGCACAGCTGCAGGAAGCGCTCAAGGCGCGCGGAGCTGTGCTCGGGGCCCTGGCCCTCGTAGCCGTGCGGCAGCAGCAGGGTCAGGCCGGAGATGCGGCCCCACTTGGCCTCGCCCGAGGCGATGAACTGGTCGATCACCACCTGGGCGCCGTTGGCGAAGTCGCCGAACTGGCCTTCCCAGATGTCCAGCGTGTTCGGATCGGTGGTGGAGAAGCCGTACTCGAACGCCATCACCGCTTCCTCGCTGAGCAGCGAGTCGATGATGGTGGCCTGTTCGGGGGTCTCGACCAGCTGGCGCAGCGGCAGGTAGTAGCTGTCGGTCTTCTGGTCGTGCAGCACCGCGTGGCGGTGGAAGAACGTGCCGCGACCGGCGTCCTGGCCGACCAGGCGCAGGCCGTGGCCCTCCGAGAGCAACGTGGCGTAGGCCAGGTTCTCGGCGAAGCCCCAGTCGCCGCCGATCTCGCCGGCGGTCATCTTGGCGCGGTCCTCGTAGATCTTGGCCACGCGCGGGTGCAGGGTCACGCCCTGCGGGATGGTGTTGATGATCTTGGCCAGCTGGACCAGCGTGGCCTTCTTGACCTTGGTGTCGACCGCATCGGACAGCTTGCCCGACAGGTACTTCGACCAGTCGATGGTCAGCTCGTAATCCTCCGGCTTGGAGGCGGCCAGCTCGGTGGTGACTTCGCCGGCGTCGAGCTTGTTGCGGTATTCGTCGGCCAGCGCCTTGCCGCCGTCGGCCGCGACCACGCCGGCCTTCTCCAGGCGCGCGGCGTACAGCTCGCGGGTGGTCGGGTGCTTGCGGATGGTCTGGTACATCACCGGCTGGGTCGCCGCCGGCTCGTCGGCCTCGTTGTGGCCGTGGCGGCGGTAGCAGACCAGGTCGATGACCACGTCCTTCTTGAACTGCTGGCGGAACTCGTAGGCCAGCTTGGCCACGAACACGACCGCTTCCGGGTCGTCGCCGTTTACGTGGAACACCGGGGCGCCGACCATCTTGGCCACGTCGGTGCAGTACAGGGTCGAACGCGAGTCTTCCTTGTTGCTGGTGGTGAAGCCGACCTGGTTGTTGATCACCACGTGCAGCGTGCCGCCGACGGCGAAGCCGCGCGCCTGCGACATCTGGAACAGCTCCATCACCACGCCCTGGCCGGCGAACGCGGCGTCGCCGTGGATCAGGATCGGCAGCACCTGCTGGCGCTCGTTGTCGCCGCGGCGCTCCTGGCGCGAACGCACCGAGCCGGCGACCACCGGGTCGACGATCTCCAGGTGCGAGGGGTTGAAGGCCAGGGCCAGGTGCACCGGCGCGCCGGGGGTGGCGATGTCGGCGGAGAAGCCCATGTGGTATTTCACGTCGCCGGCGTGGGCCAGGGCGTCGTGCTCGAACTTGCCCTCGAACTCGTCGAACAGCTTGCGCGGGTTCTTGCCGAGGGTGTTGACCAGCACGTTCAGGCGGCCGCGGTGGGCCATGCCGATCACGATGTCCTTGACCTTGTCCACGCCGGACTGGCGGATCACCGCGTCCAGCAGCGGGATCAGCGAATCGCCG
>JAGHZW010000015.1:0-832 GCA_017745195.1 Pseudoxanthomonas sp. | reverse complement strand
GCGCTCCAGGCCCTCGGCGGCGGTCAGCCGCTCGAGCACGCGCTGGCGGGTCTCGGTGCTGAGGTTGTAGTCGCCGCCGGCCAGCTCCAGGCGCTGGTACAGCCACTGGCGCTGCTCGACCTCGGGGATGTGCATGAACTCGGCGCCGATCGGGCCGGTATAGGTCGCCTTCAGCCGGGCGAGCAGGTCGCGCAGCTTCATCCGCGGCTGGCCGGCCAGGCCACCGGTGCTGAAGTCGCCGTCGAGGTCGCGCTCGGACAGGTCGTGGTAGGCCAGGCCCAGGTCCGGCGGGTTCATCGGCGGGGTCAGCGCCAGCGGGTCGATGTTCGCGCCCAGGTGGCCGCGCGAGCGGTAGGCGGTGATCAGGCGGCCGACGTTGCGCTCGCGCTCGTCGCCGGCGGCCGGCGCGGTGGCATAGCCGTTGTTGGCGGCGTTGCGGGCGGCTTCGGCGACGTGGGCGATGACCGCCGAGTGCGGGATGTCACCGGCCTCGCGGCCCTTGAACCCGTCGAAGTAGCTTTTCCACTTCGGGTCTACGCTGTCAGGGGAGACCAGATACTGCTCGTACAGGTCTTCGATGTAGGCGGCATTGCTGCCGAGCTGTGACGACTGCGCAAACTGCTTGAGTAGATTGTCCACGATGGGGTCGCGTTTGGATGGGGGATCGGGCCGCAACCGGCCCAGGCCCGGCTTGGCGGGCATGAAAGCCGCAAAAGTATAACCCCCCTCGCCGGTTCAGGGACCTAGACGAATGGTCGATCCGGTCCTGCGGGCGGCGGCGTGGTGCGCCGGTTCACACTCTGTCGGGACGCTGCGTCGCGCGCTGAGAGGC
>JAGHZW010000014.1 GCA_017745195.1 Pseudoxanthomonas sp. | reverse complement strand
CCCAGGCTGTAGCCGATCTTTTCGCCGATCGAGAGCTTTTGCATGCCGTAGTCGGACATTCCGGTTGGCCATTGAGAAGGGAAAGGGTGGCGGGCGGGGCCCGCCACGCTCTATATACAGCGAGGCCCACGCCGGCGCCGAAACGCCGGGTGGGCCACGCCTTCACATCTACCGCATCAGAACGTGCCGCGGATACCGAGCGTGATGGTGCGGCCCGGCTCGTAGTAGGTACGGCCCATGCCCTCGGCGAAGTACGCAACCAGCGGCTTGTTCTGCAGGTTGGTCGCGCTGAGGGTGATCTGCGGCTGGCTCGGAACGTTGCTCAGGGTGTAGCTGGCCGACAGGTCGAGCTGGCCGCGGTCGGCGGTGTAGCTCTTCACCCACGGCAGGTTGCTCTGGCCGACGTTGATCGGCGCACCCTGTGCCCAGTTGTAGGACAGGCGCACCTGGGCCTCGTCACGCTCCCAGTAGGCGGTGGCGTTCCACAGCTTCGGCGAGACGCCGAAGATGTTGCCGGCCAGCGCGTTCGCCTCGCGGCCGATGGTGTCGACGTTGAGCTTGGTGTAGTTGGCCATGAAGCCCAGGCCGTCAAACACGAAGTCCAGCGGCTGCACCCAGATCGTTTCCCAGCCACGCACGTTCAGCGCCGCATCGGCGTTGACCTGCTGGGTCACGGCCACGGTGAAGGCGTCGTAGCCGCCGATGGCGTTGTCGACCACCGACTGCTGGTTGGCATTCAACGACGAGTACGGGACGCCCATCTCGGCCAGCGTCTTGCGGGTGCTGCCCTGGTAGGTATAGCCCTGCACGCGCTTGTTGAAGAACGTCACGCCGACGAAGCCTTCGTCACCGGTGTACCACTCGCCGCCGAGGTCGAAGTTGGTGGAGATGTACGGCGCCAGTTCCGGGTTGCCCTGGGTGGCGGTGTCGAGGCCGGAGCCACCGAAGGTGGTACCCGGCAGCATCGCGCCCGGAGCAGGACGGGTCATCGTCTTCGAGCCCGACATGCGCAGGACGACATCATCCGCCACGCTCCACGCCGCGCTGAACGACGGCAGCCACTCGCCGTACGAACCGTCGATCGACTGCCACTGGCGCACGCCATTCAGCGTGACCGGGCCGGACAGGGTGTGGTCGGTGGTGGCGTAACGCACGCCGGCGTTGATGCGCAGCTCGCGACCCCAGACATCGGAGGTCGAGTTGACCTCGACGTACGCCGCCTTGTTGGTCTCGTCGATTTCACCGGTCTGCTGGTTGATCGCGCCGGTGTTCACCTCGTTGGCGCTATCGGCGTAGGAACCCATGTCGGTGGCCGACGAGAACGCGCCCCAGTCGACGCCGATGAAGCCCGGGCCCGACACCAGGTAGTTCGCCAGCTCGGAAGCCGGGATCGTCGCGTACACGTTCGCCTTCCACGCGGCGCCGTTGTCGAACGCCTGGATCCGGCGGTAGTTGCTGTCGGTCGACAGGCCGACGCGGACGTTGTTGCTGTCGTCGCCGAACTGCAGGTCGGCGCGCAGGTTCGAGGTCTTGGTCAGGCGCTTTTCGTTCTGCAGGCGGATGTCGTTGTAGGTCCAGCCGGCATTCGGATCGTTCAGGTCGACGTCGCCGCTGGTGTAGGTCGGGAAGCCGTTGTGGTTGGCGTATTCGGCCACGAAGTACGGCGAATTGACCATGACGGTCGGCATGACCCGGCGCATCCAGCTGCGGCTGATGCCGGCGTTAACGTCCAGCTTGATGTTGCCGTCGTCGGTCAACCAGAAGGTCGCGCCCGGGTTCACCTGCCAGTAGTCGACGCTTTCGGTGTACGGACGATACTGCAGGAAGGCCTGCGCGCCGGCGAAGGTCGCGTCGGTGACGACGTTGTTGCCATCGACCTGCATGTCCAGCGGGACCATGCCGGTCGGCGAGCTGAAGTTGCGGCCCAGCAGGTCCATGTCCATGCGCTCGGTGTTGCGCTGCGCCTGGGTGTACAGACCATCGACCCAGATGTGGGTGTTGTCGTTGGGACGCCACTCGACCGAACCCAGGAAGGAGTCGCGGTCGCGGGTGCCGCTGATGTTGGCCGGGCGGCCCAGGGCCGGGATCAGCGCGTTGTCGATCTGCTGGATGCTCAGGCCCGGGTTGTGGGCCTGCAGCCATGCGGCATTGATCGTCTCGCCCGGGGTCAGCCCGGCCTTGACCATCGCCGCGGAGGCGCCGGCATTCTGCGAAGCGGTGGGCACGCTGGGCCAGATGCCCCAGCGATCCGTACCCGCGCGACCCGTGCAGGGATTGGAGCCGCACTGGGCCGTGGTCAGCGCCGGCGTGGTCCAGTTGTCGCTGCCGCCGTCTTCCCAGCCCTCGACGCCCATCTTGCCGTGCACGGAGGTCAGGCCGCCCAGCACGCCGAAGGTGCCGGCGTCGTTGGTCCAGCTGCCGATCACCGTACCCTGCGGCGAGATCTCGCCCGAGGTGCTGTTGTGCGAACCCTGCAGCGAATAGGTCGCGTGCGCGCCCGGGTTGTCGAACGCGTGCGCGTTGGTCATGTCGACCAGGCCGGCAGCGCCGCCTTCCGGCAGGCTGGCCTTCGGCGACTTGTTCACGGTGAGCTTGTTGAAGAACT
>JAGHZW010000013.1 GCA_017745195.1 Pseudoxanthomonas sp. | reverse complement strand
CGAACTCGACCGCATTGGCCGCCGCCATCTGCGCCGGGGCCACCAGCTTCTTCTCGGCGATCCACTGCGCCAGCGGCACCTTGGCCTCGGTAGCCTGGGCCATGGCGGTACGGGCGACGGCTTCGTCCAAGGCGCCGTCCTGCACCAGGCGCCTGGCGATGCCGGTTATGCCGACGAGGTTGGCGGTGACCACTGCATTCATGGATATATCCCCGGAGTCGCTGTGGAACAAGATAACGCAAAGTCCGTGCCGCGCTGGCACTCCCGACCGGTAACAGGCGCGACGCCCACCAACTGCGCGCAGCCTTCCGATGCCGGGGGAAGAACCAAAAAAAACCCCGCCACGAGGGCGGGGTTCGTTACAGCATGCAGCGATGGATCAGCGGCAGGTAGCCGGCACGTGCGACGGCTTGGCGGCGGTGCTGGTGCAGGTCCAGGTCACCGGATCGTCCTGGGTGGCCTGCGCCGGGGTGAAGGTCAGGACCGGATCGGCGCTGGCACCGGTGTTCTGGGTGGTGACGGTGATGACGCCGCCAGCAGCCACGGTGAGCGTGGCCACGTAGTCGGTACCGGCAGCCGCGAAGGTGTAGCCCGACGCGCAGCCCACGCCACCGCCATCGACGCCAGCCAGGCCGGTGGCGCAGGAGGCGGCAGCCTCAGCGACAGCGGTCTTGGCAGCAGCGGCCTGGGCCAGGCCCTCACCCACCTTGGCGCGGATGGTGTAGTCCTGGTAGGCCGGCAGCGCGATGGCCACCAGGATGGCGACGATCGCGATGACGATCATCAGTTCGATCAGGGTGAAGCCCTGCATGTTCTTCTTCATGGATATTTCCCCTAGAGCGGTTGGTTTGGTTAGGACACTTGCCAGTACCGACCCGTGTCCTTTCCGGAACGCGGGTATTGCGTGGCCGAAGCCACGTGTCGGAGGGAACGCAGATTGCGTGCCAAGTTCCGGCACCCCGAAGGGCGCGTTCATGCTACCAGTCATCCCCAGAGAATGACCGGCCAACCGGCACGTTTATGTTGTGACCGGAAACACAGGGGCGGAAACGCCACATTGCGTCATAAAGTGACGCTATGAGTCACAATTTCTGAGCCGAAGGCGTATGGGCGACGGTTTTCCGGCGCTTTTCGCTCATTCCTCTCGGCCACAAGGCCTCTCAGCCCCTCCTGTCGACTGATGTGGCCGGACGGACGCGGGCCACCCAGTCGCATACAACAATGAACAGGGCTGACCCGTGGACCGGACTTCCTTAAGAGGCCGGGCGCGGGGCGACACCTCGGCCGGACAGAAGACCGCATGCGGGCCATCCTTCGCGACCAGAAGTGATTGCTCGGAGAGCATGCCAAGGCTGCAGCACCCCGACGGGCGGCAACGTGCCTCCCCGGCCCCGCATCCGAGACGACGCGGAGTGCATCGGTAATGACACGTCGCTAACTGGCTCCAGTGGCGCACCGGCATCACCGGTATGGCCCGCCCTCCCACGACGACGGGGCCGGCAGCCAAATCAAAGCGTGATGGGGGTGCGTGTCAGGCATCGAATTAGCCGCTACCATGCGACGGAAAGCCGGCGCGGGGAGTGCTGGCGGGGAGAACGACATGTCCGCGACCCGTAGCGCCGTGAAAAAGTCCGTGCCCATCGACCGTGCCACCAGCCAGCTGGTGCCCTACGTGTGGGAGGGCACCGACAAGCGCGGCACCAAGATGAAGGGTGAGCAGCCGGCGAAGAACGCCAACCTGCTGCGCGCCGAGCTGCGCCGCCAGGGCATCACGCCGACCGTGGTCAAGCCCAAGCCCAAGCCGATCTTCGGCGCCGCCGGCAAACCAATCACCCCCAAGGACATTGCCTTTTTCAGCCGGCAGATGGCCACGATGATGAAGTCCGGCGTGCCGATCGTCGCGTCGCTGGAGATCATCGGCGGCGGACAGAAGAATCCGCGGATGAAGGCGATGGTCGACCAGATCCGCACCGATATCGAGGGTGGTTCCTCGATGAGCGAGGCCATCAGCAAACACCCGGTCCAGTTCGACGAGCTGTTCCGCAACCTGGTCCGCGCCGGCGAAGGCGCGGGCGTGCTGGAGACGGTGTTGGACACCATCGCCAGCTACAAGGAAAACATCGAGTCGCTGAAGGGCAAGATCAAGAAGGCGCTGTTCTACCCGGCCACGGTCATCGTGGTCGCGATCCTGGTCAGCGCGATCCTGCTGATTTTCGTCGTGCCGCAGTTCGAGGCGACCTTCAAGAGCTTCGGCGCCGACCTTCCTGCCTTTACCCAGCTGATCGTCGGCGCATCACGATTCATGGTGGCATGGTGGTGGGCGATCCTGCTGGTACTTGGCGGCAGCATCGGCGGCCTGCTCTTCGCTTACAAGCGCTCCCCTTCGATGCAGCATGGTTTCGACAAGCTGATCCTGAAGGTGCCGGTGATCGGCCAGATCATGCATAACAGCGCCATTGCCCGCTTCGCCCGCACCACCGCGGTGACCTTCAAGGCCGGCGTGCCGCTGGTCGAGGCGCTTGAATCGGTGGCCGGCGCCACCGGCAACACGGTTTACGAGAAGGCGGTCTACCGGATCCGCGACGACGTCGCGGTGGGCTACCCCGTGAACATGGCGATGAAGCAGACCAACCTGTTCCCGCACATGGTGATCCAGATGACAGCCATCGGCGAAGAGGCCGGCGCGCTGGACACCATGCTGTTCAAGGTCGCCGAGTACTACGAGCAGGAAGTGAACAACGCGGTCGACGCGCTGAGCAGCCTGCTGGAGCCGATGATCATGATCTTCATCGGCGG
>JAGHZW010000012.1 GCA_017745195.1 Pseudoxanthomonas sp. | reverse complement strand
TGGCCACCGTCGCGGCGGCGTAGCCGCGCTCGTGCAGGTGGCGGGCGATCGCAGCATCCGTCCGAATCCACGGGCCTGTCGCG
Source organism: Pseudoxanthomonas sp. (assembly GCA_017745195.1). Lineage (GTDB taxonomy): Bacteria > Pseudomonadota > Gammaproteobacteria > Xanthomonadales > Xanthomonadaceae > Pseudoxanthomonas. Next base: position 2,718 of record JAGHZW010000012.1, on the reverse strand, counting down.
CATGCGTGGCCGGCTCAGCGCGGATCCGCCACGCCTGCGTCGATCGCCTCGTCCGGATCCTGGTCCGGCTCTTCGGCCGGATCGGCGACCGGTGAGGGCGGCGTCGCCGGCACTTCGGCCGGCACCGCGACCTCGCGCACCGGCGCGGGTGCCAGCATGTGCGCCTTGCGCCAGCCGCCCCAGCGGTAATACGCCAGCGACATCAGCATCGCGCAGACCGAACTGACCGGGAAACTCCACCACACCGCCTCGGCGCCCAGCCGCGGCTGCAGCAGTTCGGCGAAGGGCACGCGGATGCCCCACAGCGACACCACCAGGATCAGCAGCGGCGGCACCACCGCGCCGGTGGAGCGGATCACGCCGGACAGGACGAAGGTCACGCCGAAGAACAGGAACGACCACACCGAGATGTGGTTGAGGTGGCGGGCGATCTCCAGCGATTCGCTGGCGGCGGGCAGGAACAGGGCCAGGGTCCAGCGGTCGAGCAGGATCAGCGGCACGATCAGCGCGCCGGTCAGCAGGAAGTTGAACCCCACGCCGGTCCAGGCGGTCGCCTCGACCCGGTCCCAGCGCCGCGCGCCGACGTTCTGCGCGGCCATCGACGAACACGCCGCGCCGATCGCCATCGCCGGCATCTGCACGTAGGTCCACAGCTGCAGCGCCGCGCCATAGCCGGCGGTGGTCGCGGTGCCGAAGCCATTGACCATGGTCATCATCGCGATCATCGCCAGCGAGATCAGCATCATCTGCAGGCCCATGGGCACGCCCTTGACGATCAGCGCGCGCAGGATCGGCAGGTCCAGCAGCAGCAAGCGCGCGTCGCGACGGCCGAGCCACAGCACGTGCCGCTTGCGGCGCAGGTGGAACAGCAGGGCGGCCAGGGCCAGGCACTGCGACAGCAGGGTGGACCAGGCCGAACCGGCGATGCCCAGTTCCGGCAGCGGGCCGACGCCGAAGATCAGCAGCGGGTTGAACGCGATGTCCAGCACCACCGCCACCAGCAGGAAACGGAACGGCGTGCGCGAATCGCCGACGCCGCGCAGCGCCGCCGACAGGAACGCGAACGCGTACAGCGCCGGCATCGCCAGGAAGATCACCCGCAGGTAGGTCTCGGCCAGCGGCAGCGATGCGGCCGGCGTGCCCATCCAGTGCAGCAGGTGCCGCGCCAGCCACCAGCCGGAGATGGCGATGAGCACCGAGATGCCGATGAAGAAGCTCGCGCTGGTGCCCATCACCCGGCGCGCCTGCGCGGTGTCGTGCGCGCCCATCGACTGGGCGATGAGGATCGTCGCCGCCATGCCGACCCCGAACACCGAGCCGATCAGGAAGAACATGATGTTGTTGGCGTTGGCCGCTGCGGTCAGTGCGCTTTCGCCGAGGAAGCGGCCGATCCAGACCGCGTTGACCGAGCCGTTGAGCGACTGGGCGATGTTGCCGCCCAGGATCGGCAGCGCGAACAGCAGCAGGTTGCGGCCGATGGGGCCGGTGGTGAGGTCGCGGCCGGTGCGTGGCGCCATGTTGGTGTCGTCCTGTAGGCAGGCGCACACTAGCATCATGCAGTCAGGCGACAAGCACGATGAATGATGCGGTACCCGTGGCGCAGGTGCGCCTGGACGTGTGGCTGTGGGCGGCACGGTTCTTCAGGACGCGCAGCCTGGCCAAGCAGGCGGTGGAAACGGGCAAGGTCGACGTGGCCGGGCAGCGTGCCAAGTCGTCGCGCGCGATCCGGGTCGGCGAGTCGGTGCAGGTCAGCCGCGGCGAGGAGACGTTCGACCTGGTGGTGCGCGGCCTGAGCGACACCCGGGGGCCGGCGCCGGTGGCGCAGGCCCTGTACGAGGAGACCGCCGCGTCGAAGGAACGCCGCGAACAGCAGCGCCTGCAGCGCGCGGCGATGCGCGACGGCTACCGTCCGCCCGAGCACAAGCCGGACAAGCGCGCCCGGCGCCTGATCCAGGCGCTGGGCGACATCGACGCGACGTAGGGCGGTCCGGACGCGCCGGTCGCCGTTGTCCCGGCGAACGCCGGGATCCCGCTTTCCTGCACGTTGGCGGGCTGGATGATCAGCCTGCGGCTGCTGTGAAGCGCTTCCGGCTTGCACCGGGATGACGAACCGGAACGTGCCCGCAATCCGGCGGCCCCGATGCCCTCAGCGCCGGCCGCCGAACAGGCCCATGCCCAGGTTCAGCAGGTCGCCGGCATCCAGGTCGCCGTCGCCGTCCTGGTCGAGCAGCCTGTCGAGCACGCCACCGCCGGCCTGCTGCCGGACCTGGCTGTGTTCCTGGCCGAGCATCTGGCCCAGGCTGCCCGCATCGAGGCCCTGCCGCGCGCTGCGGTTGGCCAGGAACGACATCACGATCGGCGCGAGCATGGCCAGCAGCTGCATCGCCTGGCCGCTGCCCAGGCCGGTCGCCTGGCCCAGGCCCTGCGCCGCGCGCGGCTGGCTGCCCCCGAGGATGTGGCCGAGGATGCCCGCGCCATCGGTCTGCCGCGACGCACCGCCGCCGAGCACCGCGCCGAGCACGCTGCCGATGTCCATGCCGCCGCCGTGATCGCGCTGCAGTGCGCCGAACAGCGCTTCGGCGCCCTGCGGCTGGGCGGTGTTGCGGCCGAGCGCACCGAGCAGCAGCGGCAGCGCGGCGGCGACCGCATTGCCGGTCTGCGCCGGGTCGGTGCCGAGCTGGCGCGACATCTGCTGCAACGGAGCGCCTTGCAGCTGGG
>JAGHZW010000011.1 GCA_017745195.1 Pseudoxanthomonas sp. | reverse complement strand
GTCCAAGTCCAAGGGCAACGTGCTGGACCCGCTGGACATCATCGACGGCATCGCCCTGGAGGACCTGGTCGCCAAGCGCACCAGCGGGCTGATGCAGCCCAAGCTGGCCGAGAAAATCGAGAAGGCCACGCGCAAGGAGTTCCCCGACGGCATCATCGCCCACGGCGCCGATGCGCTGCGCTTCACCATCGCCGCGCTGGCCGGCCACGGCCGCGACATCAAGTTCGACCTCGGCCGCGCCGAGGGCTACAAGAACTTCTGCAACAAGCTGTGGAACGCCAGCCGCTTCGTGCTGATGAACACCGAAGGCGCGCGCTTCACCGGCGTGCCGCAGCCAAAGACCGATGCGGAGAAGTGGATCCTCGCCCGCCTGGCCGCGGTCAGCGCGCAGGCGCAGGAACAGTTCGCCGCCTACCGCTTCGACCTGCTGGCGCAGGCGCTGTACGAGTTCGCCTGGAACGAGTTCTGCGACTGGTTCGTGGAACTGGCCAAGCCGGCGCTGAATGGTACTGACGCCGAAGCCGCGGCCAGCACCCGGCACACCCTGTTGTACGTGCTTGAGTCGCTGCTGCGCCTGCTGCACCCGCTGGTGCCGTTTGTCACCGAGGAACTGTGGCGCCAGGTCGCGCCGCGCGTGGGCGTGGAAGGCGGCTCGATCTCGCTGCAGGCCTACCCGCGGCCGGCCGACTTCGCCAGCCAGGACTACGCCGCCGCCGAGGCCGACATCGAGTGGTTCAAGTCGATGGTTTCGGCCCTGCGCCGCGTGCGCAGCGAACTGGGCGTGTCGCCGGCTAAGCAGGTCCGCCTGCTGCTTCAGGCCGGCGGCGGCAACGACCGTGCGCGCATCGAGCGGTTCGACTCGCAGCTGCGCTTCCTGCTCCGGCTCGAGTCGGTGGAATGGCTGGCGGCCGATGCCGCGGTACCGGCTGCCGCCGCCGCGATCGTCGGCGAGCTGAAGCTGCTGGTGCCGCTGGAGGGCCTGGTCGACCTCGACGCCGAGCGCGCGCGCCTGGACAAGGAACTGGCCCGCGTGTCGGCCGAGAAGGACAAGAGCGAAGCCAAGCTGGCGAAGTTCACCGACAAGGTGCCGGCGGCGGTGGTCGAGCAGGAGCGCCAGCGCCTGGTCGAGTGGAGCGCCCAGCTCGAAGGCCTGCAGGCGCAGCGCGCACGGCTGTAACCGCCGCGCGCCGTCCGTTGCCCGAAGGAAAGATGGCCGGGGTTTCCGGCCTACAGCGGCGGCATCTTCTCGATGTCGCCGTCGACCAGCTCCAGCGCCATCACCAGCGCGTCCTCGCGCCCCTGCACTGCAGGGTAGTAGCGCGGACGGCGGCCGATCTCGTTGAAGCCTTCGCTGTGGTACAGGGCGATCGCCGCGGGATTGGACGGCCGCACTTCGAGGAAGATCCGGTGCGCGCCGCGATCACGGGCCATGCGCAGCAGCGCCCGCAGCAGGTGCCGGCCGAGCCCGCGCGACTGCTTCTCCGGCGCCGTGCACAGGTTGAGCAGGTGCGCCTCGTCGGCGGCCATGCTCATCACGCCATAGCCGGCTGGTCGGTCGTCCTCCAGCGCCAGCAGCGCCGGGTAGCCGGCGACCAGGCAGTCGCGGAAGATGCCGCGGGTCCACGGGAACGGATAGGCGCGCTTCTCGATCGCCATGACCGCGTCGAGATCGCCATCGCGCATCGCGCGCAGGCGCCAGGTGGGAGCCACGTCCCGGTACGCGGCCACGCTCACGGCCGCCGCCTCAGTGCACGCAGTTGCGGCCAGAACGCCCGCTTGGCCGCGCCATCGCCGCGCAACCGGTCCACCGGCCACTGCGCCATCGCTTCCAGCGCCGCCGGATCGGCGGGGTCCAACCCGGAGGCACGCAGCATCGCCAGCTGCAGCCGGTCGGGCAGGCGCGGCGGGCGGCGCATCGCCGGCCGTGCGGCGGCGGGTACCGCGATGGGGGCATCGGCCGGAACCGGCGCCGCGGGTGCACGCCGCGGTGCGTCGTCGACCATCCGCGCCGCGGGCACCGGCGCCGGGCTCCGAACGGGCCGGGTCACGTCGGCGACATGATCACCGGCCGGCGCCGCAGGCACCTCGTCGCCCCCCTGCCGCCACACGACATGGCCCAGCGCCTGCAGCCAGCGCCGTTGCTGCGGACTCCAGGGCGAGGCCGCGTTCACGCCGTCCCCGATGACGGCCGCGTGCGCTGCCACAGAGCCATCACCGGACCGGACAGGGCATACAGCACGCCCACCACCAGCAGCACGCGCGACGGATCGATCACCAGCATCGCGATCACCACCGGCACCGCGAGCAACGCGGCGAACGGCACCCGGTCGGCGCGCGCGCCGCCTTCGCCGCTGCCCTTGAAGCTCCAGTAGCGGATCCGGCTGACCATCAGCAGCGCCGCGCACAGGGTCACGCCCAGCGCCACGTAGCGCAGTTCCTCGCCGCTCCAGCCCAGCTCGCCGTCGGCGAAGGCCCAGACGAAGGACATCATCAGCCCGGCTGCGGCCGGACTGGCCAGGCCGACGAACCAGCGCTTGTCGACGATCCCGACCTGGGTGTTGAAGCGGGCCAGGCGCAGCGCCGCGCAGGCCGCGTAGAGGAAGGCCACCGCCCAGCCGACCCGGCCCATCGTGCCGCCATCGAACTTCAGCGCCGACAGCGCCCAGTGATACATGACCAGCGCCGGGGCCAGGCCGAAGCTGACCAGGTCGGCCAGCGAGTCGTACTGCACGCCGAAGGCGCTGCTGGTTCCGGTCAGGCGGGCGACCCGGCCGTCGACCCCGTCCATGATCCCGGCCACGAACACGGCGATGGCCGCGGCGGTGAACTGGCTGTTGGCCGCGGCGATGATCGCGTAGAAGCCGGCGAACAGTCCGCAGGTGGTGAACAGGTTCGGCAGCAGGTAGATGCCACGTGAGCGCGGCGGCGGGCGTTGGAGGTCCATGCGGCAAGTGTACGGGGCCGCCGGGCGGCTGCGAACCGTGACGGCGCGACTTGCCAGTGCCGCGGCCGGGTGCTGGAATCGGCGCACACCGTCCCGACCCGCTGGAGATCCGCCGATGCACGTTCCGTCCCGGTCCTGCCTGCTGCTCCTGGCCGTAGGCCTGTGCGCCAGCGCCTCGGCCACGGCAACCAACGTCTACCAGTGGAAGGACGCCAAGGGCGTCACCCATTCCTCGGACAACCCGCCGGCGGGTCAAAACTATGACAAGCGGCGGATCGACACCCACGGGAACTACGTGGAAGCCGCGCAGCCCGAGGCGCCGGCCGTCGACCCGCAGTGCGCAACCGCGCGGCAGAACCTGCAGCTGCTCGGCAGCGGCGCGGCGGTGATGCGCGACACCGACGACGACGGCAAGCCCGACACCGCCCTGAGCAACGAGGACCGCGCCAACCAGAAGAGCCTGGCCGAGGCCGCGGCCAAGGCCTACTGCCCGCCTGGCGGCTGAGCCGTGCGCGCGGCCTGGGCGATCCTGGCCGGACTGGCCGTCGGCGGCGGCCTGGCCTGGTGGCTCGGCCGCGGACAAGCCCCGCAGCGATCGCCCGAAGCCCGCGAACGCGCGCGCCAGGCCGCGGCGGCCAACGCCGAGGATGCGGCGCACCCGCTGTATCGATGGCGCGACGCCTCCGGCAACCTGCAGATCACCGACAGCCCGCCCGAGGGCCGTCGCTACGAGCGCATCGCGCGCGAGCCCCAACCCGGCATCCAGGTCGAAAGCACGCCCTGAACTGCCCGCGCCGCACGGGCACGGCAACGCCCGTGCTGGCAGAATGTCCGGCTTCCCCGCCCAGACCAGCCCGCGATGCGCCTGTCCCGCTTCCACCTGCACACCACCAAGGAAACCCCGGCCGACGCCGAACTGGTCAGCCACAAGCTGATGCTGCGCGCCGGCATGATCCGCAAGCTCGCCGCCGGCCTGTACACCTGGTCGCCGCTGGGCCTGCGCGTGCTGCGCAAGGTCGAGGCGATCGTGCGCGAGGAGATGGACCGCGCCGGCGCGGTCGAGCTGCAGCTGCCGACCATCCAGCCGCGCGAACTGTGGGAAGAGACCGGCCGCTGGGAGAAGTTCGGCGGCCAGCTGCTCAAGATCAAGGACCGCAAGGAAGCCGGCTACTGCTACAGCCCGACGGCCGAGGAAGCGATCACCGACTTCGCCCGGCAGGAACTGAGCAGCTACAAGCAGCTGCCGGTGAACTTCTACCAGGTCCAGACCAAGTTCCGCGACGAGATCCGCCCGCGCTTCGGCGTGATGCGCGCGCGCGAGTTCCTGATGAAGGACGCCTACTCGTTCCACGTCGGCGACGCCGACCTGGCGCGCGAGTACGAGAACATGAAGGCGGCCTACACCCGCATCTTCACCCGCCTGGGCCTGGAGTTCCGCGCGGTGCAGGCGGACTCCGGCGCGATCGGCGGCGATGCCTCGCAGGAATTCCACGTGCTGGCCGATTCGGGCGAGGACGCGCTGGCGTTCTCCACCGGTTCGGACTACGCCGCGAACGTCGAGGCTGCGCAGGCCGCCGCGCCGGGCCCGCGCCCGGCCGCCGCCGAAGCGCTGCGCAAGGTCGACACGCCGACCCAGAAGACCTGCGAAGACGTGGCCGCGCTGCTGGGCATTCCGCTGCAGCGCACGGTCAAGTCGGTGGCGGTCATGGGCGACGACGGTTTCGTGTTGGCGCTGGTGCGCGGCGACCACATGGTCAACGAGATCAAGCTGGCCAAGGTCGCCGGCCTGGGCGACTACCGCCCGGCCACCGAGGCGGAGATCGCCGAACACCTGGGCAGCGAGCCGGGCTTCCTCGGCCCGGTCGGCCCGGCGAAAACGATCCGCGTCGTCGCCGACCGCGAGGTCGCGGCGATGGCCGATTTCGTCGTCGGCGCCAACGAAGCCGGCTTCCACATCGCCGGCGTCAACTGGGGCCGCGACCTGGCCGAAGCCGACGTGGTCGCCGACATCCGCAATGTCGTGGCCGGCGAGAAGGCCGCCGACGGCGGCGAGATCCGCCTGGCCCGCGGCATCGAGGTCGGCCACGTGTTCCAGCTCGGCCGCAAGTATTCGGAGGCGATGAAGTTCACCGTGCTCGACGAGACCGGCAAGGCCACCGTGCCGGCGATGGGCTGCTACGGCATCGGCGTGTCGCGCATTGTCGCCGCCGCCATCGAGCAGAACCACGACGAGGCCGGCATCGTCTGGCCGGCACCGATGGCGCCGTGGACGGTAGCGGTATGCGTGATCAATCCGAAGAAGGACGCATCGGTCGATGCGGCCGCCGAAGCGCTGCTGGCCGAACTGCAGGCCGCTGGCCTGGACGCGGTGCTCGACGACCGTGGCCTGCGCCCGGGCGCGATGTTCGCCGACATCGAGCTGATCGGCATCCCGCACCGCGTGGTCGTGTCCGAGCGCGGCCTGGCCGCCGGCACCTTCGAATACCGTGCCCGCAACGCCAGCGAGGCCGAATCGCTGGATCGCGTGCAGCTGCTGGAAAAACTGCGCGGCTGATTCCGCAAAACATGGCGAAAACCTCGCGGCCCGATTATCGGAAGATAATCGGGCCGCCTGTTTTTCACGTGGCTTTCATTGCCGCGGATAATCCGCGTGGATTATCCTGCGTCGATCGTGTCCACGGACGGGCATCCCCCGTAATACGAACCGGAGATTTCGATGTCGATCGACCTCAACACGCTCTCGCCCCGCGAACTCGGCAACCTGATCACCACCGCCCGCAAGCGCCAGGCGCTGCTGGCCAAGCGCTCGCCGATCGGCCAGGTCCGCAGCAAGCTGACCAAGCTGGCCAAGGCCGAGGGCTACACGATCGAGGAGCTGTTCGGTGGCGCGGGTGCGGCCGCGGCGCCGCGCAAGGCGCCGACCGTCGCGCGTGCGGGCCGCAAGCTGGGCAAGGTCGCGCCGAAGTACCGCAATCCGGAAAACCCGAAGGAAACCTGGGCCGGGCGCGGCAAGCAGCCGCGCTGGCTGGCCGCCTATACCGCCAAGGGCCGCGACCTGGGCGAGTTCGTGATCCCCGGCGCGGCGAAGCTGACGCCGGGCAAATCCAAGCCGGCCGCCAAGAAGCGCGTGATCAAGAAAAGCGGAAAGTGATCGCAGCGAAAACGCCGGCCACCGCCGGCGTTTTCGTTTCCGGGTACCGCGGCAGCCGCCGGCTCCACGAATCGGCGATCGCGGATCGGAACGACTGGGGGACGCTGCCAGCCCCACGCGTCGCCGGCGACGCAGGCCGATGCGACGCGGATGCCTACAGAGTCTTGCGCGCGGGCATCAGCAGGTTGCCGAACAGCAGCCCCGCCACCAGCGCCATCACGATATTGGTCACGCCCAGCAGTGCGCTCTGCCCTGCGTCCACATCCTGCTGCTGGACCAGGGTCAGCAGGCCGCGCAGGCTGGCGCTGCCGGGGACCAGCATGATGATGCCGGGCAGGCGGATCAGCGCGCCGGGGCGTTGCGCCCAGCGTCCGAACGCGTTGCCCGCCGCGGTCAGGGTCAGTGCCGAGAGGAAGATGCCGGCCGGACCACCCCAGGCATGGCCCGCGGTGATCGCGATGAGGTAGCCGGCGCAGGCCGCGCCCATCACCCACGGATAATCGCGGCGGCTGGCCTTGAACAGCACCGCGAAGGCGAACGCGGCCAGCACCATCGCCAGCCATTGCACCCAGTCCGGCTGCGGCCGCAGCGCGCGCACCTGCGGCTGCACGCCCAGCACGTCGAGCAGCTCCACCGCGATGATCGCGCCGACGGTGAGTTTCATCACCGTGGTCAGCGCCCCGGCGAAGCGCACCGTGCCCGACACCCAGTGCTGGCTGGTCAGCTCGTTCATCGCATTGGTGATCGCCATGCCGGGCAGCAGCACCACCAGCGACGCGATCACCACCGTGTTGAGGTTGAGCGGACCGAGCATCGCCGCCACCAGCGTGGCCACGGTGCCGGCGATCAGCGCCGCCAGCGCGTCGGAAGCCTCCTTCAGCGCCGGCCGTGCGCCGGTGTACTGGTCGAGCAGGCCGATCAGCAATCCCGACACCGCCGCCGTGGCGATGTCCAGCCAGGGCAGCCGCCACAGCCCCGCCACCGCGGCGGCGGCGAGACTGAAGGCCAGCACCTGCATGACCCGCGTGCGCATCGTCGGCGCGCGGTCCAGGGTGCGCAGCGCGGTATGGCCCTGGGCGATGCTCATCTGCCCGGCGGCCACCGCCTCGGCGATGCGGTCGGCCTCGCTGAGCTTGTGCAGGTCGTTCTCGCCCGGCGCCAGGCGGATCACCCGGGTGGTGTCGCTGCTGCCCAGCGGCTTGCCGGGGTCGTTGAAGCTGAGGATCAGCCCGGTCGGGTTGGACCATGCCTCGCATTCCAGGTCCAGCCGCTGCGACAGCGCCGTGGTCCTCGCCTCCAGGCGCTGCGCGGTAGTGCCGTAACGGTGCAGCCTCGCGGACATTTCCGAGACGAAGGCGATGCGTTGTGCGTAGCTGGCGACGGGACGGGCGGGGGCATCCATCCGCCTAGTATCGCCCGGAGCGGCGGCTCCCGAGCGAACACCGGCGCGTGCCGGCCGGGACGACGGCACCTGTACGGCCCTTCCGGGTATGCTCGCCGCTCGGAACCGCCCATGATCGAAGAGACCGCTTCTCCTCCCCGCTGGCAGCAGGCACCGGACGGACCTGGCAGGATTTCCCTGTCCGGGCGGTGGACGCTCGCGCATGCGCTGGCGATCGCCGACCAGCTGCGCGCGATGCCGGAGAACCTCACCGTGGTGGATGCCTCGGGCATCGACCGGCTGGACTCGGCCGGGGTCATGCAGCTGATGCGGTTCGCCCAGCGGCGCGGCCTGGACAGCGAGCACCTGCGCTTCAGCGAGGAACACGCCGCGCTGGTGCAGGTGATCGAGGACGTCGCCGACGACCGTCCGCGCCGCCCGCGCGACTACGGCTTCGCCGCGGCGCTCGAACGCCTGGGCCGGGCCACCCACCTGATGGTACGCAACGTGGTCGGGCTGGTCGGTTTCACCGGCGAGAACCTGGTCAAGCTGGCACGGACGGTGCGCGAGCCGCGCCGGTTCCGCCTCACCGCCACGGTCTCGCACATGGAACAGGTCGGCCTGGACGCGGTGCCGCTGGTCGCGCTGCTGTCGTACCTGGTCGGCGCGGTGATCGCTTTCCTCGGCTCGACGATCCTGCGCGACTTCGGCGCCGAGATCTACGTGGTCGAGCTGGTCACCATCGCCTTCCTGCGCGAGTTCGCGGTGCTGCTGACCGCGATTGTCCTGGCCGGACGCACCGCCTCGGCGTTCACCGCGCAGATCGGCGCGATGAAGGCGCGCGAGGAGATCGACGCGATCCGCACCCTCGGCCTGGATCCGGTCGACCTGCTGGTGATCCCACGCCTGCTGGCGCTGCTGGTGATGCTGCCGCTGCTGACCTTCGTGGCGATGATGGCCGGCCTGGCCGGCGGCATGACCGTCGGCGCGTTCGACCTGGACATCCCGCCGCAGATGTACCTGGCGCGGATGCACGAGACCATGGAAGTGCGGCACTTCGTGGTCGGCCTGTCCAAGGCACCGGTGTTCGCGATGATCATCGGCCTGATCGGCTGCCTGGAGGGGCTGCGGGTGGAAGGCACCGCGCAGTCGGTCGGCGAGCGCACCACCTCGGCGGTGGTGCAGACGATCTCGCTGGTGATCGTGATCGACGCGATGGCCGCGTTGTGGTTCATGCACATGGACTGGTGAGATGGCGCGCGACCGGCAGGAAAACGCGATCACCGTGCGCGGACTGGCCAACCGGTTCGGCAGCCAGACCGTGCACGAGGGCCTGGACCTGGACGTGCGCCGCGGCGAGATCCTGGGCGTGGTCGGCGGCTCGGGCACCGGCAAGTCGGTGCTGATGCGCAGCATCCTGGGCCTGCAGCGCCCGGCCGAAGGCCGCATCGAGGTGCTCGGCGCCGACGCGCTGTCGGACGACCCGGCCGACCGCCTGCACATCGAGCGCAACACCGGGGTGCTGTTCCAGGACGGCGCGCTGTTCTCCTCGCTCAGCGTGGGCGAGAACGTGCAGGTGCCGCTGAAGGAGCACCACGCGGAACTGCCGGACAGCTGGCGCTACGAACTGGCCCTGCTCAAGGTCAAGCTCGCCGGCCTGCCCGCCGACGCGATCGACAAGCTGCCCTCGCAGCTGTCAGGCGGCATGCGCAAGCGCGCCGGCCTGGCGCGGGCGCTGGCGCTGGACCCGCCATTGCTGTTCCTGGACGAGCCGACCGCCGGCCTGGACCCGATCGGCGCGGCCGCGTTCGACCGCCTGCTGCTCACCCTGCAGCGTGCGCTGGGGCTGACCGTGTTCCTGATCACCCACGACCTCGACACCCTGTACGCTATCTGCGACCGCGTGGCGGTGATCGCCGACCGCAAGGTCGTGGTCAACGCCCCGCTGGCGGAGGTCGAACGCTTCGACCACCCCTGGGTGCAGGAATACTTCCACGGCCCGCGCGCGCGCGCCGCGCGCAACGCCAGTGCCACCGCGACGGAGGCGGACTGAACCATGGAAACCCGCGCCAACTACGTGCTGATCGGCGCCTTCACCCTGGCGGTGTCGATCGCGCTGCTGCTGTTCGGCCTGTGGGCCGCCAAGTACTCGTCCGAGCGCAGCTGGCAGCGCTACATGATCGTCTTCGACGAGGCCGTCACCGGCCTGTCGGTGGGCAGCCCGGTGCAGTACAACGGCATCTCGGTCGGCTCGATCGAGAAGCTCTCGCTCGACCCGCGCGACCCGCGCCGGGTGGTGGCGATCATCCGCGCCGACGCCACCACGCCGATCAAGACCGACACCCGCGCCAAGATGGCGATCACCAGCCTGACCGGGCCGTCGATCATCCAGCTCTCCGGCGGCACACCCGGCGCGCCGCTGCTCACCTCGGTGGACCAGCGCGACACGCCGGTGATCCTGACCACGCCCTCGGCGCTGCAGAACATCACCGACACCGCCAACCGCATCGTCGAGCGGCTCGACCAGGTGCTCAGCGACCAGAACGTCGCCCACATCGCCACCACGCTGGAGAACCTGGACCGGATCAGCGGCACGCTGGCCGCGCAGGACAAGGGCATGGAGGCACTGCTGGTCAGCGCGCGCGATGCCGCGCGCAGCCTCGACACCACGCTGCAGACCACCAACGCGACCGTGCAGCGGGTCGACCAGAACCTGGTGCGCGAACTGCCCGGGCTGATCGAGAAGCTCGATTCCACACTGGCGCGGCTGGATTCGGCCGCCGGCAACGCCGACGGGATCCTCAGCGAGAACCGCGCCGCGATCAACAGCTTCGCCAACGACGGCCTGGGCCAGCTCGGCCCGACCCTGACCGAACTGCGCGGGCTGATCCGCGACCTGCGCCAGATCAGCGACCGGCTCGGCAACAACCCCACGCGCTACCTGCTCGGCCGCGATGCACCGAAGGAGTACGACCCGCAATGAAGCAACGTGCGCTCCCCATCCCGCTGCGCGCGCTCGCGCTGCTCTGCCTGCTGTCCGCCGTCGCCGGCTGTTCTTCGCTGCTCGGCGGCGGCAAGCGCGAGCCGGTCACCATCTATTCGCCGCAGACCGTCGCCCAGCCGGACCCGTCGTGGCCGGCGGTTGACTGGCAGCTGGCCATCGCCAGGCCCAGCGCGGCGCGGCTGGTGGACAGCCCGCGCATCGCGGTGCGACCGACCCCCGGCGAACTGCAGGTGTACCGCGGCTCGTCGTGGGCGCAGCCACCGACGGACATGATCGAGGCGGGCGTACTGCGGGTGCTGGAGGATTCCGGGAAGATCGGCGGCGTCGGCCGCGTCTCCACCGGCATGCGCTCGGACTACCGGCTGGCCATGGACGTGCGCCGATTCGAAGCCGACTACCGCGGCGGCGCGCTGCCGGTGGCGACCATCGAGGTCAGCGCGACCTTGCTGAACAACCACGACCAGCGCATCGTCGCGCGCCGCACCTTCCTCCACGAGGAGCCCGCTGCGGCCACCGACGTGGCTACGGTCGCCGACGCCTTCGGCCATGCACTGGCCTCCCTGTCCAGCGATATCGCCGGCTGGACGCTCGTCCAGGGCCAGGGCGATGCGCGGACGCAACCACGGTAGGTCGCCTCGCCCCCAGGAACCGTCTAACCGGGCAGGATCCGGCGGTAGGTCAGGTTGATCCGCTCGCCGACCGGCCGCGCCGTGCGCGGCAGCGCATGTTTCCAGTGGCGCTGGGTGGTTCCGGCCATCAGCAGCAGGCTGCCCGGCTCCAGATCCAGGGCCAGCCTCAGCGCAGGATCGCGCCGGTGGCGCAACACGAAGCGGCGCGTGGCGCCCAGGCTGATCGAGGCGATCAGCGGTTCCGGGCCCAGCTCGGGCTCGTCGTCGCTGTGCCAACCCATGGCGTCGGCGCCGCTCCGGTAGCGGTTGGCGAGCACGCTGTTGAACGGCACGCCCAGCTGGTCCTGCAGGCGCTCACGCAGCGCCGCCAGTGGCGGCAACCATGGCCTCGGCTCGAACCGGCTGCCCGAATAGCGGTAGGCCGCGCCGGCGTCGCCGATCCAGCAGCTCAGCCGCGGCGAAGCGACTTCCCGGCCGAACATCCGGATCCGGTGCACCTCCCACGGCACCTCGCGCAGCAGCGTCGCCATCAGCGCGGCGGATTCCGCCGGCGCCAGCCAGCCGCGGGCCAGCCGCACCTGCGCGTCCTCCAGTTCGAATCCGGTCCATTCCATCGCGCCACGCTAGCAGCCGCCGCGCCCGCCCGCATTTGCCCCGCCCGCGCCGAACCCCGAAAATGGCGCACAAGCCATTGCAGCCAGCCGGAGCCGGGAATGACGCAGCACGAAGCCAGCACGATTGCGACCGATACCATCGAGCGCGACGTGATGGAGTACGACGTCGTCACCGTCGGCGCCGGCCCAGCCGGGCTGGCCTTCGCCATCCGGCTCAAGCAGCTCGACCCGGGCATCTCGGTCTGCGTGATCGAGAAGGCGAGCACGGTCGGCGCGCACATCCTGTCGGGCGCGGTGATCGAGCCCGGTCCGCTCGATGCGCTGCTGCCCGGCTGGCGCGAGAACCCGCCGCCGGTCTGCGTGCCGGCCGGCGAGGACGAGTTCTGGTTCCTGACCAAGGACAACGGCTACAAATCGCCGATCGTGCCGCCGGGGATGCGCAACCACGGCAACTTCATCGTCAGCCTCGGTGCGATGTGCGCGTGGCTGGCGCCGCAGGCCGAGGCGCTGGGCGTGGAGATCTACGCCGGCTTCGCCGCCGCCGAAACCTTGCACGCCGACGACGGCACCGTGCTGGGGGTGCGCATCGGCGACATGGGGGTTGCGCGGGACGGTTCGCACAAGCCCGGTTACACCGCCGGCATCGACATCAGGGCCAAGGTCACCGTGCTGGCCGAAGGCGCGCGCGGCCACCTGACCAAGCGCCTGGTCAAGCGCTTCGGCCTGGACGCCGGCAGCGATCCGCAGAGCTATTCGATCGGCATCAAGGAGCTGTGGCAGGTGCCGGAAGGCCGGACCACGCCCGGCAAGATCGTGCACAGCCTCGGCTGGCCGGCCGACAGCCGCACCTACGGCGGCAGCTTCATGTACCACCTGGAGAACAACCAGATCGCGCTGGGCTACGTCAGCGGGCTGGACTACGCCGATCCGCAGTACAAGCCGTGGGAGGCCTTCCAGCAGTGGAAGAACCATCCGACGGTCAAGCCCCTGCTCGAAGGCGGCAGCATCCTTTCCGCCGGCGCACGCGCGATCGTCACCGGCGGCTGGCAGGCGCTTCCGAAGGTGGAGATGCCCGGCGCGCTGCTGATCGGCGACACCGCCGGCCTGCTCAACGTGCCCAAGATCAAGGGCACCCACCAGGCGATCCGCAGCGGCATGCTCGCCGCCGAGCACCTGGCCGCAGGCGCGCTGGATCCAGCCGGATTCGACGCCAGGCTGCGCGCATCCGACGCGATGGCCGAGCTGAAGCAGGTCCGCAACATCAAGCCGGGCTTCAAGAAGGGGCTGTGGTTCGGCCTGGCCAATGCCGCCTGGGAAACCGCGCTCGGCGGCGCCTCGCCGTGGACGCTGAAGGGCAAGCCCGACTGGTGCTCGCTCGACAAGGCCGGTGAGCACGAGCAGCCCAAGCGCGACTACGTCGACCGCAGCCTGGCCCCGCGCGACCGCCTGCAGGGCGTGTACTTCGCCGCCACCGAACACGACGAGGACCAGCCGGTGCACCTGAAGGTCGCCGACACCTCGATCTGCGTCGAGCGCTGCACGGCCGAGTACGCCAATCCGTGCACCCGCTTCTGCCCGGCCGGTGTCTACGAGATGGTCGAGGACGACGCAGGTCGTCGCCTGCAGATCAACGCCGCCAACTGCGTGCACTGCAAGACCTGCGACATCAAGGACCCGTACGAGATCATCACCTGGGTGACCCCGGAGGGTGGTTCGGGGCCGAATTACCAGAACCTGTGACATGAAAAATGGAAAGGCCGGCGGATCACCCGCCGGCCTTTTTCTTTCGGCCCTGATCCGGCCGCGGCATCAGGCCGCGAACGGAACGCCGGTCTTTTCCTTCAGTTCGTCGATGCCCACGCCCGGGGCCGCCTCGACCAGCTTCAGCCCGCCGTCGGCTACGTCGAACACCGCCAGCTCGGTAATGATCCGGTCGACCACGCCGACACCCGTCAGCGGCAGCGTGCATTCGGGCAGGATCTTGTGCTCGCCGTTCTTGGCAGTGTGCTCCATCAGCACGACCACGCGCTTGACTCCGGCGACCAGGTCCATCGCCCCGCCCATGCCCTTGACCATCTTGCCGGGCACCATCCAGTTGGCCAGGTCGCCCTGGTCGGTGACCTGCATCGCGCCGAGGATCGCCAGGTCGATGTGGCCACCGCGGATCATCGCGAACGAGTCGTGGCTGCCGAAGTAGCTGGCGCCCGCGCGCGCGGTGACGGTCTGCTTGCCGGCGTTGATCAGGTCGGCATCGACTTCGTCCTCGGTCGGGAACGGACCGATGCCGAGCAGGCCGTTCTCCGACTGCAGCCACACGTCCACGCCGGCGGGGATGTGGTTGGCGACCAGGGTCGGCAGGCCGATGCCCAGGTTAACGTAGGCGCCATCGGTCAGTTCGGCGGCGGCGCGCTGCGCCATCTCGTCGCGGGTCCAGGCCATCACTTGTTCTCCTGACGGACGGTGCGCTGTTCGATGCGCTTCTCGGGTGTCGGGTTGTGCACGATGCGGTCGACGTAGATGCCGGGCAGGTGCACCTGGTCCGGGTCGATCGCGCCGACTTCCACCACTTCCTCGACCTCGGCCACGCAGACCTTGCCGGCCATGGCACAGGCCGGGTTGAAGTTGCGCGCGGTCTTGCGGAACACCAGGTTGCCGGCCTTGTCGGCCTTCCACGCCTTGACCAGCGACACGTCGGCCACCAGCGCGGTCTCCATCACGTAGTGCTTGCCATCGAACTCGCGGGTCTCCTTGCCCTCAGCCACCACCGTGCCGTAGCCGGTAGCGGTGAAGAAGGCCGGGATGCCCGCGCCACCGGCGCGCAGGCGCTCGGCCAGGGTGCCCTGCGGGTTGAACTCCAGCTCGAGTTCGCCGGCCAGGTACTGGCGCTCGAATTCCTTGTTCTCGCCCACGTAGGACGAAATCATCTTGCGGATCTGCCGGGTCGCCAGCAGCTGGCCCAGGCCGAAGCCGTCGACGCCGGCATTGTTGGAGATCGCGGTCAGTCCTTTCACGCCGGAATCACGCAGTGCGGCGATCAGCGCCTCGGGGATGCCACAGAGGCCGAAACCGCCGACCGCCAGGGTCTGTCCATCGACGACCAGATCGGCGAGCGCGGATTTCGCGTCCGGATAGAGTTTGGAAGCGGCCATGCCTGCCCTCGCTGGAGAACGAAACCCGGATTCTAGACGCGGGAATTGTGCGATGCGACACGTACTTTCGGGCAATGGGCTCCATGCATGCGGGCCCGGTCGCATCGCTCCGGTACCGGCCGTTAGAATCCGGGATCCACACACACGAGCAACCCGATGACCCTGCCCGCCTTCAAGGCCTACGACATCCGCGGCCGCGTTCCCGACGAGCTGGACGAGGACCTGGCCCGCAGGATCGGCGCAGCGCTGGCCGACCAGCTGGGCCCGGGCCCGGTCGTGCTCGGCCACGACGTCCGTTTGAGCAGCCCTCCGTTGCAGGCGGCGCTGTCGCTGGGCCTGCGCGGCAAGGGTCGCGAGGTACTGGACATCGGCCTGTGCGGGACCGAGGAAGTGTATTTCCAGGTCGACCACCTCGGCGCCGCCGGCGGCGTGATGGTTACCGCCAGCCATAATCCGATGGACTACAACGGCATGAAGCTGGTGAAGGAGCAGGCCCGTCCGATCTCTTCGGACACCGGGCTGTTCGCTATCTCCGACGCGGCCGAGGCCGATACGGCGCCGGCGGCCGCGCCCATCGCCGGCGAACAGACCCGCCCCGACAAGTCGGCCTACATCGCCCACCTGCTTTCGTACGTTGACACATCCACGCTCAAGCCGCTGAAGCTGGTGGTCAACGCCGGCAACGGCGGCGCCGGGGCGATCGTCGACCTCCTCGCGCCGCATCTGCCGCTGGAGTTCATCCGCGTCTTCCACGAGGCCGATGGCAACTTCCCTAACGGCATCCCCAATCCGCTCCTGCCGGGCAACCGCCAGGCCACGGCCGACGCGGTGCGCGAACACGGCGCCGACTTCGGCATCGCCTGGGATGGCGATTTCGACCGCTGCTTCTTCTTCGACGAACAGGGACGCTTCATCGAGGGGTACTACCTTGTCGGCCTCCTTGCCCAGGCGATCCTGGCCAAGAACCCGGGCGGCAAGGTGGTCCACGACCCGCGCCTGGTCTGGAACACGATCGAGCAGGTGCAGGAAGCCGGCGGCGTGCCGGTGCTGTGCAAGAGCGGCCACGCTTTCATCAAGGAAAAGATGCGCGCCGAGGATGCGGTCTACGGCGGCGAAATGAGCGCCCACCACTACTTCCGCGAGTTCGCCTATGCCGATTCGGGGATGATCCCGTGGCTGCTGATCGCCAGCCTGGTGTCGACCAGCGGTCGCAGCCTGGGCGAGCTGGTCGAGTCGCGCGTGGCCAAGTTCCCGTGCAGCGGCGAGATCAACTTCCGGGTCGCCGATGCGAAGGCAGCGGTGGCACGGGTGCTCGAACACTACGCTTCGCTGGCGCCGGCGCTGGACCACACCGACGGACTCAGCGCCGACTTCGGCGACTGGCGTTTCAACGTACGCAGCTCCAACACCGAGCCACTGTTGCGCCTGAACGTGGAGGCCCGCGGCGACGCCACGTTACTGCGGGCGCGCACCGAAGAACTGTCCCGGCTGATCGAGGCCTGATCCCGTTTCCGCATGGCGATTACGGAGTGAACAACCTCCCTCCCGTTATCCTGTCCGGCGGCTCCGATACACGAACTGTGTCCGCTTGCGTGAAAGTCCTGCCCGAAGCGGTTCTGCCGCTGACCGCCGAACTGACCATGTTTGCATGTGACCTGAAACCGGGTAGTGCCGATCGGTGGCCGGGCGCCACCGGCAATCGCGGTCGCCGCGCTGGAATCCACCCGTGATGGAAGTGATGCGATCCTGCTGGTATTGCCCCTGGACCAAGGGATCAACCATGAACAGACCCTCCAGCAGGTGGCAAGGCAGGCACTTGCCGCTGCGTCCGCCGGCAAGCTGATCACGTTCGCATCGTCCCCGCCGCTGCCGAAAGGGTACGGCTGCATCGAGGCTGCAGCGGGAGCCGAGATCCGCGGCCTTGGGAACAAGCCAAGCCTGATACCGGCTTCGTGAGACTGGACAAAGCGGGCTCGCAACCGTTCCGCCCGACACGATGGATTCCGCGTCGTCGGTAAGGACCGCCGATGCCGCGCTCCCGCCTGATGCTGCCTGGAGCGAAGTAGGCTCTCGTGACGGCGCTGCAGGGCGTGTCGCTGCAGGACTCCAGCGGAAGCGCACACGACGGCGACGTCACGCCGTCGACTGGCACAACACCTCGCTTACGGCGAGCGCCTGATAGCACTGCTGGGACTGGACGACATCGTCGTCGTGGAATTCGCTGACGCCGTGCTGGTGGGCAAGGCGAGCGCACGCAGGAGGCCAAGAATGTCGTCACCCGCATCAGGCGCGAGAAGCGTTCCGGGGCTACCCTCCGCAAGGTCCGCCCTTGGGATGCACACGACCCGATCGACAACGGAGATCGCTTCCAGGCCAAGCGCATCTCGGTCAAGCCCGGCGCCATCCCGAGCCTGCAGATGCACCATCATCGGGCCGAGCACTGGATCGTGGTCGCCGGCACCGCCGAGGCGACCCGGGGCGACGAGGCCATCCTGACCGAGAACCAGGGCACCTACAGCCCGCCGGGAGTCACCCGTCGCCTGAAGAATCGGGCAAATTGCCGCTGGAACTGATCGAAGTGCAGTCCGGCAGCTATCTGGGTGAAGACGACATCGTGCGTTTCGAAGACACGTACGGGCGCGCCTGAAGACACCCGGAGGCAGCCGTGCTCGGATCGTGATCCGCATATAATGACTGCCAACTAACTTGATCCCAAACGACCCGTTTGGACAGTCTGATCGACATCGCGGCCGAAGCACGTACGCGGCTTCTGAGGATGCATCACGCCACCCGTTCCGGGCACGTCGGCGGAAATCTGTCGTGCCTAGATGCGCTGATGACCCTGCACCATCGCGTGCTCACGCCTGATGATCGCTTCGTGCTTTCCAAGGGGCATGCGGCAGGTGCGCTCTATGTGACCCTGTGGAGTCGCGGCCTGCTGACCGACGAAGACCTGGGCACGTTCGGGCAGGATGACTCTCTGCTGCCCGGCCACCCCAGCGGCACCGGCATTCCCGGGCTGCTGTTCTCAACCGGCTCGCTCGGCCATGGGCCCTCGCTTGCCACCGGCCTGGCGATGGCCGCGCGCCACGCCCGATCGCAAAGGCGCGTGTTCTGCCTGTGCTCGGATGGCGAATGGCAGGAAGGCAGCTGCTGGGAAGCCCTGAGCTTTGCCGTTCATCAGCGCCTGGGCAACTTGGTGTTGATGATCGACCAGAATGGCCTCCAGGGCTTCGGGACTACCGAGGAGGTCGCTTCCTGCGGGGACCTCGCACCCCGCCTCGTAGCGTTCGGCGCGGAAGTGGTGCGCGTGGACGGGCATGACTTCCACGCCTTGGAGCGTTGCCTGACGGCGCCGGCAGGCCAGGCACCGAGGGTCATTGTCATGGACACGATCAAGGGACGGGGATGCCACTACGCGGGCAGGCTCGAATCGCACTACCTGCCGCTGTCCGACGAAGAACTGGAATTGGCCCTCAGCTTCACGAGCTCTCCAATCCCGTGAGAGACCACTTCGCCGCGGCCATCATTGCCGAATGCAACAAGCCGGACCATTTCTTCCTGACGGGTGATCTGGGCTTCATGGCCCTGGAGGGCGTTCGCGACGCCTTCGGATCCCGCTTCATCAACATTGGCGTCGCCGAACAGAACATGATCGGCGTCGCCGCAGGCCTGGCGCGGGAAGGAAACACCGTATTCGCCTACAGCATCGCGCCGTTCTGCTACGCGCGGCCATTCGAACAGATCCGAAACGACATCTGCCTGTCCGGCCTGCCGGTTTGCGTGGTCGGCAACGGTGGCGGATACGGCTATGGCCACATGGGCCCCACGCATCATGCCCTCGAGGACTGCGCCGCCATGGCGTCGCTCGGCATGGCGGTGTATGCACCGGCCTTCAACGAGGATCTCGCGCCGCTACTGGGTGCCATCAGTGGCCCCAGTTACCTGCGCCTGGGTTTAGACGCGCGGCCGACGGATACCGCCGTGGCCACTTATCGCCCGTGGCGGCAGGTGCTCGAAGGCGAGCGCGGCGCGCTGCTGGCATTGGGCCCCCTGGCCGGGGTTGCCTGGGACGCGCTGCGCGAGCTCGATGCCGGTGTCCGGCCGGCGGTCTGGGCAGTGACCGAACCCAGCTTCACCTCGTTGCCGGCGGAAGTATGCGGGCAGCTGGCCAGCGGCCCGCTCTACGTGGTGGAAGAACACGTCCGCGAAGGCGGGCTGGGCATGTGCGCCGCCCTCGCGCTGGTCCAGCAGCAGGTTCCCACGCGCCGGTTCGTGCATCGATACGCGCTGCGCTATCCGTCGGGACGCTTCGGCTCCCAGGCCTTCCATCGCCGCCAGTCCGGTCTGGACGCGAACTCCATCCGATCCATGGTGCTGGATTGCACTGAATGAATATCGAAAAACTCATCGCCTCCCTGGATGGCCCGATCCTTGTCATCGGCGCAAGCGGATTCATCGGCGCCAACCTGCTTCGCTGCTGCGTGGAGGTCCGCCAGGACGTGGTCGGCACCACTTTCTCCGGCGACTGCTGGCGCCTGACGGACATTCCGGCCGCCAACCTGGCCTATCTCAACCTCAACGACCCGCAGTCCGTCGCAACGGTTCTGGATCGGGTCAAACCGCGCACGATCTTCGACTGTTCCTCGTTCGGCGCCTACTCCTTCGAGGACGAGCCCGAGCGCATACACACCACCAACTACCTGAGCTTCATACGCCTGCTGGAAATGCTCAGGAGCCGGAAAATCTCCGCATACGTGCACGCCGGCTCCTCCTCGGAATACGGGCTCAACGCGTCGGGCCCTTCCGAGGAAGCTCCCCTGCTGCCCAACAGCCATTACGCTGTCAGCAAGGCCGCTGCAAGCCAGGCTATCGCCTTCTACGGCAAGATCCACGGCCTGCCGATCGTCAACCTGCGGCTGTACTCGGTCTATGGCCCCTATGAAGACAGTTCGCGCCTGGTGCCAACCCTGTGCGAGCACGCGATGCGCGGCAGCCTGCCGGTGTTCGCGCATGCGGATGTCTCCCGCGACTTCGTGTACGTCGACGACGTGGTGGCAGCCTTCGTGGAGACCGCTGCGCGCATGGCGCCGGACATCATGGGCGAATCGTTCAATATCGGCTCCGGCCAGGCGGTTCGGCTGGATGCGCTTGCCGCCGTCGCCAAGGAACTCTTCTCGCTCGACGCCGAGCCCCAGTTCAGTGCTGCCGCAGGCCGGGCCTGGGACGTCAGCAACTGGTATGCCAATATCGGGAAAGCCGCGCGCGTCATCGGCTGGCGTCCGCGGATCTCCCTCAGCGACGGCTTGCTGAAAACGCACCAGTGGTGGGGCGGGCAGCTCACCCGATCCTCGTTCGGCGAGCTCACCAAGAAGGTCAGCGGCCCACGCACGCGCAGCTCGGTATCTGCCGTCATCGCGTGCTACAGGGACGAGCAGGCCATCCCGATCATGCACCAGCGCCTGAAGGCCGTGTTCGAACGCTTGCATATCGATTACGAGATCATCTTCGTCAACGACTGCTCGCCGGACGGATCGGCCGAGGTTATCCGGGAAATCAGCGCGCGCGACCCCCGCGTCATCGGCATCACCCATTCTCGCAATTTCGGCTCCCAGGCCGCGTTCCGCAGTGGCATGGAGTACGCCAGCAAGGAAGCCTGCGTACTACTGGACGGCGACCTGCAGGATCCACCGGAGCTGATCGAGGCCTTCGTCGAACAGTGGCGGGCGGGCGCGGAAGTGGTGTACGGCAGGCGGATAAAGCGCGACATGCCGGTCCTGCTTGAAGCCTGCTACAAGACGTTCTACCGCGTGTTCGCCGCCATGAGTGAGGTCCCCGTCCCGAAGGACGCTGGCGACTTCTCGCTGCTCGACCGCACCGTGGTCTTCTGGCTGCTCCAGTGCACCGAGCGCGATGCATTCCTGCGTGGCCTGCGGGCTTTCGTCGGCTTCAGGCAGGTCGGTGTGGACTATCAGCGACCCGATCGGATGTTCGGCAAGAGCACCAACAACTGGATCAAGAACATCGGCTGGGCCAAGAAGGGCATCTTCTCGTTCTCACGCATGCCGCTGCACCTGCTGACCGCATTGGGCGGCGTGGCCTGCGGCCTGACCGTCCTGCTGGCCTGCGCAAGCATCGCGATCCGCCTGCTGCATCCGGAGATGGCGCCGCGCGGGATCACCTTTGTTTCGCTGCTGGTTATGTTCTTCGGCTCGGCGACCATCTTCGGCATCGGGCTGCTGGGCGAGTACGTCGGCAAGATATTCGAGGAGACCAAGGCCCGGCCCGCCTTCATCCGGCGCAACCTCATCATCCAGGGCGAAGTGCGCATGCTCTCCCCGCGAGGTGACGCTTGAAGGCCTCCCTCCATCTACGATCCCCCGACGACCGTCCCTGCCCCGGCTGTGGCGGCCTGCACGTCGAGTCTTTCGCTGACGAACGGATCGACGAGAGCCGCATCAACGATTTCACCTACGCATCGCGCAAGAATCCCGAGTTCATGTGCCTGCGGTTGGTCCGTTGCCTGAACTGCGACCTGGTCTTCGCACCGCGCCCACCCCGGCAATCCTTCCTGGCCCAGGCATACTCGGACGCAGCCTATGATTCCGGGCCGGAGGCCACCGCAGCGGCGGCAAGCTACGCGCAGGCGCTGTCCTCACGCTTGGCCGGCGTGGACCGCCAAGGTGCGGCTGTGGACATCGGCGCGGGCAGCGGCCCGCTACTCCCCCACCTGAGGCGGTTCGGCTTCGGCGATGTCCTGGGCATCGAGCCGTCACGTGCTGCCATCGACGCTGCGGCGCCTGCCGTGCGACCTCTGCTGCTGGAAGGCATGTTCGACCCGGAGGTGCTACGCGACCGGCGCATCTCGCTGCTGTGCTCGTTCATGACGCTGGAACACATCGACGATCCCGGCAGGTTCGCACGCGACGCCCACGCCCTGCTCCAACCCGGCGGCATGCTCGCCGTTGTCGTGCACGACTGGCGAGCACCACTGAACCGCCTGCTGGGTCTGCGCTCGCCGATCATCGACGTCGAACACCTGCAGTTGTTCAGCAAACACGCGATTGCCGCGATGCTCGACTCTGCAGGTTTCGAGCGGATTGCAGTATCGCCAATCCAGAACGCCTATCCACTGCGCTACTGGGTACGCCTGACGCCACTTCCCGAGGGTCCCAAGCGCGCGCTGGTACGGGTGCTCGAGCGCATCGGCCTGGCCGATCGGATGATCCCGCTTCGGGTCGGCAACATCATGGCCACCGCCTATAAACCTGCCGGGAGAAGCCCGTGAGCCAGGTCAAGAAAAACGTCGCCCAGTTCGACCAGGATGTGCTCAACACCGGATCGTATCGCTACACCACCGATCGGGTCTCCTCGAACCTGGCCAACGCACGCATATCCGCCGCGGTCGCCGCCTCCTTCCCGTTCCCGGGCAGCCGGGTACTTGACCTGGGATGCGGTGATGGCGCCTACACCTTGGAGTTCGCTGCGCTCGGCGTTGCCGAGGTGATCGGGATCGATCCGGCCGCCGCCGCGATCGAGGCCGCCCGGCGCAAGGCGATCGAGCATGGATTGCAGGATGTTGCCCGCTTCCAGACAGGCAACATCTATGACATGGCGGCCTACCTGGCCGCCAACCGCTTCGACTGCATTGTGCTGCGAGGCGTCCTGCACCACCTGCCGGACCCGGCAAAGGCAATCGCGGCGTTGACGGGCTTCGACGGTACCCTGGTCATCATCGAGCCCAACGGCCTGAACCCGGTCCTGAAGCTGCTGGAGAAGTTCTCCGCCTACCATGTCGAACACGAGGAGCGATCCTTCACGCCTATGCAGATCCGAGCATGGCTGCAGGCCGCCGGCTTCAGCCGCATGTTCACCACGGTCATCAATCTCGTGCCGTTCTTCTGTCCCGATACCGCAGCCAAAGCCCTCCGGTTGGCTGAGCCTATCGTCGAGCACTTGCCGCTAGTCCGTCAGATCGCCTGCGGCCAGAATGTCTTTGTGGCGCGACGATGAACCGGAAGGCTCCGTTCCTGCTGGGGATTTCCGTCGTCAGCATGGCCACCGCGCAGATCTGCCTGAAGCAGGCCGGCCTGAATGCGACGGCACGCACGCTGCTCCAGAACACGCTGCTGAACCCGTGGATGGGGGCCAGCCTGGCCGCCTTCGGTCTGGGCTTCGCAAGCTGGTTCCTCACGCTGCGGCACATGCCGCTTTCGCGCGCCTATCCGTGGACGGCCCTGCTGTACCTGATCACGCCCATTGCCGGCAACCGCCTGTTCGGCGAACCGCTCGGCGGCGGCCTGTTGTTCGGTACCGTGCTCGTCGTCGCCGGTCTGGCGATCGTAACCCAGGCGCCTGCCGTCGATGACGCCCGTTGAGCTCGGCTTCGGCCTGACGTCAGTCGCCTTCAGTACCGGCTCCCAGATCGCGATCCGGGCGGCCGCCCGCGGCACCCGCCGTCGCACGCGACTGTGCCTGCTGGGTGGCGCCGTTGCGGGACAGTTGCTGTCGATCATGCTTGTCATGCTGCTGTTGCGGACGGTCGCATTGACCTTGCTGGTGGCGTTCGCCGGCCTGGCCTATTTCACCGTTCCCTTCGCCAGCCGGCTGCTGCTGAAGGAACAGCTCCCCCCGCGCTTCTGGTTCGGCGCCACCCTGGTTTTCGCGGGTATCTCATGCATAGCGCTGTTCGATTGACGCCGTCCGCCGTTGCCCATCGCCTGCTCGGCTGGCTGCTGCCGGCCGGTGTCGTCCTGCTGACCGTCGTGCTGCCGAGGATCGCACCGCTGTCGTCCCTGCCGACGACCGATGAAGGTTACATGGCGTACATCGCCATGCGGATGCATGACGTACTGGCGGCGTCGCTGCGGCTGCCCGACGAAGGGCCGCTGATGTTCTATCCGGCGTTGACGTCGTGGGCCTTCGGCCTGGATGGCAATGCGCTGGTCACGCTGCGCGTGACCGACATGGTCGTGGCGGCCGTGGCCTCTCTGCTGTTCCTTCGGGTGATGACCCGCGAGTCACGCAGCCTGCTGCTGGGATGCGCGATTGGCGGATTGTTCCTGTGGACGATGAACGATGCATCGTTCGTCCAGGCCGGCTACAAGAACAGCTACTTCGCCGCTTATATCCCGCTTTTCAGCGCCCTGTTGTTGGCGCAGGCCGGCCTGCCACGCAGCGGCGGGCGTTGGCGCTGGCTGGCGGTCGGCGCACTGGTGGCGGCCGGTATCCTGTTGCGGGAGACCCTGGCGCCCTTCGCGCTGGTCGGCGCCCTCGCCGTCTGGGCACGGGAAGGTCGCCGCGCCGCACTGCAATTCTGCGTCGGTGGCCTGGCGTTCGGCGCCTTCACGCTCGCGCTGATGCTGGCGCTGCGCGGCGGCGTACACGGGCTCGTTGCAGCCTACCAAGGTGCCGGAATGATCTACGCCGCCATCGCCGACCAGCGACACCAGCTGTTCGTCGATGCGGTCCACACCAGCGTGCGCATATCGGCATCGGCGCTCTGGCTGACCGGCATCGGCATCATCGGGGCGGTCGCCATCCGGCTGGTGCAGCGTTCGCACGCGGATCTGGGACGTGCGCTGTTCTGGCTGGCCTGCGCGCTCGTGGCGCTGATCGAGCCGGTGACGAAGATCGGATTCCCGTATCACTTTTCCGTCTGCCTGCCGGGCCTGGCGGGCCTGTGCGCGCTGTCCTGGCGCATCATCGCCGAGCGTGTCGGCGAAACCCGGAAGTCGCTGCTGCTGTGCGTCGGGTCGGTGCTGATCGCCCTGCTGTTCCTGACGCCGGCCTACCGGCTGCTGGCCCCTCTGCCGCAGGCAACCCGCGCCGCGGTCGATGCGCAGCGCCACGGCTGGTCCGACGAGGCCACCGCGCAATCCAACTATCTGCTCTCGGCCCGCCTGGTCCGCGAGGCGACGCCACCTGGCGGCACCGCCAGCATCAGTGGCTTCATGTTCTCGATCTACCCGCTGTCGGGGACCCTCCCCCCTTCGGCCCAATTGAACAACCTGACCGGCGCAGCGATCCATTTCCGGCAGGACAGCGGTCTCCTCGCCCAGGCACTGCGCGAATGCTCGCCGGATGTGATCATGACGACCACGCGTACAGACTGGCCCGCCAGCGCCAGCATCGTCCGGGCCGTCGAAGCGACGGGCCTGTACAAGCCCGTCGGCGAGGTACCCAACGACCCGGCCCGGTCGTACGGCAACTTCGGTGGCACGGTCTATCGTCGGACTGGCCCCGGCGGCTCGCACTGCAAGCCCTGACGCCAGCAGGTAACTGCTAGTCGCGCGGCCCCCGGGCAATCTGGGCGATCACACTGTCCAGTCCTTCCCGCCAATCGGGAAGGGCATGACCCAGAGCCCCGGCCAGTCGGCTGTTGTCCAGCACTGACCAGGCCGGGCGCGGCGCAGGCGTTGGATACTCGGCGCTGCCGATCGGCACGACCCGGGGCGCACGGGCGAGCAGGCCGGCCGACACGGCCGCATCCACGATGGCCTCGGCAAAGCCATGCCAGCTGGTATGGCCGGAGGCGGTGAGGTGCCATGTGCCGGAAAGCCCCTGGGGCGCCAGCAGCGCAACCGTCGTCACGTCCGCGATCAGAGCCGCCGGCGTCGGCGAGCCGAACTGGTCGGCCACTACCCGCAACTCTTCGCGCTCGCCTGCCAGCCGCAGCATGGTACGCAGGAAGTTGTGTCCGTGCGTCGCATAGACCCAGGCAGTACGGAACACGAGGTGCTGCCCGCCGGCAGCCCGCACCGCTTCCTCGCCGGCCAGCTTGCTGGCGCCGTATGCCCCCAGCGGAGCCGTCGGATCGTTCTCGTGGTACGGGCGGGTGCCCTGGCCGTCGAAGACGTAATCGGTGGAATAGTGGACCAGCGGAATGCCCGCCGCGGCGCACGCGCGCGCGAGGACGCCAGGTGCCTCTGCGTTGACCTGGAAAGCCACTTCGCGATCGCTTTCGGCCTTGTCGACGGCCGTGTAAGCGGCAGCGTTGATGACCGCAGCCGGCGCGAGGTCGGCGACCAGCCCAGCCAGCGATGCCGGATCGGAAAGGTCGGCCACGGCGCAGGAACTGCCGTCATCCAGGCGGCCATCGCGGGTGGCTGAGAGGACTTCTCCCAGCGGCTGCAGACTGCGCCGCAACTCGCGGCCGACCTGGCCGTTGGCGCCTACGACGAGGAGCTTGGTCACGGGACGTAAACCGGCAGGCGGTCTTCGTGGATGTCCGCCAACAGCGGGGCAGCCGTATCCTTGGCTGACAGCACGGGCTCGGCCACCGGCCAGTTGACGCCAACGGTGCCGTCGTTCCAGCGCACGCCGGCATCAGCTTCCTTGACGTAGACATCCGTGCACAGATAGCTGAATACCGCGTGCTCTGACAGCACGGCGAACCCGTGCGCGAAACCCTCGGGTATCCAGAACTGGCGCCGGTTCTCCGCGCTCAGGATCACCGCTTCCCAGCGGCCGAACGTCGGCGAACCACGGCGGATGTCGACCGCCACGTCGTAGACCTCGCCCTCGAGCACGCTCACCAGCTTCCCCTGCGGCCGCGGCCACTGGTAGTGCAGGCCGCGCAACACGCCCTTGACCGAGGTCGACACGTTGCTCTGCACGAATTTCGTCGGCAGGCCATGTTGGCCGAAGCGCTCGGCATTCCAGGTCTCGAAGAACACGCCGCGATCGTCTCCGAATACGGCCGGCTCGATCACCACGCAGCCTGGCAATGAGGTCCCGATGATCTTCAACGCACCACCTCGCCACGCTGCGCCAGTTCAAGCAGATACTGGCCGTAGCCGTTCTTGGCCAGCGGCGCGGCCAACTGCTCCAATTCCCTTACCCCGATCCAGCCATTGCCGAAGGCGACCTCCTCCGGACAGCACACGCGCAGGCCCTGTCGCGCTTCGATGGTCTCGATGAAGGTCGATGCTTCCAGCAGCGACTGGTGCGTGCCGGTGTCCAGCCATGCATAGCCGCGGCCGAGCTGCTCCAGGTACAGCCCGCCCTGTTCGAGATAGCGTTTGTTGAGGTCGGTGATTTCCAGCTCGCCGCGCGGCGAGGGCTTGAGCTCGGCCGCGTACTCGCTCGCCTTGCCGTCGTAGAAATACAAACCGGTCACCGCGTAGTTGGAACGCGGCTGCGCCGGCTTTTCCTCGATGCCGACCACCCGCCCCTCGCCATCAAACTCGGCCACGCCATAGCGCTCCGGGTCATGCACCCAGTAGCCGAACACGGTCGCGCCCTGCTGGCGCTCGTCGGCACGCTTGAGCAGCGAGGTCAGTCCATGGCCGTGGAAGATGTTGTCACCCAGCACCAGGCAACTCGGCTGGCCGGCGACGAAGTCGCGGCCGATCAGGTAGGCCTGAGCCAGGCCGTCCGGACTCGGCTGCACCGCGTACTCGATGTGCATGCCCCACTGCGAACCATCGCCGAGCAGTGCCTGGAACAGCGCCTGTTCGTGCGGCGTGTTGATGATCAGCACTTCGCGGATCCCCGCCAGCATCAGCACGCTGAGCGGGTAGTAGATCATCGGCTTGTCGTAGACCGGCAACAGCTGCTTGCTGATCGCGCGGGTGATCGGATACAGGCGCGTGCCGGAGCCGCCTGCCAGGATGATGCCCTTGCGCGCGCTCATGCCGCCGCCCCGATGCGTTCCAGGCGGTAACTGCCGTCCAGCACCCGCTTCACCCAGTCCTGATGCTCCAGATACCAGTCCACGGTAAAGGTGATGCCCTGCTCGAACGTGTACTTAGGCTCCCAGCCCAGCTCGTCCTTCAGCTTGGAGGCATCGATCGCATAGCGCCGGTCATGGCCCGGACGGTCGGCGACGTAGGTGATCTGGCTGCTGCGCGGCAGGCCATCCTCGCGCGGGCGGCGCCGGTCGAGCAGTGCGCAGATCGCCTGCACTACCTCGATGTTCTGCTTCTCGGAATTGCCACCGACGTTGTAGGTCTCACCGATCTTGCCCTTGGCGAGCACGGTACGGATCGCCTCGCAGTGGTCGGCCACGAACAGCCAGTCGCGCACCTGCTTGCCGTCGCCGTAGACCGGCAGCGGCTCGCCGGCAAGCGCCTTGGCGATCACCAGCGGGATGAGCTTTTCCGGGAAATGGTACGGACCGTAATTGTTCGAGCAGTTGGTGGTCAGCACCGGCAGCCCATAGGTATGGTGGAAGGCACGGACCAGGTGGTCGGAGGCGGCCTTCGACGCCGAGTACGGCGAATTGGGTGCGTACGGCGTGGTTTCGGTGAACTTGCCGGTCTCGCCCAGCGTGCCGTAGACCTCGTCGGTGGACACGTGCAGGAAGCGGAAGCCGTCCCGGGCGTCGCCCTGCAAGCCCTTCCAATAGTCGCGCACGGCCTCCAGCAGGCCGAGGGTGCCGACCACGTTGGTCTGGACAAATGCGGCCGGCCCATCGATCGAGCGGTCCACGTGGCTCTCGGCAGCAAAATTCACGACCGCGTCAGGGCGATGCTCGGCCAGCAGCTTGGCTACCAGCTCCCTGTCGCCGATGTCGCCCTCCACGAAAACGTGGTCGGGATTGCCGGCGAGGGTCGACAAGGTGTCGAGATTACCTGCGTAGGTCAGAGCATCCAGGTTGACCACCCGCACGCCGCGGGCTACCGCTTCCAGGACGAAATTGCCGCCGATGAAACCGGCACCGCCGGTCACTAGCCACGTTGCCAAGTTGAATCTCCTGCCCTCGGATGGGGCTTGATAAGTCCTGGGGGCGCATAGCATAGCGCCCTGACCGCCCATTGGACGGGCCACGCTCGGCAGCGGGCCTGTTGCGGCGGAGCGAGGATGGGCCAGCCAGCCCCATACCCAATCGCATGCCCCCCTTCACCCGGTAGAATCGGCGGTCCGCCCCGGGCCTGCCGCCACGACCGGGCCGTCCCCGCTATCCGGAAGGAATCCCCGCACGATGAAGATCCTGGTCGCCTACAAGCGCGTCGTGGACTACAACGTCCGCATCCAGGTCAAGCCGGACGGCTCCGGCGTGGTCACCGAGGGCGTCAAGCTCTCCCCGAACCCGTTCGACGAGATCGCCCTGGAAGAAGCCCTGCGCCTGCGCGACAAGGGCATCGCCACTGAGGTCGTGGTCGCCACCATTGCTCCCGCCGACGCCCAGGCGCACCTGCGCAACGGTCTGGCCATGGGCGCCAACCGCGCCATCCACGTGGTTACCGACCAGCCGGTGCAGCCGCTGGCGGCCGCCCGGACGCTGCTGAAGCTGGTCGAGAAGGAGCAGCCGGACCTGGTGATCCTGGGCAAGCAGGCGATCGATGACGACGCCAACCAGACCGGGCAGATGCTCGCCACGCTGTGGGGCCGCCCCCAGGCCACGTTCGCCTCGAAGCTTGAGATCGCCGATGGCAAGGCCACGGTGACCCGGGAAGTCGACGCGGGCCTGGAAACCCTGGAGGTCGACCTGCCGGCCGTCGTCACCACCGACCTGCGCCTCAACGAACCGCGCTTCATCAAGCTGCCGGACATCATGAAGGCCAAGAGCAAGCCTCTGGAAACGCTGCCGCTGGCCGACCTGGCCGTGGATGCCGGCCCGGAACTGAAGACCACCGCCTACGCGCCGCCGGCAAAGCGCAGCAAGGGCGTGATGGTGAAGGACGCGGCCGAACTGGTCGCCATGCTGAAGGCCAAGGGACTGTTGTAGAGCGGGGCTTGCCCCGCTGCTTCACCCATTGGCGGCCGGGCAAGCCCGGCTCTACATAACAAGCAGGATTTCCATCATGTCCAAAGTCCTCGTCATCGCCGAACACCTCGACGGCAGGCTCAACGCCTCCACCGCGCGCACCGTCAGCGCCGCGCAGGCGCTGTCGCCGGAAACCATCGACATCGTCGTCCACGCCGCCGATCCGGCAGGCGTGGCCGCCGAAGCCGCGCAGATTGCCGGCGTCGCGCGCGTGCTCGCCGTGGCCAACCCCGCCAACGCTCATGCCGTCGCCCAGGTGCTCGGCCCGCAGGTCGCGAAGCTGGCCGCTGGCTACAGCCATGTGTTCGGTCCATCCACCACCTTCGGCAAAGACCTGATGCCGGTCGTGGCCGCCCTGCTCGGCGTCAACCAGGTCTCCGACCTGATGGCGGCCGAGGGCAGCCATACGTTCAAGCGGCCGATCTACGCCGGCAACGCGATCATCACCGTCGAAGCCCCGGCCGGCCAGGTCGTGGTCGCCACCGTGCGCACCGCCTCGTGGCCGGAAGCGGCGCGCGGCGGCAACGCGGCGGTCGAGACGGTCGCGATCGATGCCGCCCTGCCCTCGCACACCCGCCACCTCGGCCTGGCCGCGGCCTCTTCCGATCGCCCCGACCTGCAGAGCGCGCGCCGCGTGGTATCGGGCGGTCGCGGCGTCGGTTCGGAGGAAAACTTCCGGATCATCTACAGCCTGGCCGACAAGCTGGGCGCGGCGGTCGGCGCCTCGCGCGCGGCGGTCGATGCCGGCTACTGCCCCAACGAGATGCAGGTCGGCCAGACCGGCAAGATCATCGCCCCCGAACTGTACGTGGCGATCGGCATCTCCGGCGCGATCCAGCACCTGACCGGCATCAAGGACGCCGGCACGATCGTGGCGATCAACAAGGATCCGGAAGCGGCGATCTTCGAAGTCGCCGACATTGGGCTGGTGGGGGATCTGTTCGCGCTGTTGCCGGAGCTGGAGCAAGCGCTCCAGTGATTTCGCACCCTCGATGAGGGAGAAGAACGTAGTGATCCGCGGCCCCATAGTCCCCGCTTGGGGAACACTCGTAGCAGGCGCTCTAACGCTCGTTCTCCTCGCCAGGGTGAGCGGCCAGTATCCGATCACGGAGCTGGGCCTGCTGGCCATGGTCTGCGTGATCGAACTGGCCGTGATCGACCTTCTCACGAAACTCGCGCTGCGGATCCGCCACGTCGCGCCCCGCTCGCTCGCGCTGCTCGTGCCCGCCACCCTGGGGGTTGTGTATACCGCGCAGCTCTACGCCACATGGGTTTCGGGTGGCTTCATTCCTCCGATCGCGTTCGCGAACAGCGAGGTGACGGGGCTCGTTTCGTTCAGCGGCGCGTACAGGCTGCTGGCTGCGTTCCTGGCTTCGTTCGTCGCCTACGCCGTATGGCAACGTAAGCGGATCGAGCGGACGTCCATCCCCGCCGCCACCGCCGGGCTTGTCGGGCTCGCCGCGGTATACGCCCTGCTCGTGTACAACCAACCGCTTGCCCGCGGCATCGTCATCGCCAAAGGGGAGGCACCAGTCTCGTCCTTCGTGCATTCGGTCGTCATCTATGCCGGCATGGGTTCGCGCGTCAAGGTCGACGCCGCCGGGCTCGATGCGATACGCAGCAGCTTCACCCGCCGCAGCGTGTACCAGCACGGCTTCCCCGAAGACATCACGCGGAGCCTCCCGGAGCGTCCCAACGTCATCGTAATCTTCGCCGAGGGCATGTCCGCGCGGTGGATGGACACGTATGGCAGCCTGAATCCGGGAGTCACCCCGAATCTGGACCGGCTCGCCGACGGATCGCTGGTCTTCACCAATTACTACAACCACACTGCGGCGACGTTCCGCGGCCTCCGTGGCCAGCTGACGTCGGGCCACCAGGAGACAGACGGGTACAACGACGAAGGAACCGGCATCGCCCAGCGCGATGTCTCCCAGGACGTCACCGCCATTCCCCGGGCCACCGTACCGACGATCCTGAAGCCGCACGGATACCGCAGCATGTTTTTCCTGTCGCAGCAGGAATACGTGAACAACATGATCGAGACGCTCGGGTTCGACCGAACCCTGGGTCGCGACTACCTGTATGACACATACCTGCGCAAGCCGGGCGAAACCGCCCGCCCCGTGCACCTTTCCGACCTGCAGCTGTTCGACGCCATGCTCCTCGAACTGGAAGCGCAGCCGACCGACAAGCCGTTCTTCGCGGCGGTCTACAACTTCCAGACGCATGCCTTCCTGGACGGCGAAGTGAAGTACGGGGATGGCGGGAACCAGGTCCTCAACCGCTTCCACGCGTTCGACCGCGACGTTGGCCACTTCATCCAGCGCCTGATGGAGAGCCCCCTGCACGAGAACACCGTGCTGGTCTTCACGAGCGATCATTCCACGTTCCCGGACCCGTTCGCCGTCAAAGCCGACGGGCGGATGCCCCTCTATTTCGTGGACCCCATCCCGCTGCTGATCTACTGGAAGGGCGTCGAGCACCGATCGATCAACCTGATGGGCAAGAATTCCTTGGATCTTGCGCCGTCGCTGCTGAGCCTGCTCGGCGTGCGGGAGGCCCACAACCTCTTCATGGGCTGCACCTTCTTCGAACAGTGCACGCTGGACCGCATTTCCAACATCGGCGATGAGTACATCCTCACCGACCCACAGCGTTCCTACTCGGCATTCCAGGTACCGGAAGCGCAACTGGCGTCCTTCGGGCATGCCCGCGACGTCATCGAACGCTACAAGTCGATGGACCTGATCATCGAAACCCCGAATGTCACCTCCAAGGAACCGATCCCGCACATGCTGTTGCGCAACGAAGCGGTCCTCGGCAGCTTCCAGTCGCCAAAGGCCGGCGATGTGCGCGCGGTGGGCATCAAGATCGGCAACTTTGGCGGAACTTCCGACGGCAATGTTTCGCTGAAGGTCTGCAAGGCAGGCACATGCCGGGCGTCGACCGCGAGCATGGTCGGCTCCGTCGACAACGACTACCTCCAGTTCTATCTGCCGGAGCCGCTCCGCGTGGCCACGGGGGACGCGATAACCTTCACCTTCAGGCGCATCGACGGCACGAAACCGCTCGCGATGTGGAGTTATCCGGGCAGCACCGGGTCGGAACTTACCCTACCCAATGCGACCAAGGTCCCACGGGACGCCAAGATCGCGCTGACATTCTGAGCTGGGCGTGCCCCCCAGGGCTTGCCAGCGCCTCCGGGCGGGGCGCTCCAGGCGCGAAGCAAGCGGCCTGTCAGCCGAGGCTCGCCTTGAGATCGCCGAGCCTCCACATCGCATAGAAGTCATTGCGCCAGATCTGGTTCGCCAGCGCGAACGGCCTTACGCACAGGTCGACCGGGCGGGCGTAGCCCAGCTCGTTGTGGACCAGATCTTCGTTTTCCACGCCGAACGAGTTCGACGCCATGAGGTACGTCGAGCCCGATGCCTTCATGTTCTCGATCGACCGGATGATCTGCGCATCCGTCAGGTGGATGAAGAGCTCTTTGGTGAAGATGAGATCGAATTTCCCGGGGACATCGGACACGATGTCGAACTGGACGAATTTCACGCCCGGGAACCTTTGCCGATTCATCTCGATCAATGGCTGGACAATGTCGAACCCCGTGTAGTCCAGGCGGGGATGCTTTTTCAGCACCTCCTTGAACCAGTTGAAATCGCCACAGGGAATATCGGCGACGCTACGTACGCCGAGCCGCGTGATCGCGTGGTCCAATGCGTCAAATGCCTTGATGACCATCGGATTGTCCAGCCGCGACCCCGGACCGGAAACCGTCTCGCCCTCCCCCCACAGCGTGGAGTTGAACACCGTCGAGAACCGGTCTTCCAGGGACTGGTCGATCCGCCCGGCGCGCTTCGGCGAGCTGGCGTCGTCGCCGGAAACGGAAACCGCGCTACCGCTGCCGCGCTCGCTCATGCTCTTCTCCAGTAAAGACGACGCCCAGAATCGTTGGGGGAAGCTTCTTGGACTCAGAACCCATCGTAGCGGCCTATTGGCCGGAATACATTCTCCCGCGGGCGGCCGGATTCGAGCCGGACCGCCCTTCTCATAGCCTACCAATACTTCGTATTCACCCTTCGGGTCAATCAACCCGAAGGTGTCATCACCGGGCCTCGAGCGCCTTCAGGCTGTCCGCCGCCGTCGGGTGGCCGGCCCCGGCCGCCTTGCGATACCAACCGATGGCCTCGTCCTTGTTCGCGGCCACGCCATTGCCGCTCTCGAACGCCTTGGCGACTTCGAACATGGCATCACGGTCACCCGCCGCCGCCGCCTTCAGATAGTTGTTCAGTGCTTCGCCCGGATTCTTCTCGACGCCGCTGCCGGTCTCGAAGGCCTTGCCCAGCTCGTACGTAGCCCGGATGTTGCCTTTCGCGCTGGCCGCCAGCAGAAGATTGACGGCCTGACCGGGGTTCTGCTCCACCCCCCTGCCTTCCTGGTACAGCTTCGCCAACAGGACCTTGGCATCAGCGCTATCCAGTTCCGCGGCTTGCAACAGCCGGTTCACGGCGTTGGAAAGCTCGACATCGGAAGTGCTCGCCTCCAACATCCGCTTGCCCTCGTTGTAGGCCGCGTCGGCCTCGCTGACGACGACCACATTCGACGCCGCAGGCGGCGCTTCCGGTGCCGGAGCGCCCGGCGCCGAGGGGGACTCCGAATTCGAGCACGCGCCCAGAAGAGCAGAAAGAGCGATGGCCGCGATGTAGCGATTATTCATGATGATGCCCACGTGGTTATGTGACTGATGGTTCAAGCAGAAATCATGTGGCTGCCGTATTCGCCGACAATCGTCTGGGCATACCTTATATAGGCCCGGTCCTTTTCCAGCAACCCACGTTGTTCCTCGGTAAAATCGGGGCGCACGGGATCGCACCACACCCTCATCATCGCGCCCGCGAGGCTGTCGACGAACCCATGACCGGAGGCGAGGCCGTCGATGCTTCCCTCGTATCCGCCGATGTCGATCGCGGGGTCAATGACGTGTACCCCACGCATCCCTTCGAACGCGGAAGCGACCCCGATCCTCGGGATGATCACCGGCAGGTTGCTGGCGAGCGCTTCCAACAGCGTCAACGGACCTCCCTCGAAGAAGGAGGCGCTGACGAATGCGTCCGCCATGGCGTAAAACTCCCATGGCGAGGCAGTGGGCTCGATGATATGAACCCTGTGCCCGATGCCCAGGTCGCGCACCATCGACTTCATCTCCTTCAACAGAGCCGGCTCGTACACCGGCCCGAGGATGACCAAGCGCGCGTTGTCACAGCCGATTGCTGCGAGGCTGAAGGCCTTGATTACATCCCCGTGGTTCTTCTGGTGGTTAATGGCAGCCATGTCGAGGAAGACGAAGTCGTTGGCCGGGATGCCGTGGAGTGCGCGCAGTCGATTCCTGGCCGCCATGCGATCGCGGCCACAGAACCTTTCGACCTCGATGCCGTTCGGTATCACGTCGCACGTGTCCGGATCCACCCCAAGCCTGCGCACGGAGTAATCCTTGGCCGCCTCCGACACCGCAATGAACCTCGTCGTCTGCGCCGCCGCTTCGCGGAAAGCAGCGAGCTCCCCTCCGGACAGCCACATGTAGATGTTGTGCACGACCTGCATCACCGGGATCCCGAGCTCCGCGCAGACCGGGATTCCCTCGATCGAGTAGTGGCTGAGGACGACCTTCGGCTTGAGTTGCTGGAGCAGTTCGCGATAGCCCACCTCGGAATAGGGCATTGCGACGATGGGCTGCCCCAGCGACCGCGCGCGCTCAGCCGCCGGCCCCTGGGTGCCGAGGACGAGGAGCACGAGGCGCAGGCCGTAGTCGCGCAGGAACTCGTTCAGTTCAAGCACCACGTTCTCAAGGCCGCCCGCCTCGAAGTTGCCGACCTGCACCAGCACGTCGATCGCGCCGTGGCTGGCAAGGTCCATGGTCGCAGCCGCATTCACGGCCCGGTCCCCGGACAGATAGGCAGACAGCGCCCTGGCCCCACGATCACGGGCCTTCTTGATGGCCTGGTACACGCGGAAGTTCGCTTGGGACATTCGCGCCCTCTCGTCGGCATCGGGAACCCGGCCCTGCTCGAAGTCCTCGACCTGGATGGCGCGCATGCCGAGCTTGGCAAAGTCACCGATCCTGTCCGAATCGATGACCGGAATGATGCCGTTGGCAAGGTACTCGACGATCTTGGTCGGGCAGGCCACGTTGTTGACGATGCTGTCCGCACGCAGGATGTAGCCGAATTCGCACTTGCGATAGAAACGCATCAGCTCGTCGTGGCTCATGCTGCCGAAATGGATCGTATTGCCCCCTTCGATCCCCGCGGCGAGTTCCGAGGCGGCTTCCGGATTGGGCGAGAGGAAGTGGTTCGCGCACAGCTGGTCCGTGGCGACCATGGCGCGCAGTGTCTTCTCCGGCTGCTGCCACTTGTGCAGGCCGCCCGCGTAGACCGCGATGGGCTTGGAGCCCGCATCGAGGCCCTTCGCGCCCAGGTAGGGAACGAATTCCGGGAACATTGGGAAATGGATGAACTCCGGTGCGGCGTGGTCGCGGTACTTGTTCTCCAGATACTCCTTCATCGCATCTGACACGACCACGACGCGGTTCGCGTGACGGAACGCCTTCTCCTCTTCGCGTTCGTACTTCACCGCGCTGTAGTAATCATCGTGCATGCGGAACTCTTCCGGCACGACGCCGTGGATGTCGACGACGGATTTCACGAACGGAAGCCGCAGCAACCTGCCGAAGCCGTGGTCACCCATCCTCAGCACGCTGTGGAAATAGACTTTCCGCGAGCGCAGCACGAAGGCGGCAGCCATGGCCCACAGGACGAGTTTCTTCGCCCGGCCGCCCAACAGGCGGATGACGAGGACACGCGGCTCGGGCCGGTCTATTACCGCCCCGCGGCCAGTCAGCTCGTCCGATTCGACGTAGATCCGCCACCCGCCGGAAACCAGCCGGTCGACCATGCGGATGCGCTGGAAGTACCCGTCCTTCTCCCTTTCCGGATAGAAGTAACCGCCGAAGAAGACCACGCCGTCGAACCTGGCCAACATCTGCAGGCCCTTGCCCAGCGCCCACAGCACTTTGCTGATGCCGCTGCGCGCAGCCCAATGACGCGACACCCATTCGGTCGCCCCGGGGCCAGCGGCGTGCTCCGTCCCACCGCGTAGCGCCGCATTGATCTTGAAGTTGGCGTCGACCACCGCCTTGATGCCTTCGGCCAGAGCCGCACCGGACTCCAAGAGAGCCTTGGCCTCCGCGCTTTGCAGGTTCCGTGCAGCCAGTGCGGTGTCCAGCCCGGCAACGAATCCGGCCCAGTTGTCCGCCAGCGAACCGAAGCGTTCCGCGCGCTCGATGGCAACGCCCGCCTTCCGTGACTGATGGCCCGAGTGCAGGAACTCAGCCCGCAAGTTGACGAACTCACTGGCGTGGTGGGTCACCGATCGGTCGACAAGCTTCAGGTGGCGCTCGATCAGGTCGGCTTGCAGGCTGCTCACGCCTTCACAGGAAGTCGCCACGTGCGCCAGATCCATCAGCAGGGAGACCAGCGGCTTCTCCGGACGACGCTGCCACTTGATCCCGTGCTTGGACTCCAGATAGCGCAGGTTTTCCTTCGCGCGCCCTGCGAAGTACCGGTACTCGAGCTTTCCGAACGAGGCGGAGCCGAAATGGTGGATGTACACGTCCCTCGCCAGCGCGACGGGATACCCCTTGGCCCTGAGCCTGAGGCAGTAGTCATCGTCCTCGAATCCACCAGGGAAGAACGTTTCGTCCAGGAGCCCGACGTCCTCGAACACCTTGCGCGTCATGAGGACGCTGAAGAACGTGACGTCGCACTCCACCAGGCAACCACGGAATGCCTCGCGGCGCTGCTCGACCAGCTTCTGCACCTTGGCGTAGGCGGAATCGAACGCGTGCTCGCCCCCCTTGGCGACCTCCTCGGGGGTGAATCGGTACGTGTCGGGCACGCATTGCTCGCTGTCCGCCCGGTTGGTGACGGTGCTGATGACCGGTACGCCGTAGGCCAACTGCCGGTCGATCCACCCGTCTGTCACAATCACGTCGCCGTTGAGCAGGCAGATCTGCTCGATCGAAGGATCTGCAAGCAGCATCCTGATCCCGACGTTGTTTCCGCCGCTGAAGCCAAGGTTGTGCTCGTTCTGCACGTAGGTGCAGTCGATTCCCTGGCCCGCCCGGGCGGCTTCCACGAAGTCACGTATTTCCCGGCGGTCATCCGCGCCGGACGCATTGTCCACGACAACAAGTCTGAAACGGGCCTCGTTCTTCGCCCTGAACAGGCTTCGCAGCGTGATCACGACCGCGTCCGATGCGTTGTATGAAACCACCACAATGCCAATCATCAAGCTTTCCCCAAATACTGAAAATCCACTCCCGGGAATCGTCGCCGCTTCCTCAGGACTCCCCGACAATCTTCCGTTCCAGCTCCGCAATCAACCTGTCACGCGACTCGATCTCGGCAGACAGGCTCCTGGCGAGATTCTGCGAGTGCTCGTCGAGCGCGGTAACCTGCCGCGCGAGCTCCTGCGTGATCCGGTCGCGTTCGGCAACTTCCCCTCCCAGGAGCTGCGCGCGCTCGCTTTGCGTGATGACCTCGTGTGCGAGTTCGGCAATACGTGAATCCCGCTGCGAAATGTCCGCTGCGGCCGTTTCGCACAGAGCGGAGAACTGAGCATCGAGATCAGTCAGACGCGCGCCAAGCGACTGCGCCTTCTCGCTTTGTTCGACGACCTCGGACGCAAGCTCATGGATGCGCCGCTCGCTCTCGACCAGCCTGGCAGCCAGCGCCTCCGAATGGGCGACCAGGTCTCGCGCGTTCTTGTTCAACGTCACGATTTCCTCGATCTTCGCCCTTCCGGCCTCCCGCTGCTCGGCAAGCTCGGCCCTGAGATTCCCAAGCTGCCTCTCCAGGAAGCCTTCAGCCTCCCGCGCAAAGGCCGCCGGACGCTGCCTCACGGTATCGATCAGCGAAAGCATGTAGGCAGCGCGCGACGCTTTGTCGAACAACATGGCCATTTCGGCGAGCCCGAAGGGCAATGGTTCCTGCTCAAGCCCGATGATGTTCAACCACGAACGATGCCAGCGGTTGTGCATGCTCGAGGAAGTCCAGCGCTGCGGAAGGGCGACGGATTCCTGCAGCAGGGCGCGGGCGCCCTGGACGTCGCCACCCGACACCAGGAGCACCGCCTTGAGATAGAGGGCGTCGAGGGTCTTGTTCCCGAGGATCGGGCTATAGGGAACAGGGTCGATTCCGATGCAGGCATCCAGATAGGCCATCGCCAGGCGGGCGTCGCCGCCAAGATGGGCGAGCAGTCCTGCGACGTAGGAGATCGACACCTGCCAGCGGCGCTGGTGTGGGCTGGGGCGCCTGTTCCCGAGATATCCGTCCACCTGCGAGCGGATCAGCTCCAGCCCGCCGAAGTCGTTCCGTTCGATCAACCCATACAGCGTTCCGCACAGGGCCGCCCCATGGTCCACCGAGCCCTTCGGCGCGGTATCAAGGACTTGGCGCCTGAACCTGTCCAGGAGGCCGGCATTCTGGACACGCATGCCGATCGCCACCATTGCCCTGACCACCCACGGGTTGAGGTAGTCGCGCGCGAAGGCCGATACGTGGAACCGCGAGGACCGGGGAATGACCCAGCTGGTCTCCTCGAACCTCGCGCCTTCGGTATCGAGCGGATCCTTCATGCCCAGGAACACGATCCACTCGGCTTCCCCGTATTCAGGCCGGTCGGGATCCACTTCGCGCCAGCTGCGGGGCGAGAAATGGCATTTCATCGCGCCACCGGCGACCTGGATGAAAGCCTTCTCGATCAGGAAGTGGCGCTCGATCTCGCCCTTGAGGCGCTCCCAGGTATAGACATGGAGGTGGTGCGGATTCGGGTCCCGGCCTGTTTCATCGGTCCAGTCATTCGGCGCGCAGACCATCACCCTGCCCCCCGGTTTCAGGACCCGCTTCAGCTGCCGCAGGTACTCCTCGGGGTGGGGAACGTGCTCGATGGTTTCGAAGGCCGCTATGAAGTCGATACTTGCGTCTGGCACGTGCTCGAGCTTCTCCGCATCGCCGACAGCAAAGGTGACCCTTTCGTCGACCTGGTAGTGTGCCTTCGCATAGTCGATGCCGAAATCGCTCAGGTCGACGCCGTGCACGGATTCGGCGGCTGAAGCGTCGAAAAGAATTCGCGATCCATAGCCCAGCCCACACGCGACGTCCAGAACCCGGTCACCAGGTCTGATGTACTCGGCAGCGCGGTGATATCGCACGCAGTGGGCGTCGCTACGCCTGCCAGCCTCCCGCGCCATGTCTGTATGGAGGAGCCTCTCCTCTTCCAGAACCTCCAGGTTGAATCGGGCCAGAGCCTCGGTCGGAACCCGCTCGAAGGGGGCTACATGCAATCCGGAGCCCGCATTCAATGATTCGAATGGGTTGAAGTCGTAGTAGGCTGCAGTCTTGCGGTACCCGGCCGAGATGATTGCCTTCTCGAGCGCCTCACGATCACGGGCGGCCGAATCCGGCGCCCCGGCGAACTCGGCGACCACAACCAGGCAGCGTGCGTGCCGATGCGCAATCTCCCCCAGTCGCGACAACGTTTTGGCACCGTCCTGCCTGACGTCCAGGATCACGCCATCGAGTGGCGCCCCCTTGTCCGCGTGTTCGTCGTACGCGTCGAGGAGCTCCCGGCGCATGGCGTTGACTACGCCATCGGGGGCCTCGCCAAGGTACAGGTAGCGCCCGAACCCGCAACTGGCGCGCAGCTGACGCGCGAACGCGGTCGGATTGAAATCGCGGGTAATCATCATGTCGAGTGCATCCTCAAACGAAGTTTCCGCCATGCGGTAGGCTTTTCGATTCATGAATCCACGCGATAACGCGAAAACCGCCCTGTCGCACTGGATCACGCGTTGCAGCGCACCGCCCAATCTGGATCCAAATGCGCCACCCACGGAGAAAAAGATGGAACCGCCGGGAAGTCAGACGCCGCCACCGCGACTGCCGATCCCCGCATGCAGCGTCACTACCACTTCGCCTCCATCCGCAGATCAAACATCCCGCCGAAGAAGTACTCGTCCTGCCGCATCAGCACCTGGAAGAAGGCGGCTTCATCACGCCAGTGGAGGATCCTCTGCGCCGTGTAATCAGGCGATTCCTCATGCGATATAGCGGCCTGTATCTCGTACAGGTTTACGCCCAGCGTACAATCGCACTCCAGCCAGACCTCGAACCTTTCGCCGATTCCGATCCGGCGCCGCCAGAACAGTTCGCCCTCGGAGAGGCCCGCAAGGATGCTCATATCCTGGTTCAGGGTTCCCCAGGAGTAGACCTTGATTCCCTCGCGGCTGCGCAGACGCACCGACACGTTGATATTGTCCGATTCGATCCGCGACACGCACTCGACCCGGATCCTGATCCGGTCGCCCGGGTAGAAGATCGCGCAGCGCTCGCCATCGCGATCGAACGTCTGCACGTTGACCACTTGCATGCCACCGTCGCCGAAGGACATCCGGTCCGTGCGCCCCGGCACCGCGGGCGCCTCGGGCCCGGGATCAGCTTCGGCCAGCGCGGCCTCTGCTTCGGCGCCGATCGCGTCGTCCTCCACGGCCGGGGCCGAGGGCGCCTGCTCTGGCACCAGGCTGGAGAAGTAGGCTGACTCCTCCTCGTGCAGGAGCTTGCGGTACGCGAGCAGTACATCCGACGAACTCCCCTGCGCGACGTCCTTCCCGCTCTTCAGCAGGATCGCGCGATGGGTAAGGGTCCTGACCGATTCCTGGTCGTGCGAGACGAACAGCAAGCTTATGCCGTCGCTGAGCAGCTTCTCGATGCGGTTGAAGCAGCGCTTCTGGAACAGCGCGTCACCCACCGCGAGCGCCTCGTCGACGATGAGGATGTCCGGCTCGATCTGGACCTGCACCGCGAACGCGAGCCTGACCAGCATGCCGCTGGAATAGGTCTTGACCGGCTGTTCGAGGTAAGGACCGATATCGGCGAACGCGGCGATCTTGTCGAACCTGTCGTCGATCTCGGCGCGCGTGAACCCGAGCAGCATGCCGTTGAGGTAGACGTTGTCGCGC
Organism: Pseudoxanthomonas sp.; assembly: GCA_017745195.1. Lineage (GTDB taxonomy): Bacteria > Pseudomonadota > Gammaproteobacteria > Xanthomonadales > Xanthomonadaceae > Pseudoxanthomonas. The sequence goes on along the minus strand of JAGHZW010000011.1, from coordinate 17,880 downwards.
CCGCTGAACTCGGGATTGAACCCCGAGCCCAGCTCCAGGAGCGCTGCGACGCGACCGCGCGTCACTACGCTGCCCTCGGTTGGCGCGAGAGTTCCGGTGATCAGCTGCAGCAGCGTGCTCTTGCCGCTGCCGTTGCGGCCGACCACGCCGAAGGACTCGCCCTTCTTGAGGCGGAACGAGATGTCGCGCAGGGCCCAGTATTCCTGGCCATACCTGGAAGGCCGGGCGCCCACGAGCCTCTGCAGGGGCGGGATCACCAGTTCCTTCAGCCGCTCCCTGGGCGTGTCGTAGACCTCGTAGCGCTTGCCCAGGCCGGATACTTCGATCGAATATTCTTCAGAGGACATCGGCGAACCCCTTCCTCGTCTTCTGGAACCAGGTCAGGCCGATCCATGCGAACAGGAACGACCCGAGGAGTTGCCTCGACCACGTGGCCCAATCGAGGCCGTGCCCGAATACGAGGACGGCGCGGGTCTGTTCGATGATGAAGGTGAGCGGGTTGACGTTGAACAGGGGGCGGATCTCCTCCGGCAACGTGGTGGCCGGGTAAAAGACCGGGGACAGCAGCATCATGGCGGGTATCACCGTGGCGACGAACTGGTTGACGTCGCGCAGGTACACGCCCAGCGAAGAGACGATCCACATCAGGCCGCAGATCCACAACACCAGGGGAACCAGGATAGGGATGATGTAGAGGACCGAGGGCGACGGGAGGCCCATGAAGTAGAGGTAGAAGCCAAGCCAGACGATGAAGCTGACGAGCAGGTGGAAGGCGGCTGCGCCCATGACCACTATGGGCAGCAATTCAAGCGGGAAAATTATCTTCTTCACGTAGTTGGTGTTTCCAATCACGATCGTCGGCGCCCGCGAGACGCATTCCGCGAAGAAGTTGAAGATCATCAGCCCGGAGAACAGGATGATGGCGAAGGCGGTCTTGGAGCCTGTCGCCTCCGGCCAGCGGGACTGGAACACCACGCTGAAGAAGAAGGTGTAGACGAGCAGCATCAGCAACGGCGTGACCAGGGACCAGAACAGTCCCATGAACGATCCCTTGTAGCGACCGATCACCTCCCGCCAGATCAGGCTCGTCACCAGATTCCGGTTCCGCGTTATCGACTTGGCCAGCGCCCAGGGCGTACTGGAATAGCGCATGTTCTCTGGTTCTCCTCGCATCGACCGCCGGTCGATGTCCTGCTGCGTGCCTTACCCACCACCGTGACCGCCAATCGCCGCAGAACGTGCGGCGCAGCGGACCCGACGGACTGGACCTCAGTTTGCGGATCCGCAAAGTTCCCTTTTCAGTATTCCGGCGATCCGGCCCGACGCCTTGCCATCGCCGTAGGGTGAAACTCCCTTGGCCATCGCCGCGTGCGCAGCGTTATCGCCGAGCAGCTCTCCGGCCTCGCGCAGGATCGCTTCGCGATCCGGGCCGACGAGCTTCACCACGCCGGCGGCAACGGCTTCCGGGCGCTCGGTCTCGTAGCGCATGACCAGGACCGGCTTGCCAAGCGCCGGAGCCTCTTCCTGGACTCCACCGGAGTCGGTCAAGATGATGTGCGCGCGCCGCATGGCGGACACGAAGGGAAGGTAGTCCAGCGGATCGATCAGGCTGATGCGCGGATGGCCGGACAGGATCTCGTGCGCGGGCCCCGCGATGTTCGGGTTGGGATGGACAGGGTAGACGACGTGGATGTCCTCATGCTGGTCGGCCAGGTCCCTGATGGCTGCGCAGACTTCCCTGAAAGGTGCACCGAAGTTCTCGCGGCGGTGCGCCGTCACCAGCACCAGGCGCCGGTCTTCGGGCAGCTCGAAGGGCAGTGGGATGTCCAACTCGGCAACCTGCAGGAGCGCATCGATCACCGTATTCCCCGTCACATGGATGACGTCATCGGAAAATCCTTCGCGCAACAGGTTCTCCCGCGAGGCGTCGGTCGGCGCGAAATGCCACCTTGCCAGACACCCCGCGACGACGCGATTCATCTCCTCCGGGAAGGGATTGCTCATGTCGCCGGTGCGCAAACCGGCTTCGACATGCCCCACGGGAATCCGCCGGTAAAACGCGGCGAGCGCGACCGTCATCACGGTAGTCGTGTCGCCCTGCACCAGGACGACATCCGGTTCCTCGGACGCGAGCACGGCATCGAGGGTGGAAAGCAGCCTGGCGGTCAGCTCGGGCAAGCTTTGGTTCGGACGCATCATGTCCAGGTCGATGTCCGGCACGATACCGAACGTGGTCAGGACCTGGTCGAGCATCTGTCGATGCTGCGCGGTGGCCAGGACCCTCACCTCCGCCCAGTCCTGGCGACGGAGCTCAAGCACAACTGGCGCCATCTTGATCGCCTCCGGCCGAGTGCCGACCACGACGAGGATGCGCTTCTTCTTCTGTTCCATCCGATGTATTCGCTTGGGGATTGTATTGGGGTGGCGGGTCGATCGGCAGGTCAGGCTTGAAGGGCGCGCAGCAGATCGTCGCGCAAGTCTTCAACGTGTTCGACGCCCGCGCTCAACCGCACCAGTGCATCACTGATGCCAAGCCGCTCGCGCCGCTCCACCGGCACCGACGCATGGGTCATCACTGCCGGGTGGTTGACCAGACTCTCCACGCCGCCAAGCGACTCGGCCAGGGTGAACAGCTCGGTCCGCTCGCAGAAGCGCTTGGCCGCCTCGAAGCCGCCCTTGAGCACAACCGAGACGATGCCGCCGAAGCCCTGCATCTGCCGCGCGGCCAGCGCGCGCTGTGGATGCGAAGCCAGCCCCGGATAGATGACCTTCTCCACTGCCGGATGGGTCTGCAACCACTCGGCCAGCGCCAGCGCGTTGTCGCAGTGGGCGCGCATGCGCAGCGGCAGGGTCTTCAGCCCGCGCAACGCGAGGAAGCTGTCGAATGGCCCCTGTACCGCGCCGATCGAGTTCTGCAGGAAAGCCATCTTCTCGGCCAGCTCCGTATCGCCGCCGGCCACGACCATGCCGCCGACCATGTCAGAGTGACCGTTGAGGTACTTGGTGGCCGAGTGCATCACCAGGTGCGCGCCCAGCTCCAGCGGGCGCTGCACGATCGGCGAGGCGAAGGTGTTGTCGACCACCACCAGCAGCCCGCGCTTGCGCGCGATCTCCGCCACGGCGGCGATATCGACGATCTTCAGCATCGGGTTGGTCGGGGTTTCGATCCAGACCATCCGCGTCCTTGACGTGATCGCGGCCTGGAAGGCTTCCAGGTCGGCCAGGTCGACGAAGCTGAAATCCAGTCCCGCGCTGCGCCGGCGCCCGGGCTCGAACAGCCGGTAGCTGCCGCCGTACAGGTCGTCCATCGCGACGACATGGTCGCCGCTGTCCAGCAGCTCCAGTACCGTGGAGGTGGCTGCCATGCCGGAGGCGAAGGCGAAGCCACGGCTGCCGCCCTCAAGCGCCGCCACGCAGCGCTCGTAGGCGAACCGGGTCGGGTTCTGGGTACGGGAGTATTCAAACCCCTGGTGTTCGCCCGGGCTGCTCTGGGCGTAGGTCGAGGTCGCATAGATCGGCGGCATCACCGCCCCCGTGCTGGGGTCGGGCGCTTGGCCGCCGTGGATGGCGAGGGTTGCCAGCGCGAGCGGGCGTCCGCCTGGCACGGCGCGCTTGGAGGCCTGTTCCGTCATGACCTTTCTCGAGAGAGGGTCGTGGATTCTAGCAGCCCGCACCACTTCACCCGGCACCGGGCATCCTCCGTCGAGACGGGAAGGGCGGCCGGCGACGCTTCGTGATGAACGTCACGGAATAACGATCCGTACGCATGCGAATCCAAACGACCCGCCCCGGACCGGCCTACTGCACCCGCCGCCTCAGGTAGTTCAAAAGGTCGATCCGGGTGATCAACCCCAGGAACCGCTCCCCGTCCATCACGATTGCCACCTGGCCGCGGTCGAACACCGGCAGCAGGGCCTCGATCGGCGACTTCACGTCCAGCTTCTCGAGCTTGCTGACCATGGCCACCGACACCGGGTCGCGGAAGCGGGCCTCGTCGCCGTAGACATGGAGCAGCACGTCGCTCTCGTCGATGATGCCGACCAGCTGCTCGCCGTCCATTACCGGCAGCTGCGAGACGTCATACAGCTTCATCCGCTGGTAGGCGGTGGTCAGCAGGTCCTTCGGTCCCACCACCACGGTGTCGCGCTGGCTGTAGGGGCGCAGGATCAGGTCGCGCAGGTCGCCGTAGCGCGGGCGCTCGACGAAGCCGTTGTCCAGCATCCAGTAGTCGTTGTACATCTTCGATAGATACTTGTTGCCGGTGTCCGGCACCAGCACCACGACCTTCTTCGGTGTCGCCTGTTCGCGGCAGTATTTCAGCGCCGCGGCCAGCAGGGTGCCGGTGGAGGAGCCGCCGAGGACGCCTTCCTTGGCCAGCAGTTCGCGCGCGGTGTGGAAACTCTCCGCATCGGAGATCGCATAGGCCTTCTTCACCCGGCTGAAGTCCGAGATCGACGGCAGGAAATCCTCGCCGATGCCCTCGACCAGCCAGCTGCCGGACTTGTCGTCGAGCACGCCCTCGTTGATGTAGCGGGCCAGGATCGAACCCACGGGATCGGCCAGCACCAGCTCCACGTGCGGTGCCTGCGCGGCGAAGCAGCGCGACAGGCCGGTCATCGTGCCCGAGCTGCCGCAGCCGAACACGATGGCGTCGAAGCCGCCGGCTTCGGCCATCTGCGCGATGATTTCCGGGCCGGTGCCGGTCTCGTGCGCGGCCGGGTTGTCGGGGTTGCCGAACTGGTTGATGAAGTATGCCCCCGGCGTGTCCGCAGCAATCTTCGCCGCCAGGTCCTGGTAGTACTCCGGATGGCCCTTGCCCACGTCCGAGCGGGTCAGCACCACCTCCGCGCCCATGGCCTTGAGGTTGAAGATCTTCTCGCGGCTCATCTTGTCGGGAACGACGAGGATCAGCTTGTAGCCTTTCTGCTGGGCGACCAGGGCAAGACCAATACCGGTGTTGCCGGCGGTGCCTTCGACCAGGGTCGCGCCGGGCTTGAGTTCACCGCGGCGTTCGGCCGCTTCGATCATCGACAGGCCGATCCGGTCCTTGATCGAGCCACCGGGATTGGCGTTCTCCAGTTTCAGATACAGCTCGCAGACGCCGGTATCCAGGCGCCGGGCCTTGACCATGGGCGTGCGCCCGATCAGTTCGAGCACGGAAGCGTGCAGTGCCATCGTCGATCCGGTCCGTTCGAGGGCCGCGTTGCGCGGCGGAATCCGGATTATCGGCTGGAACCGGCGATGCCGGAACCGCTGATGCTGCCAGGTCGCAGGAAAAAAGCGTGGCGACCAGAGTGCGTGGGCGGTGGCGACCGACGAGGATGGCCGCCACCGCCCACGACATGAAGCGTTGTCCTGTGCTGCCGGGTCAGTGCGCCCGGTCGTAGATGCGCAGCAGTTTTTCCTTGGCGTGCAGCTTCTCGCGCTTCATCTGCCCGAGGGTGAGGTCATCGATGGGCAGGACCCCGAGCTCGGCATCCATCACCTTCTTGTCCAGCGTTCGGTGTCGCTGGTAGAGCTGCCTGAACTCCGGATCGCGCTTCATGAGCGCCTCGATATCGGCCTGCGGTTGCCCTTCGAACATGTCTGCACCTCCTGGGATCATCGCGCGTCCCTGCCGAGGATGCCGGCCCGCCTGGCCGGCCTGGAAAAAGCAAACGCCCCGGGCCTGGAGGTCCGGGGCGTCGCATTGTCGAAGCAGCGGTGCACGGCAGCCGGGGTGGCGCCACCAGCCATCCCCGACCGGGCCTGGGGTGGCCCGACGGCGATCTCCGGTGAAGCGGACATCGGCTGCATCGGCAAGGTGCTCCAGTCACCCGGAAGGCGAAAGCACCATCCGGGCATCCGACCCTACTCTTCGCCACCGGGGCCAGCAACCCCATGCGCAAGGTGCTGTTCCGGAAGGGAAAGGCGCCTGCCGGCCGCGCCGGATGCAGGCCCGGGAAACCCGCGAGCCTCTGTTCAACTCCCTGATATTTCTAACGTTTCCGTTGCGCTCAGGGGGCGATGATGACCTGGGCCGCCTTCTTCGCGGTCGCGGCGGACTTCACCCCCGCGGCCTGGACCTGCGCCGCCGGCACCCCGCCCGCCACCAGCGCCGACTTCAGCGCGTTGGCCCGGGCCTGGGCGAGTTTGGCGTCCTTGTCGTAGGCCTCGACCCGCACCCGCCCACGCTTGCCGATCTGCAGGTACGCCGACAGCGCGCTGGCGCTGGCCTTGCCGTCCGCGCTCAACGCACCCTGGGCGAAAGCGCCGCCTGGCAGGGTGAACACCTCGCCGCGCGACTCGAAGACCGCCGGCGGCAGCTTGGCCCCGCTGACGATCTCGGCTTCCTGTCGGGCCAGCTCGGCTTCCTTGCGCCGCGCGGCGCTCAGCTGCGCGGTCTGCTTGCCGGTCACCGTGCTGAGGGTCTGCTCGACATCGGTCCGCGCGGCCGCTTCGGCCTCGGCGGCCAGGCGCAGGCGATCGGCCTCCTCGGCCTGGATCTGCGACTGGATCCGCAGGCGCTCGGCTTCCTGGCGCGCGCGCTCGGCATCGCGACGACTGGCCTGCAGCAGCAGGTCGCTGCGCTGCAGGTCCAGGGTGGCCAGCTCGCGCCGGGCCGATTCGGTCGCCGCCGCGGTCTCGGCGATCTCGACCCGGCGGTCGGCCAGGTACAGGGCACCCGGCCGCTCGCTGCGCTTGGCGTCGGCCAGGACCGCGATCGCCTGGCGTGCCTCCATCTGCTCGAACGCCGCCAGCCGGCCCAGCGCCGGATCGGCCTGCAGCGCATCCATGCGCGCGCCGAGGCGCAGCACATCCGGGTCATCGGCGGCATGGACCGGCATCGCGGCCACCACCAGGCAGCCGGCCAGAGCGAAAGCCCGCATCTTCATGGCGTGGCCTCCGCGGGCAGGCCCAGGGTCTGGCGCAGGCCGGTGATTTCCTCGCGCCGTTGCTGCAATGCGCCTTCGGCCTGCGCGCGCTCGCTGCGTGCCCGTGCCAGGTCGGCATCGGCCGCCACGCGGCGGGCCAGCTCGTCGGCGTCACGGCGGTCGCCACGGCTGCGCGAAAGCGATCCGGCCTGCGCCTGGACCAACCCCTGCCGGGCCGCGTCGAGCAGGTCCGGCGCGTACTGGTCGGCATCGGCCGCCTGGGCCTTCTGCACGGCCTGTTCGGCGCGCTGCAGGTCCGGGGAAGCCATCTGGGCCTGGGCTGTGACCGCCAGCCCGGATGCGGCGACCAGCGCATACAGACGTCTGCGGAAGTGTGCGAAGCTAGGCTCGTTCATCAGGGGAGCGTCGTGTCGTTTCGGCACGGCCATTGTCTGTAGCCCGCGGCGCGCATGCAACGGCGCGCCCCCGGCACGGACCGGGACCAGACAGAAACAACGAGCAGTGGGGATCGTCGCGCAATGGATATCGGCTACTTCCTGAAGCTGATGACCGAGAAGAATGCCTCGGACATGTTCCTGACCACCGGGGCACCGGTGTACATCAAGATCGAGGGCAAGCTCTACCCGCTGGGCAACACCGGCCTGCCGCCGGGCATGGTCAAGAAGATCGCCTATTCGCTGATGGACGAGGGCCAGGTGCCCCAGTTCGAGCGCGATCTTGAGCTGAACATGGCCATTGCCCTGGCCGACGCCGGCCGCTTCCGCGTCAACGTGTTCAAGCAGCGCGGCGAAGTCGGCATGGTGATCCGCGCGATCCGCAGCGTGATCCCCGGCATCGAGGAGCTCAACCTGCCGGAGGTGCTCAAGGACATCATCATGACCCCGCGTGGGCTGGTGCTGATCGTCGGCTCCACCGGCTCGGGCAAGTCGACGTCGCTGGCGTCGATGATCGACTACCGCAACAGCAACACGACCGGCCACATCCTCACCATCGAGGATCCGATCGAATACCTGCACAAGCACAAGAAGTCGATCGTCAACCAGCGCGAAGTGGGCCTGGACACCCATGCCTTCCACAACGCGCTGAAGAACGCGATGCGCGAAGCGCCGGACGTGATCCTGATCGGCGAGATCCTGGACGCCACTACCATGGAGGCCGCGATCGCGTTCGCCGAAACCGGCCACCTGTGCCTGGCGACGCTGCACTCCAACAATGCCGACCAGACCATCGAGCGCATCCTCAACTTCTTCCCCGAGAGCGCGCACAAGAACGTGCTGATGAACCTGGCGCTGAACCTGCGCGCGGTGGTTTCGCTGCGCCTGGTCAAGGGCGTGGACGAGCGCCGCCTGCCGGCCACCGAGGTGCTGATCAACACGCCGATGATCCGCGACCTGCTGCGGCGCGGCCAGGTCCACGAGATCAAGGCGGCGATGGAAGGTTCGCTGGAAGAAGGCATGCAGAGCTTCGACCAGTGCCTGTTCCGGATGGTCAAGCAGGGCCGCGTGGAGCAGGAAGAAGCGTTGCGCGCGGCGGACTCCCGCGACGGCCTGGCGCTGAAATTCCGCCTGTCCGAGGGCGCGAGCGAGGAACACGACCCCTACGCCGACGTCAACAGCGTGCCGTCCTCGCCTTCGATCACGCACGGCTTCATGTAACAGCCGCTGGCTGCCGACCCGCGGCCGTGGCGCCGCGGGTGGACCGGCGACCGCACGTTCGTTCGCGGCCGGCGATGCCTACGCCGGCGCACGCCCCACGGGGGCGTCGGGTTGCGCTTCCGGGGCCGCGGCCCTGAACTCCGGCAACGCCAGGCAGGCCTGCTCGATGCGCGCCAGCGTCCGCCACTGCCCCGGGTCCACGCCGAACCGGCGTGCGTTGTACAGCTGCGGCACCAGGCAGCAGTCGGCCAGGCCCGGCGCGTCGCCGTGGCAGAACGTGCCGGTCGAAGGATCGTCCGCCACCAGCGCCTCGAACGCGGCCAGGCCTTCGACGATCCAGTGCCGCACCCACTCGTCGCGCTCGGCCTGGGGCACGTTCCATTGCCGCTCGAAGAACTGCAGCACGCGCAGGTTGTTGAGCGGATGGATGTCGCAGGCCACCAGCTGGGCCAGGGCGCGGACCCGGCCACGTTCGCGCGCGCCGGCCGGCAGCAGCGGCACGGTATCGGGCCACGCCTCTTCCAGGTATTCCAGGATCGCCATCGACTGGCGCACCGCACGCCGGCCGTGCAGCAGCACCGGCACCAGCTGTTGCGGATTGAGCGCCGCATAGTCGGCGCCATGCTGCTGGCCACCATCCCGGAGCAGGTGCACCGGCAGCGTCTCGAACGCCAGCCCCTTCAGTGCCAGGCCGATGCGCACCCGGTAGGCGGCACTGGAGCGCCAGTAGGAATACAGGCGCAGGCTGTCGTCATTGATGGTGTCCACCCCACTCCTCCCAAGTGCGGCCAGGCCGGACGCACGATAGCGCGGCGGCGTCCTGGCATCACCGCCGCCGGTCGCGACCATGCTGCCGGCGGCCGGGTCAGGCCTGGCCGGACGGCGACTGGCGCTCGATGCGCTGCTCGATCGCGCCGAACAGGCTGCGGCCCTGGCGGTCGAGCATCTCGATCCGGACCGTGTCGCCGAACGCCATGAACGGCGTGCTCGGCTTGCCGTCGCGCAGCGCCTCCACCGTGCGCCGCTCGGCGAAGCAGGAAGCCCCGCGCGACACGTCCTGGTTGGCGATCGTGCCCGAGCCGACGATCGTGCCGGCAGCCAGCGGCCGGGTCTTCGCCGCATGGGCGACCAGCTGGGCGAAGTCGAACTGCATGTCCTCGCCGGCCTCCGGCGCGCCGAACCACTCGCCGTTGACGTGGGTCAGCAACGGCAGGTGCAGCTTGTTGCCCTGCCACGCCTCGCCCAGCTCGTCCGGGGTGACGAACACCGGCGACAGCGCCGAGCGCGGCTTGGACTGCAGGAAGCCGAAGCCCTTGCCCAGCTCGGCCGGGATCAGGTTGCGCAGGGAGACGTCGTTGACCAGGCCGACCAGCTGGATGTGGCCGGCAGCCTGTTCCGGCGTCACCGCCATCGGCACGTCGTCGGTGACCACCACGATCTCGGCCTCCAGGTCGATGCCGTAGTCCTCGCTGACCACCCGCACCGGGTCGCGCGGGCCGTAGAAGCCGGCGCTGGTGGCCTGGTACATCAGCGGATCGGTGTAGAAACTCTCCGGCACTTCGGCGCCACGGGCGCGGCGCACGCGCTCGACGTGCGGCAGGTAGGCGCTGCCGTCGACGAATTCATAGGCACGCGGCAGCGGCGCGGCGAGTTCCTTGGGATCGAGATCGAATGCGCCATCGACCCGGCCGTCTTCGAGCGCGACCGCCAAGGCATTGAGGCGCGGCGCGGCGCGCTGCCAGTCGTCCAGCGCCTGCTGCAGCGTGCCGGCGATTCCGGTGGCGCGCACGGCCCGGGACAGGTCGCGCGCGACCACCACCAGGGTGCCGTCGCGGCCGCCTTCCTTGAGGGATCCAAGCTTCATGGGCGCACTCCTTTCCGGTGGAGGCCGGATTGTACGGATTCGCTGACATTGTTTCATCGGAAACAGAAACGGGGCGCCCAGTGCGGCGAACCTGAATAGAAGCCCGGGACGACCACGGCTTCATCGCGTAGAATCCGCGCCCTGATCGCCTGCGGCCGTCCGTTTCCCTTCGGGACTGGCAGCGCCGGGTCCGCCCGACGCCCGCCCCACTCCGACGCCATCCGCCAGGCCATCGGGCCGGTCCATCCGGCCGCCAACCCTTCTCGCAGCGCGGTTCACGGGAACGCTCCGAGCCACCGATCGAAATCCGATCAGTCCGCGCGCCATGGGCCCGCGGACCGTTGCCATGGAGTTGTCCAATGTCGTTCGAATCACTGGGCCTTGCGCCCTTCCTGCTGCGCGCGCTGTCCGAGCAGGGCTATGAAACCCCCACCCCGATCCAGCAGCAGGCCATCCCGCTGGCCCTGGACGGCCACGACCTGCTGGCCGGCGCGCAGACCGGCACCGGCAAGACCGCCGCGTTCGGCCTGCCGCTGCTGCAGCACCTGGGCACCTCGCCGCAGGCGGTCAACGGCCCGCGCAAGCCGCGCGCGCTGGTCCTGGCCCCGACCCGCGAGCTGGCCACCCAGGTCCATGACAGCCTGCGCGACTACAGCAAGTACCTGCGCATCCCCAGCGCGGTGATCTACGGCGGCGTGGGCATGGGCAACCAGCTCGACGCGCTGCGCCGCGGCGTGGACCTGGTGATCGCCTGCCCGGGCCGGCTGATCGACCACATCGAGCGCCGCAGCGTCGACCTGTCCGGGATCGAGATCCTGGTCCTGGACGAGGCCGACCGCATGCTCGACATGGGTTTCCTGCCCTCGATCAAGCGCATCCTGGCCAAGCTGCCGAAGCAGAACCGGCAGACCCTGCTGTTCTCGGCGACGTTCCCGGAAAGCATCAAGCAGCTGGCCATGGAGTTCATGCGCCACCCGCGCGAAGTGCAGGTGACCCCGCAGAACACGGTAGCCGAGACCATCGCCCACCGCGTGCATCCGGTCGACGCCGGGCGCAAGCGCGAGCTGCTGCTGCACCTGCTCGGCCAGGACACCCGCGTGCAGACTCTGGTGTTCGCCAAGACCAAGCACGGCAGCGACAAGCTGACCACGTTCCTGGAGAAGTCGGGGATCCAGGCCGCGGCGATCCACGGCAACAAGAGCCAGGGCCAGCGCCTGCGCGCGCTGGGCGACTTCAAGGGCGGCAAGATCAAGGTGCTGGTGGCGACCGACATCGCCGCGCGCGGCATCGACATCGACCAGCTGCCGCGGGTGATCAACTTCGACCTGCCGATGGTCGCCGAGGACTACGTGCACCGCATCGGCCGCACCGGCCGTAATGGTTCGAGCGGCGAAGCGATCTCGCTGGTGTCGCAGGAAGACGCCAAGCTGCTGCGCCAGATCGTGCGCCTGCTCGACCGCGACATGGAGATCCGCGACCTGCCCGGCTTCGAGCCGCAGGTGCCGATCCGCTGGGGCAACAGCGCGCCGGGCAAGGCCGAGGTGCCGGGAGGCCAGCGTCCGCCGCGCCGCCATGCACGGCGTCCGCACGGCGACGCGCCGCGGCATGCGCATGCCGCACCGAAGAAGCACAGCGGTAGCCAGCGCGAAGGCGGCAACAACGCCAACGCCGGTCGCCGCCAGCGCGGCCCGCGCCGCGGCGGCCACGCTCCGGCCTGATCGTCGCACCGGCCCACGCACGCACTGACTACACGCAGCGGATCGCACCATGGACATCTTCAAGGTTTTCACCCTCGAAGCCGCGCACCGGCTGCCGAACGTGCCGGAAGGCCACAAGTGCGCGCGGCTGCACGGCCACTCGTTCCGGGTCGAGATCCACGTGTCCGGCGAAGCCGATCCGCACAGCGGCTGGGTGATGGACTTCGCCGAGATCAAGTCGGCGTTCAAGCCGCTGTACGAGCAGCTCGACCACCACTACCTCAACGACATCGAGGGGCTGGAGAACCCGACTAGCGAGCGGCTCGCGATCTGGATCTGGAACCGGCTCAAGCCGGTGCTGCCGCTGCTGAGCGAGGTGGTGGTCCACGAAACCTGCACCTCGGGCTGCCGCTACCGGGGCTGACCCCCGACGCCGGGCCAGATCCGGCGCAATCGCCCGCCTACCAGCTGCCTCCGGACCCGGTCCGGAGGCATTTTTATTTTCCTATCTGATTGATTTCCCTTTGCTTTCAGGGAAGCCATAAAATACTTTTCGAAAGTTGTTGCATTGCAACAAATGCGGTCGTATGCTGCGTCGCACCATCAAGGCAAATCCGTAACGGGAGCACGCCATGTCCTACCAGTTCAACGACCAGTTCGCCGCCTACACCCACCAGTTCGCCGCCGTCGCCGCGCGCGTGAACCGCTTGGCCCTGGAGAACGCCGAGACTGTGTTCGGCGTGCAGCTCCGCACGTTCGAGAAGAACATCGACGCCACCACCAACTACCTGGGTGAGCTGGCTGACGCCCGCGACCTCGAGTCCTACAAGACCCTGCTGCCGAAGGGCCTGCAGGTCGCCCGCGACAACGCCGAGCGCGTCGCCGCTGCCGGCCAGGAAGTGTTCGGCCTGACCCTGAAGACCTCCGAAGTGCTCGGCCAGCTGGCCAAGAGCCAGTTCGAATCCGCCACCGAGCAGGCCCAGGCCACCGTGGCCAAGGTCGCCAAGGCCGCCACCAAGCGCTGATCGCCCGCTACAACGCATCACCGAATTTGCGCGGCTCCCCTCCCTCCGCGCAAACCCAGGCCCGGCAGCTCCCTCCCGCTGCCGGGCCTTTTTTTTGCGCATTCCGCGTCAGCGCCGATCGACCCGGGCGCTGACGCCCGCGGCTACGGCAACGTGATCCGTCTGGCCAGATCGACCGGGCGGGGCTCCTCCAGGTACGGCAGGTAGCCGAGCCGCGGCGCCCGCAAACGCGCGTCGAGCAAGGCCAGGTTCTCCTCGCGACAGGCCATGTCGGGATCGACCGCGCTGGCGATCCAGCCGAGCAGCTCGCAGCCGTCGGCAACGATCGCATCGGCTGTCAGCCGTGCGTGGTTGAGGCAACCCAGCCGCAACCCGACGACCATCACCACCGGCAAGCGCAGCGCGCGCACCAGGTCACGCTGGTCCAGGGTGGTCGACAGCGGCGCCGCCCAGCCGCCGACACCCTCCACCACCACCGTGTCCGCCTGCGCCTGCAGCCGCGAAAACGCGGCCAGCAGCGGCTCCAGCGTCACCTCGACGCCGGCCGCGCGCGAGGCGAGCTCGGGCGCCAACGGCTCGGGCAACGCGAACGGATTGAGCTCGGGGTAAGCCGGGCGCGGATCGCTCGCCTCCTGCAATGCCAGCGCATCCGCATTGCGCCAGCCTTCGGACCCGTGCTCGCAGCCGCTGGCCACCGGCTTCATGCCCACCGCACGCAGCCCGCGTGCACGCAGCGCATGCAGCAGCGTGGTGCTGGCGAGAGTCTTGCCCACGCCGGTGTCGGTGCCGGTCACGAACAGGCTACGCATCGTCCGCACCCCAGGCCCCGGGCGACGGGTCGCCGCTGCCGCACCCCTTCCGGTCTGCATCCATCCTGCCTGTCCCTCCGATCGTGGCGGCGATGATAGACGGCCCGCGCCAGCCGTTGCCCGCGACCCGGCCGGCCGCGATGCGGTCGTGACATTGGGTTTAGAATCGGATGATGTCCTTCTCCTCCATTCCCCTGTCCGGCAGCAAGCCGGACCAGTACGCGCAGCTGCTCGCGCAGGCGCGCGCGCTGCTCCATGGCGAGCGCGACCGGATCGCCAATGCGGCCAACCTGTCGGCGCTCGTCTACCACGCGCTGCCGCAGCTGAACTGGGTCGGCTTCTACTTCTACGACGGTACCGAGCTGGTGGTCGGTCCGTTCCAGGGCCTGCCGGCCTGCGTGCGCATCCCGCTCGACAAGGGCGTGTGCGGTGCGGCCGCATCGAGCCGGCGGACCCAGCGGGTCGCCGACGTGCATGCCTTCCCCGGCCACATCGCCTGTGATTCGGCTTCGCGCTCGGAACTGGTGGTGCCGCTGGTGCGCGGCGACGGCACGCTGGTCGGCGTGTTCGACCTGGACAGCCCGGAACCGGACCGCTTCGACGCCGACGACCAGCAAGGCCTGGAAGCGATCGCCGCCGCCTTCGTCGAGTCGCTGCATTGAGCACGACCCAGCTGCGCAACATCGGCCCCAAGAGCGCGGCCTGGCTGCGCCAGGTCGGCCTGCGCAGCGCCGAGGACCTGGTCGCCGCCGGCGCGGTGCAGGCCTTCATCAAGGTCAGGCGCGCCGGCTTCAAGCCCAGCCTCAACCTGCTCTACGCACTGGAAGGCGCACTGCAGGACTGCCACTGGCATGACGTGCCCGAGGCCCGGCGCCAGCAGCTGCTGGCCGAACTGGAAGCGGCCAGTGCCTTGCTGCCGCCGGCGCGTGGCCGGCCGATGGGCGGGCCGGTGACCACTGCCGTGTACGCCAGCAACGAAGATGCCGGCGGCGACGGCGCGAGCCAGGAACAGGAAACGCTCGCCAACGGCAACGACGAAGCCGGCAACCGCTTCACCTGATCGCCGCGTCCGCTTCCTGCCACGGCAGCGCGACGCGCGTTGCCGATCCAATGACTTCGATCAAGCCGGCGGCGCGCGTCCACCGGCATCGATCGCATACAATCGCCGCACTGCAAGGTGACCCGGCCGGCGAGCGCCGTCCGGGTTGAAACGGGAAGCCGGTGCGTCCGCGAGGACAAGGCCGGCGCTGCCCCCGCAACGGTAAGCGACCGCAATGCCGCGACATCCGCCACTGTGCACCGCACGGGAAGGCGTCGCCGCACGGGAATCGGGCCTAGTGCCAGGCTCCCGGTCGCCAGCCCGGAGACCGGCCTTGTGGAACCCAGGTTGCGATGCGGAGGGCGTCGCGGCGTGCCGACGCCGCCGTGCGTCTGTCCGCTTCCATGCATCCTCCGCTTGCGACTTCCCACACTGGCGCCGGGTGCGGCGCCACGCACGCATGGAGTTGCCGATGATGTTCCGTCCCCTGACCACCGCCGTCGCCCTGGCGCTGGCCATTCCCACCGCCGTCGCCGGACAGGCCACCGACCTGGACGAGGTGCTGGTCACCGCCACCCGCACGCAGATCGCGCTCAGCGACAGCCTGTCGCCGGCGCAGGTGATCGGCCGCGCCGAGATCGAGCGCAGCCAGGCCACCTCGCTGCAGCAGCTGCTGTCCGGTCGCGCCGGCATCAACCTGACCAACACCGGCGGACTAGGCAAGCAGACCTCGCTGTTCCTGCGCGGCGCGGGCTCCAACCAGCTGCTGGTGCTGGTCGATGGCGTACGCATCGGTTCTGCCACCGCCGGCCTGCCGGCACTGCAGGACCTGCCGGTGGAACAGATCGAGCGGATCGAGATCGTGCGCGGCCCGCATTCGAGCCTGTACGGCGCCGACGCGATCGGCGGCGTGATCCAGATCTTCACCCGCCGCAACACCGGCAGGCTGCAGCCGCGGGCGATGGCCGGCGTCGGCAGCAACAACCTGCGTGAGGCCAGTGCAGGCCTTGGCCTGGGCGGAGAGCGTGGCTGGTTCGGCGCCGACGTCGCGCTCCTGCGCACCGATGGCATCAATGCCTGCGACGGCACCGCCGCCGGCTGGGGCGCGGGCTGCTACGCGGACGAACCCGATCGCGATGGCTACCGCAACCGTTCGGCCAGCCTGCGCGGCGGCGGCAAGCTCGGCGAGGCCTGGACGCTGGAAGGCAGCGCGCTGCGCGCCGAGGGCTACAACCACTACGACGGAAGCTGGGCCAACTATTCGGAAACCGTGCAGCAGGTGTTCTCCGGCAAACTGCGCTTCGCGCCGTCGGCGGCGACCACGCTGCAGGCCACGGTCGGCCGCAGCTACGACGACACCGACGACTACGGTGCCACCGGCTTCGTCGGCGGCCTGGAAACCCGCCGCGACCAGGCCGCGCTGCAAGGCGACTTCATCCTGCGCGAGGGCCACACCCTGACCGCGGGCGCGGACTGGCTCGACGACCACATCACCGGCACCACCGCCTACGACGTGGACAGCCGCAACAACACCGGCGTGTTCGCCGAGTACCAGGGCCGCTTCGGCGCGCAGCAGCTGCAGGCCGGCCTGCGCGGCGACGACAACGAACAGTTCGGCAGCCACACCACCGGCAACTTCGGCTGGGGCTGGCACTTCGACGGCGGCGTGCTGTTGTCGGCGCGCTATTCCACCGGCTTCCGCGCGCCGAGCTTCAACGACCTGTACTACCCCTATTACGGCAATCCCGACCTGCAGCCGGAGGAGGCGAAGAACATCAACCTCGGCCTGTCCGGCGAGGTCGAGGCGTGGCGCTGGACGGTCGATGTGTTCGAGAACCGCGTCGATGACCTGATCAGCTTCGATTCGACGACGTTCCTGCCCGGCAACATCGACACCGCGCGCCTGCGCGGCGGCGAAGCCACCGTGGCCACGGAATTCGCCGGCTGGGAGCTGGCGGCGCAGTACAGCCACGTCGATCCGCGCAACCGCTCCGAAGGCATCAACCACGGCAAGCTGCTGCCGCGCCGCGCGCGCGACACCGGCCGCATCGACCTGGACCGCGACTTCGGCGCATTCGCGTTCGGCACCACGCTCAATGCCGCCGGCGGCCGCTATGACGATGCGGCCAACCTGGTCCGCGTCGGCGGTTACGCGACCCTGGACCTGCGCTTCGAGTACGCGCTGGGCAGCGACTGGACCGTGGCAGCACGGGTGACCAACCTGTTCGACCGCGACTACCAGCTGGTGGACTGGTACAACCAGCCGGGCCGCGAATACGGCATCAACGTGCGCTGGCAGCCGAAGGGCTGATCGCCGCCACGGGCCCGGCATCGGCTGCGATGCCGCGGCCCGGCCTGGCGACGCACCGGGTCAGGAAGCGGCGAACAGGTCCGCCTGCTGCGCCCCTTCCTCCGGTTCGCGGAAACCACCCAGGCCCACGCCGACCAGGCGGTAGCGCGTGGACGCGGGCATCGCCACCCGCTCGCGCAAGGCCACGGCAATGGCAGCCAGTGCCTCGGCCGAATCCGGCGGGGTTTCAGGCGTGTGGCTGCGGGTGAGGATGCGGAACTGCGACGTCTTCAGCTTCAGCACCACAGTGCGGCCGATCCGCTCGGTCCTGCGCGCGGCCTGCCAGGTCTTGGCCGCCAGTTCGCGGATCGCCGGTTCCAGCGCCTCCAGCGGCAGGTCTTCGCCGAAGGTGTCTTCCGACGAAACCGACTGCACCGGCTGGTCCGGTTCGACCGGCCGCTCGTCGATGCCACGCGCGCGCCGGTAAAGCGACGCGCCGAAACTGCCGAAGCGCTGCTGCAGTTCTTCCAGCGGCAACGCGCGCAGGTCACCGACGGTGGCGACACCCAGCGCCTCCAGCTTGCCCTGCATGACCTTGCCGACGCCTGGAATGCGCCCGACCGGCA
>JAGHZW010000010.1:2656-2874 GCA_017745195.1 Pseudoxanthomonas sp. | reverse complement strand
CCTCCATGTCGCCGCCGCGTTTCCACGCGGCCATCGAGCGTCGCAGTTGGTCGGCTTCATGCGGCTCATAGCCGGCATGGATTACCAACTCCATCACCTGTTCCTGGAACAGCGGGATGCCCAGGGTGTCGCCGAGGATCGCCTTCACGCCCTCCGATGGATAGGTGACTTTCTCCTTGCCCATGCGCCGGCGCAGGTAGGGATGGACCATGCCGCCC
>JAGHZW010000010.1:0-2646 GCA_017745195.1 Pseudoxanthomonas sp. | reverse complement strand
GCGCGTGCTGCAGGACACGCTGACCGCGATTCGATCTGGAACACGCCGACGGTGTCGGCGATCTGCATCATCGCGTAGGTGTCTTCGTCCTCACCCGGAACCGTGGCCATCTCCAGCGTCAGTCCGCGATGCTGCTCCACCAAGTCGAAGGCCTTGCGGATGCAGGTCAGCATCCCCAGCGCCAGACAGTCGACCTTGAGCAGGCCCAGCGTCTCCAGGTCGTCCTTGTCCCACTGGATGATGGTGCGGTCGACCATCGCCGCGTTCTCCACCGGCACCAGCGCCGACAGCGGCGCGTCGGAGATGACGAACCCGCCGACATGCTGGGACAGGTGCCGCGGCCGGCCCTCGATCATCATCGCCAGCCCCAGCACCTTGCGGACCATCGGGTTTTCCGGATCGAAGCCGGCCTCGCGCAGGCGTTGCTCCATCGGCGTCTCGCCGTTGCCCCAGCCGAAGCATTCGGCGAGCAGGCCGATCTGGTCCGGTGGCAGGCCGAAGGCCTTGGCCACGTCGCGCACCGCGCTCTTGCCGCGGTAGCTGATCACGGTGGCGGCCAGGGCCGCACGATGGCGCCCGTACTTGCGGTAGACGTACTGCATCACCTCCTCGCGCCGCTCGTGCTCGAAGTCGACGTCGATGTCGGGCGGCTCGTTGCGGCTTTCCGAAAGGAACCGCGCGATCAGCAGCCTGATCTCGGTCGGGTTCACCGCGGTGATGCCAAGCGCGTAGCACACCGCCGAGTTGGCCGAGGAGCCGCGGCCCTGGCAAAGGATGCCCTCCGAGCGGGCGAAGCGGACGATGTCCTGCACGGTCAGGAAAAAAGCTTCGTATTCCTTCTTGGCGATCAGCGCCAGTTCTTCCTCGATTTTCGCGCGCACGTCTTCCGGCACGCCCTCCGGCCAGCGTTGGCGCATGCCCGCCTCGGTCAGCGCACGCAGGTGGCTGGCCGGCGTGCGGCCTTCGGGCACCAGCTCCTTCGGGTACTGGTACTTCACCTCGCGCATGTTGAAGGTGCAGCGCCTGGCCAGCGCCGCGGCCGCTTCCAGCAGGTGGGCGGGATGGATGTTCCCGAGGGCGCGGCGCGTGCGCAGGTGGCGCTCGCCGTTGCGGAACAGCAGCGCGCCGGCTTCCGCCAGCGTGGTGGTGTGGCGGATCGAGGTCAGCGTGTCCTGCAGCACGCGCTCGCGGCGGTGGGCCATGTGCACGTCGCCGCTGGCCAGCGCCGGCATGTCCAGCTCTTCGGCCAACGCCAGCAGCTGTTGCAGGCGCGCGGCATCGTCCTGCTCGCGGTGCAGCTCCACCGCCAGGTGCGCGCGCGCGCCGAACACAGACTGCAGCCAGCGGCCCTGCGCCGGATCGGGCTGCGCACCGGGCATCCACAGCGCGAACAGGCCGCAGTGGTCGGCAGGGCCGGGCATGCCCGGCGCTGCGATGGCCTCGCCCGCTTCCCGTCGAGCGGGGCCTGCCCCGCTGCCGTACGCGCCTGCGGCGACCACCCGCTCCACGTCCTCGCGCACCAGCCGGTAGCCCTTCTTCTCCACGCTGCGCCGCGCAACGGTGATCAGCTCGCACAGCCGGGTGTAGCCGGCATGGTTCTCCACCAGCAGCACGCACTTCAGGCCATCGGCCAGCACGAACTCGCTGCCGACCACCAGCGGCACGCCGCTGGCCTCGGAGGCCTCCAGCGCGCGCACGATCCCGGCCAGCGAGCATTCGTCGGTGATCGCCAGCGCGCCGTAGCCGCAACGTTGCGCGCGCCCGAACAGCGCCTCGGCATCGCTGGCCCCGCGCAGGAACGAGAAGTCCGACACGCAGTGCAGTTCGGCGTACGCCGGCAGGCCGTCGTCACCGACGACCGCGTCGTCATTGGCCGCGCGCAGGCCCAGCCGCTGCGCCACTTCCCACGCACGCGGCGGACGCCCGCCGGGGGTGTCGCGGTCCACGCCGTCGACGGCCTCGTCCCAGCTCATCCGAACCACCCGTGCAGCATCCAGCCGCCCTGCCCACCGCCCTGCTCGCCGGGCGGCGCGAACGCCCACGCGCGCTGGCCCTGCGCGGTCTCCAGCACGTAGTAGTCGCGGCGCGCGTCGGCGTCGTCCCACCAGCCGCTTTCCAGCCGCTCCGGCCCGGAGAGGATCCGCGCCGTGCCGCGCAGCGGGATCGGCTGCGGCAGCAGCCACGTCGGACGCGGCGGCCGCGCGGGCGCGGCGGCGATCTTCGCCTCGTCGCCCTGCACCCGCCGCCAGGCCCGTTCCGGGCGCGGATCGCCGCCGGGCGCGACCCGGTACACCGCCTCGTCGCCCAGCCGCGCGCGCAGGCGCTCGCGCAGCTGCGGCCACGGCAGCTGCTGCTGTTGGCGGGTGTCGAACAGGTCGCCGCTGGCCGGCACGAACGGCGGCAGGTGCCGGGCCAGCAGGCGGATGGCCACCACCGGCGCCGGGATCTCCACGCGTTCGAGCCGGCTGCGCGCCAGCTCGAACAACATGGCCGGCTCGCGCTCGGCGGCGAGCAGGCCGACGTCGACGTCGGTATGGGTGTTCCCGCGGTCTGCCGCGCCCCGCCCCGTTCCCGGCGACGGCACCCGCTCGTGCTCCAGCCGCAGCACGAAGCGCTGCACGCCGCCGTCGCGGATCGACAGGAAGG
>JAGHZW010000009.1 GCA_017745195.1 Pseudoxanthomonas sp. | reverse complement strand
ACCGGGAGGGGTTGAAAGTGACGACGCTCATGTTCGACGGCATGCCTGCATGCCGTGACGGTGGACTGTTGTCCGGGATATCGCTGCATCCGGCTCGCGCCCCACGCGCCTGCGCCATCCACGCCCCGCATCGACCCGGGTCCGGAACGCTTTCCGGCCACGAACCAATCCGACCCTGAACCACCGCGGCGGCGCCGCGGCAGGCGCGTGCCTGCGCGGCCGATACCGCCTTCGCCTAGAACAACAAGCCTTGGGAGCCACTGCAATGAAGCGTTCGAACCGTTCGATGCAACCCCGCCGCGCGCGACTGGCAATGCTGCCGGCCGCGCTGCTGATCGCCCTGTCCGCCACCGCGCAGGAAGCGCCGAAGACCTGCCCCACCGCGGATGATCCGAACGCGCCGTGCCCGGCGCCGGCCACCGATGCCACCGGTAGCAAGCTCGATGCGACCGCGCTGGACCGGGTCGAGGTACGCGGCGTGCGCGCCTCGATGATGGGCGCGCTGGAACTCAAGCAGGGCTCGATGCAGATCGTCGACGCGATCGTCGCCGAGGACATCGGCAAGTTCCCGGACAACAACCTGGTCGAGGCGCTGCAGCGCGTGACCGGCGTGCAGACGACCGACCGCGGTGGCGGTGAGGTGGCAACGGTGTCGATCCGCGGCCTCAACGACATCACCACCACGATCAACGGCCGCAACATCTTCACCTCCTCCGGCCGCTCGGTCGCCCTGGCCGACGTGCCGGCGAGCCTGCTGGCCAGCGTCGACGTGTTCAAGACCCGTGCGGCCAGCCAGATCGAGACCGGCATCGCCGGCCAGATCGACATCCACACCCATCGCCCGTTCGACTTCGACGGCAGCAAGGTCGTGCTGGCCGCGCGCACCATCTACCAGGAGCAGTCCGGCCACGTCGACCCCAACCTCAGCGCCCTGCTCTCCAATGTCTGGAACGTCGGCGAAGGCCGCTTCGGCGCCTTGGCCAACATCTCGTACGCCGAGACCAACTACCGCGACCAGAGCGTGACCGCCGGCGCGATGGTGCCGTTCTTCACCGACGAGCCGCCGGCCGGCTTCGTGCCCTACCAGCGCATCGACACGGTGATCGACGGCCAGGAAGTCTGGCAGCCGGGCCTGGTCGCCGGCCTGCCGTTCTCGCCGGGATCCACCTTGCCGGTGCGCGGCCAGCAGTACGAATACCTGCTCTCGCGCGACGCGATGTTCGCCAGCGACTTCACCGGCAAGCGTGAGCGCCCGGCCGCCAACATCTCGCTGCAGTGGGCGCCGAACGAGGACTCCGAGTACCTGTTCGAGGCGTTCTACAACGGCTACCGCAACGAGTCGTTCAACTCCCTGCTGTTCTCGTTTGTCGACTGGTGGGGCGCGCTCGGTCCCAACCCCAGCGACACCATCGAGCTGTACCCGGGCACCAACATCATGAAGTCGCGCCAGGTCGGGCTGCCGTACAACTTCACCAGCGGCGACCTGACCACCGCCAGCACCGACACCATGCTCTACGCGCTCGGCGGAAAATGGGACGTCGGCGACAACCTGAAGCTGAAGTCCGAGCTGACCTACCAGAGCAGCGAGTTCGAGCGCGACTTCATCGCCATGCGCGGCGACCGCGTGACCCACGGAGTGTGGGTCGACTTCAACCGCAGCGGCGGCGTGCCGGCGTTCGGCTTCGTCGACGACCCCGCCACGCCTGGCGTCGACGAGAGCAATCCCGCCGATCCGGCGCAGTGGAACATGGCCCAGTTCTACGACAACGCCGACTACCAGAAGGGCGACGCCACGACCTTCACCTTCGACGGCGACTACGCGGCCAACTGGGGCATTCTCGAGAAGTTCTCCTTCGGCGTGCGCTACGACGACCGCGGCGCCAGCGAAGGCCGGCGCGTGGCCGAGGCGGGCGGCTGCGACCGCACGCTGCCGGCCTGCCAGCTGACCGGCACCGACGGCCTGCTGTCGTTCAACAGCGACTTCTTCGACGGCCGCGCCGACGTGCCGGGCTCCTGGGTGGTTCCCAATGGCCACTACATCCGCGCCAACGCCGACTTCTACCGCGAACTATACGGCCTGCCCACCAGCGACCAGCTGGTCATGACCAAGAACTTCGAGGTCGACGAAGCCACCAGCGCGGCCTACCTGCAGGCGAACTTCGCCACCGAACTCGGCGGCCGCACCTTCGACGGCCAGTTCGGCGTGCGCTACGTGAACGTCGACACCGACATGCAGTTCGGCGACGGCAGCGCCACGGCCAGCGCCTCCAAGCTGCTGCCGAGCCTGATGCTGCGCTACGGCTTCACCGACAACCTGATGATGCGCCTGGCCTACGGCGAAACCCTGCGCCGCCCGGGCTTCGCCCAGCTCAACCCGAACATCATCTACGTCGCCGACGTCACCAACATCGGCTACGGCACCGCCACCGGCGGCAACCCGAACCTGCGACCGGTCGAATCGAAGAACTACGACCTGTCGCTGGAGTGGTACTTCTCGCCCGGCAGCGCGGTCTACGGCACGCTGTTCCGCCGCGACATCGAGGGCCTGATCAGCGACTTCCGCCGGCGGGTGACCTACCAGAACTACGACTACATCCTGACCCAGCCGGACAACGCCTCCGATGGCAAGCTGGAAGGCCTGGAGCTGGGCGTGGTGTATTTCCCGGAGAACCTGCCTGGCCTGCTCGACGGCTTCGGCGTACAGGCCAGCTACACCGCGCTCGATTCCAGCCAGAAGATCCCGGTCACCAACAGCGCCGGCGAGGTCGTGGGCACCCAGGAGACGCCGATGTTCGGTATCTCCGACAGCTCCTACAGCGTGGTGCTCGCCTACGAGCGCAGCCGTTTCTCCGCACGCATGTCCTACGTCTGGCGCGACGACTTCCTGCACCACTACGAGGCCGCGCTGTTCGCCAACCCGCTGGGCGTGTACTTCAACGCCGAGAGCAGCCTGGACCTGCAGCTCAGCTACGACGCCGCCGAGAACTGGACGGTCACCTTCGACGCGACCAACCTGACCAA
>JAGHZW010000008.1:4492-5783 GCA_017745195.1 Pseudoxanthomonas sp. | reverse complement strand
AATGCCCAGCAGCGAGACGATATAGCTGTGCCGGCGGGTCTGCGCCAGCACGGCTGGGTGGCCGGTGGCCAGGGCCAGCGAGCTCCAGGCCACGACCAGCGTCGCGCTGCCGAGCAGGAGCATGAACGGCCAGAGCCATGGCGTGGGTCGGGTTGGCGTGGAAGGACTGGGCTTGACCGGCGTCATGGTGGTGGCCTGAGGGGTCGCCAAGAATACGCGCAGCCCGCATCGGCTAAAATCTAGCCCCCAGTCCTCTTGCTGCCGCCGCGCCTTGTCCGCGCCGCGCACGGCCCCATATAGCCCGCATGTACTCCCGCAGCAGCGAACCCGTCCGTTTCGAGCGCGATTGCGCCGCCGTCATGGTGCCCCAGGGCGAAGCCGTGACCCTGCCGGCCGGCAGCGTCGGCTACATCACCCAGGGCCTGGGTGGCAGCTACACCGTCTTCGTCGAAGGCAACCTGTTCCGCATCGCCGGCAAGGATGCCGACGCGATCGGCAAGGAGCCGGTGTCCGAACTCGAGCTGCCGGCCAATGCCAGCGACGAGGAAGTCGAGGCGATGGTCTGGCGCCAGCTGCGCACCTGCTTCGACCCCGAGATCCCGTTCAACATCGTCGACCTGGGCCTGGTGTACGAAGCCAGCCTCAAGCCGCGCGACGATGGCCAGCGCATGGTCGAGGTCAGGATGACCCTGACCGCGCCCGGCTGCGGCATGGGCGAGATCCTGGTCGACGACGTGCGCAGCAAGCTCGAGCAGATCCCGACCATCGCCGAGGCCGATGTCGAGCTGGTGTTCGATCCGCCATGGGGCCGGCACATGATGTCCGAGGCCGCGCGGCTGGAAACCGGGATGTTCTGAGCGGCATTGCGGCCGCCGGTCTCATCCCGTCATCTCGAGTCCGATGCCGGCTCAGCGGCTGATCGGCGCGCTCGATGCCTGCAGCACGCGTACTGCGTCGGCCGGGTCGATCTCCAGCAGCAGCCCGCGCTGGCCGGCGTTGATCCACACGCCAGGCTGCGCCAGCGCGTCCTGCTCGAACCATACCGGCACCGGTCGCTGCTGGCCGAACGGGCTGACCCCGCCGACCTTGTAGCCGCTGCGCCGCTCGGCTTCGGCAACTTCCATCATCCGCGCCGCCTTGCCGGCGCAGGCCGCGGCCAGCGCCTTGGGCTGCAGCTGCCGGTCCGAGGGGATCACCACGCAGACCGGCCGCGCGTCGACCCAGGCCATCAGCGTCTTCAGCACGCGCTCCGGCGCCAGACCCAACGCCGCGGCGGCCGAGTGGATCGGAC
>JAGHZW010000008.1:3933-4433 GCA_017745195.1 Pseudoxanthomonas sp. | reverse complement strand
CACCACCGAACCGCCGAGCGCGCGCGTGGCGCGGGTCGCCATCGACACCGGGGCGCCTCAGGTGGCTTCGAAGCGGTTGGCGGCGACGTTCTTGCGGACCTTGGCCGGGTCCCAGATCAGGCCGTTCATGGCGATGTACACACCGTGCGGCAGCGACTGCACCGCGCCGATCGCACAGCCGATGTTGAACTCGGCGTCCGAGCCGCGGAACCGTGCCGGGCTCAGCGCGCCGGTCATGACGATGGTCTTGTCCGGGATCGTGCGCAGCACCATGCCGGTCTGGACCATGCTGTCGGTGCCGTGGGTGACCAGCACGTGGCGTGCCGGTTGCGCGGCGATGGTGGCGCGGACCAGTTCGCGGTCCTCGTCGGTGATGTGCAGCGAATCCTTCTTCAGGATCGGGATCACGCTGAAGCGGAAGCTGACGCCCAGCTCGCGCAGGATCGTGCCGATCTGCGGCTCGCCGATCTGGTAGTCGGCCTCGTCGGCGAAGTAGATGA
>JAGHZW010000008.1:763-3875 GCA_017745195.1 Pseudoxanthomonas sp. | reverse complement strand
GCTCAGGGCCTGGGCGACGTCGCCGGGTGGATGTGGTGGAGCGGCCGCGACGGAGTCGGCGGGCCGCGAAGTGCGGCCATTATCGACGATGGTGGCTGGCCGGTCGCGGCGTCAGCCGCGGCGGCGGCCGAAACGCGCGTGCAGGCCGGGCCAGCTGGCGGCGCCAATCACCAGCAGCGACAACAGGATCCCGGCCCAGGCGAAGGCCGCTTCCGCCGGACGGGTGTAAGCGACCATCACTCCGTGGCTGAACCAGAACAGCGCCAGCACGCCGCCCCAGAACGCCGCACGCCGTCCGCCGCGCCAAGCCGGCAGGGCGAGCAGCAATGGCGGTAGCGCGAACACCAGCAACGCCGCCGTGGCATGGCGGTCGTCGTGGAACCAGGCCAGGTACAGCAGCGCCATCGCCAGCAGGGCGGCGCCGGTGATGCGGCGCGAGCGCGAGGTGGCCATCAGCGCGCGAGCCTCGCCGCGATGTCGGCCAGGCGCCGGCCCAGCGCACGCGCCAGCGCGGCCTCTTCGTCGGTCGGCTGTGGATCGTCCTGGGTGCCGGCGACGTGGCTGGCTCCATAGGGCGTGCCGCCGCTGCGGGTCGAGGTGAGCAGTGGCTCGGTGTAGGGAATGCCGACGATCACGCAACCGTGGTGGAGCAGCGGCACGTGCATGGTCAGCAAGGTCGATTCCTGGCCGCCATGCTGGGTTGCGGTGGAGGTGAACGCCGCCGCCGGCTTGCCGGCCAGGGTGCCGCTGGCCCATTCGGTGCCGAGTCCATCGAGGAAATGCTTCACCGGCGCGGCCATGTTGCCGAAGCGGGTCGGACTGCCCAGCGCCAGGCCGACGCATTCGACCAGGTCGGCGGCCTGCACGTAGGGCGCGCCATCCTCGGGCACGGGCGGTGCGGCCTGCTGGGTCACCGCGGCCACCGGCGGCACGCTGCGCAGGCGCGCCTGCATGCCGGGGACTTCCTCCACGCCGCGCGCGATGTGCCGGGCCAGGCGCGCCACCGAACCGCCGCGGCTGTAATACAGGACCAGGATCTCCGGCATCGGGTTCGCATCAGACAGGGAGGGCCGACAAGTATCGGCGATCGCGGCTCGATGCGGTGGTCACCGCGCTTCGGGTAGGCTTGCGCGGATGGGCATCGCGGGGATCATCGCTGGCTGGCGCGAACGGGTGCGCGACCGCGCGCGGGCGTCCTCGTTCGCCCGCTTCCTGTGGCGCCGGTTTCTCGACGACAACCTGTTCCAGGCCGCCGGCTCGCTGGCCTACACCACCGCGTTCGCGCTGGTGCCGCTGGCGGCGGTGGTGCTGGGCGTGCTCGCCGCGTTCCCGGTGTTCGAGCAACTCAGTGATGCGCTGGTCGACTACGTGTTCGCCAACTTCGTGCCCAGTTCGGCGCGGGCGATCGAGTCCAGGCTGGAGTATCTCCGGCAGAACATCAGCGGACTGACCGCCGCCGGCACGGTGGCCCTGGTGGTTTCGCTGCTGGTCACCCTGCACAGCGTGGAAACCACCTTCAACCGGATCTGGCGCGTGGCCAGCGCCCGCCCGCGGCTGTCGCGCTACCTGGTGTACTGGACGGTGCTGACCCTGGGCGCGCTGCTGGCCGCGGCTTCGCTGTCGGTCTCGGCGAGCTTCTTCGCGATGCGGCTGTTCAGTTCGCCGGAAGGCCAGTGGCTGGCCAACTTCAGCCTCGGCATGACCCCGGTGCTGATCGAACTGGTAGTGGTGATGGTGGCCTACCGGGTTGTGCCGCACCACACGGTGATGTGGAGGCACGCTTTCGCCGGTGCCTTGCTGGCGGCGCTGCTGCTGGAAGGCGTGAAGTCGGCCTTGGGCTTGTACCTGGGCAGTTTCCGGAGTTTCCAGAACCTGTACGGCACGCTGGCGGCGGTGCCGATCCTGATGCTGTGGATCTACCTGAGCTGGGTGGCGATCCTGCTCGGCGCGTCGCTGGCGTCGTCGCTGGCCGCCTTCCGCTACCAGCCGGCGTCGATGCGCTTGCCGCAGGGGTACGAGGGCTATGCGCTGCTGCGCCTGATCGGCCGTTTCCAGCAGGCACGGCGCGAGGGCAAGGGCCTGCATACCAGCGAAATGCTGGCGCTGGAGCCGATGCTGACCGACTCGCTGCTGCAGGAGTTCCTCTACCGGCTGGACGGGATCAGGCTGGTGCGGCGCGACGAGCGGGGCGAATGGCTGCTGGCGCGCGACCTCGATAGCCTGACCCTGGCCGAGCTCTACGAGGCCTGCCAGTTGCGCGTGCCGATCGACGAGGCATGGTTGCCGTGCCGCGAAGACGACCTGGGCGCGGCCGCATACGCGGTACTCGACGACCTGCGCCTGCCGTTGCGCGACGCGCTCAAGCGCCGCGTCGGCGACCTGTATCCCCCGAGCCTTGAACGAACCGGAACCTGAGCATGCGCCTTTCCCTCCTGTTGTTGCCGGCGCTGCTGGCCCTGTCGGCCTGCCAGCGCGAGCCATCGCCCGCGCCCGCGCCTGCCGCGCCAGTCGCCGCGCAGCCCGCGGCGCCTCCGGCGTCCACCGCGGACGAGGGCCTGCCGCAGGTCGCGCAGCCGGGCGTGGTCGAGCGCACCGCCGAAACGCCGCGTTTCGCCGCGGCCGCGGCCGACGGCAAGCTGTTCGACCTGGCCGACCATCGCGGCCACTGGGTCGTGGTGAATTTCTGGGCGACCTGGTGCGGTCCGTGCCTGAAGGAGATGCCCGAGCTGTCGGCCATGCACACCATGCGCGAGCAGATCGAGGTGGTCGGCCTGGCCTACGAGGACATCACCGCGGAAGACATGCGTGCCTTCCTCAAGGAGCATCCGGTGTCCTATCCGATCGTCATCCTCGATCCGATGAGCCCGCCGCCGGATTTCGCCACGCCGCGCGGCCTGCCCACCACCTACCTGCTCGATCCGCAGGGCAGGGTCGCCCGGCATTTCCTCGGCCCGGTCACCGCCTACGACATCGAGACGGCGGTGGAGGCCGGCGGCGGCAAGCTGTGATGAGTCGCGGCCGCGCGTCTGCGCGCTGGCACGTGTCCGGGCGGGTACAGGGCGTGTTCTTCCGCGCCTCCACCCGCGAGCAGGCATTGCGCCTGGGCCTGGCC
>JAGHZW010000008.1:0-704 GCA_017745195.1 Pseudoxanthomonas sp. | reverse complement strand
GGGTGGTCGGCGTGGCCGCCTGGGCCTGGACGGCAGCGCGGTCAACCTGGCCGACGGCGGCGTCGAGGTGGTTGCAGCGGGCGTTCCGGCGGCCCTGGCCGAACTGGAAGCCTGGCTGCGGCAGGGACCGCCGAGGGCGCGCGTCGATGCGCTGCAGTCCCTGCCGGCACCCGCGCCGGACGAGGTGGCGGCAGGCTTCGCGATCGGCTGACTCAGTGCCCCCTGGCGGGCGGATACGGAGCGATCGGTTCGAGTACGCCGTAATGCTCGCGCCCGGGTTTTCCGGGCAGCGGCTCCAGCGGGGGCAGGTGATTGGGCACCGCCACGTCCGGCAGCCGGTCGAGCAGGTCGCGGATCAGGGTCAGGCGGCCGCGGCGCTGGTCGTTGAAGTCGACCAAGGTCCACGGCGCATGCGCGGTATGGGTGGCGGCGAGCATCTGCTCGCGTGCGCGGGTGTAGTCGGCGTAGCGCAGGCGCGCCTGCGTGTCGACCGGTGATAGCTTCCAGCCCTTCAGCGGATTCCTGTGGCGCTCGGCGAAGCGTTTTTCCTGCTCGGACTGGTCCACGCACAACCAGTACTTGAACAGCAGGAAGCCGTCGTCGACCAGCATCCGCTCGAACTGCGGGGCCTGGACCAGGAACGTGGCGTGCTGGATGTTGACCGGGTTCAGGTCGCCACCGTAGACGATGGCCGGAATCTTGCC
>JAGHZW010000007.1 GCA_017745195.1 Pseudoxanthomonas sp. | reverse complement strand
GCAGTTCCAGCACGGCGAAGCCGCCATCGAGCGTCGGCGCCCATGGATAGCCGCCCGCGGTAGCCGTGCCATCGGCCGACACCCGCACCGGCGGCACCGATTCGTCGATGCCGCCGGCGAACACGTATACGCCGGCGGCCTTGGCCGCCTCGATCACCGCGGCCGCGTCGTTGCCCACCTCTTCCAGCTGGTCGGCCGGCACGGTCATCGCCTTGCTCGGGAACGAGATCAGGTACTTGGACATGGAGGCGCTCCACCCGGCTGCAGCCGTGGACTGGAGGCGCCATTGTGCCGCCTCCGCTTCAGGGCCCGGTGAAGCGCAGCACGAAGTACGCAGTGACCAGCACCATGCCGAGCATCGACACGCCTCGCGCCCGGCGGTCGCGCACCAGCGGCGTGCCATCGGCGCCGCGCCGCTCCTCGCGCCAGGATCCGTAGGCCATCAGGCCGAACCCGAGCGAGGCCAGCGCGCTCTGCAGCTTCTGCCCGTTGCTGATGAAGTAGAACGCGTGCAGCGCGCTGAACAGCACCAGCAAAACCAGGATGACGCGTGAGAAGGCTTTCACCAGCGCACCCGACCTCTCCCTGCCCGCCTCACGCCCGCGCCTCGATCACCAGGTTGAACGGTGTCTCCGCGGCGCGGCGCACGTGGCCGAATCCTCCTTCCTCCAGCACCTGCCGCAACCGCGCCTCGCCGGCCTGCGCGCCCAGCGCCGGCCCGTTGCGCGCCAGCGATACCGGCACGCAGATCTGCGAGGAGGCGCCGTAGTACACGCGGCCGACCGGGTTGAGGTTGTCCTCGACCCGGTCGCCGGCGAACGGCTCCACCAGCATCACCGTGCCGTCGGTCGCCAGCGCCTGGCGCGCGTGCCGCGCCGCGCCGACCGGATCGGCCATGTCGTGCAGGCAGTCGAAGAACGCGATCAGGTCGAAGTCCTTGCCGCCGTAGCCGGTGGCATCGGCGACCTCGAAGCGCGCGTTGTCCACGCCGGCCTCCTTCGCGCGCTCGTTGGCGATGCGCACCGATTCGGCGTGGTAGTCGTAACCGGTGAAGTGCGAGCGCGGATAGGCCTGCGCCATCAGCACAGTGCTGGCACCGTGGCCGCAGCCGACGTCGGCGACCTGGGCGCCGCGGGCGAGCTTGTCGGTCGCCTCGTCCAGTGCCGGTAGCCATTCGCCGAGCAGGTGCGCGTTGTAGCCGGCGCGGAAGAAGCGCTCGGTGCCATGGAACAGGCAGGCGTGGTGCTCGCCCCATTCCATGCCGCGGCCGCTGCGGAAGTTGTCCACGGTGCGCTCCAGCGCGTGGAAGGTCGCCTCGATCAGGTAGTAGGCGCCGGGCAGGTCGACCGGGCCGCCCGGATTGGCCAGGCACAGCGCCTGCGCCGGGTCGAGGCCGTAGCGGCCGCTGCCGGCGTCGTACTCCACGTAGCCACCGGCGGCCTGGTTGCCCAGCCACTCGCGCACGTAGCGCTCGCTGGTACCGGTGCGCGCGGCCAGCTCGGCCGGGGTCGCCGGCTCTTCGGCAAGCGCCTTGTAGAAGCCCAGGCGGTCGCCGACCAGCACCAGGCTGGCGCTGATCGCCGCTCCCAGGTCACCGACCGCGGCCCCGAGGAACTGGTTGAGCCGCTCCGGCTCGACGCTGGTTTGCTGACTGCCCATCGACCTGCTCCGACTGCCCCCGCCTCCCCGCCGCGGCGGAATGCAGCGGCTGCCAATGGCTAGAACGGGGCGAGCTGCGCGCAACGGACGGCCGGCGCCGGACCGGTGCGGGATCTGAACCTGCGGCAGGGACCTTGGCCCCCCGGCGCCCGCCTACTGCCGCCCTGCGGCATGCGCACCCGCCAGCGGCGTCGGGGCGCGGTCGCGGTCGAGCTGCTCCCGATGTATCGCATCGGCCAGCGATTGCAGCTGCGG
The DNA here is from genome assembly GCA_017745195.1 of Pseudoxanthomonas sp. GTDB lineage: Bacteria > Pseudomonadota > Gammaproteobacteria > Xanthomonadales > Xanthomonadaceae > Pseudoxanthomonas. The sequence goes on along the minus strand of JAGHZW010000007.1, from coordinate 1,496 downwards.
GATCACCTCGGGCATGCGCGGCCGGTCGACCGGTTCGCGCACGTGCGCCAGCACCGTCGCCGGATCGACGGTCCCGTGCGCGCCGAGGAACGTCGCGCGCAGGTAGGCGGTCGCCTGCCCGCGTCCGCCGCGCTCGAACACCTGGCGCAGGTAGAACGCCGACTCGTCCCACCACAGGACCCGCGTGCGCAGGCGGTAGCGCTGGAACAGGCGCAACGGATGGCGGTAGCGCACCGTGGCCAGCGTGGCGATCGGCGTCCAGCGCTGGCGCACCAGGGTCGTGCGCAGGCCGACCCGCAGGGCCAGGTCGATGCGCCCGAGGTCGGCGATGGCCAGGTAGCGGTCGTCGGTGAGTTTGGAAATATCGACGTCGTTGGGCAGGACCGTGAACGGCAGGACCGACTCGTCCAGCACGCCCAGGCGCGCGCACCAGAACGAGCGCAGGAACACCCAGAACAGTCGCAGCCGCAGTCGCATGGCCAGCCCGTCGTCGTGGACATACTCCAGAACGCGAACGCCCGGTCGGCCGGGCCGCAACGCCGGCCGCCGCGTCAGTCCGCGGCGCGCACCCGCAGCGCCTGCTCCAGCGCCTGCCACAGCCGCGCCGTCTCCACGCCTTCGAGCCGGCCGTCGCCATCCTCGTCCACGTCCACCAGGCCGTGCGGATAGCGCGCGTCGGCGTTGTCCATGTAGAAGACGATGGCCTCGCCCATGCCCTGCGGATCGGTCACGCGCGCCAGCCGCGCCACGTGCCAGTAGCGCGCCGGCTGCAGGCCGGCGGCGGCCAGCGCCGCGCGCGTGCGGTCGGCCTCCAGTCCCGGCGCGCGCGCCGCTGCGGCGACGTCGTCGTAGGCGTAGGCCCCGGAGCGGTACACGTGCGGGCCGAACTGGCGCGGCGGCACCGACGGGAACACGAAGCGGAAATCCGATCCGGCCTGCACCCGCTCGAACTGCAGCACCAGCATGCGCCGCACCACCCCGTCGGCTGCATCGACGAACAGCCAGCGCTCCGCATCGGTGCTGTCGGCGATCGGAAAGCGCATCGCCGGCAACGCACGCAGGCCAGCATCCACTTCGAACACCACGCCCGGCACCACCGCCGATTCGACCCGATGCGGCGCGGCCGCGCGCAGGGCGCAGGGAACGAACATCGCCAGCAGGAGCAGCCACCGCAATTTCATTGCCTTGTCCACGAGACGGTCAGCTGCAGGGTGCGTGGCGCGACCCGGTCCGGCGCGTGCCTGAAGTCACCGGGCAACGCGCCGGCCAGAAAAAGCCGGGGCCAGGTGCCGGCTGCGAACCAGCACGCTGGCCCCGACATCCCGGCGCCCTGCGCCGGCTCCGGGTCAGGGTTCGCGCCTAGCCGGTGCGGCGCGCCTTCATCGCATCGACGCTGAAGCGGCCGGCCCCGACCGCGGCCAGGACGATGAAGCCACCGGCGATGGCGATGTTCTTCAGCAGGTGGTTGAACTGGTTCGGATCGGCCAGGTCGTGGT
>JAGHZW010000006.1:7779-8730 GCA_017745195.1 Pseudoxanthomonas sp. | reverse complement strand
TCGCGGTCAGCGGCCGCGCGCAGGCCGACCTCGACGATGCGGACGAAGTCGCTCATGCCCGTTCCACACTGCTGACCACACCGGTGGCGGCCGCATCGGTGGCGACCGCATCGGCGACGATCGCCAGCACCGTGTCGGCCTCGACGAAATCGCCGGCCATGGCGCGCAGTTCGGACACCACGCCGTCGCGCGGCGCCCTGACCGTCAGTTCCATCTTCATCGCCTCCATCACCAGCAGTTCGGCGCCCGCGGCCACCGCCTGGCCGGCGTCGGCCTTGACCAGCACGATGCGGCCGGGCATCGGCGCAAGCACGCGGCCGTCTCCGCCGGCTTCGCCGCGGCCCTCGCCGCGTTCGGCAGGCAGCAGGCGCAGTGTCCGGCGCCGGTGGCCGTCGTGCAGTTCCAGCGCATCCCCGTCGAAGCGGACCGCCAGGCGCCGTCCCTGACCGTCGATACGCAGTTCGAGGACGCCGTCGGCCAGGCGTGCGGCCGACACCACCGAGGCGGTGCCATCGACCTCGATGTGCCAGTCGCCGCGGTCGCCGGCCGCGGTCGCCCTGTGGTCCTGGCCGCCGTCCTGCAGGCGCAGGTGACGGCCGGCGCGGCCGTGCAGTCGCCAGCCGTCGAGGGCGTGCCACGGCGAATGCGGATCGGCGCCGGCGAGGGCGGACCGGCGCTCTTCCTGCTGCTGTCGCAGCACGAAGGCGGTGCAGGCCGCCACGAGCAGGGGGTGCGGCAGCACTCCGATGCCGGTGACGAATTCTTCCAGGTGCCGATCCAGGTAGCCGGTGTCGATCCGGCCCTCGACCACGGCCGGGTGCAGCGCCAGCGCCTCGAGGAAGGCGAGGTTGGTCTTCGGCCCGGCGACGTGGCATTGGGCCAGCGCGGCACCCAGCCGCGCCAGTGCGCGTGGCCTGTCGGCGTCGGCGTGCAGGGTGCGCCCCGGCACGG
>JAGHZW010000006.1:3722-7736 GCA_017745195.1 Pseudoxanthomonas sp. | reverse complement strand
TACCTCGCCCCGGATGCTCGACCTGCAGCCGGGTGTTGATCTCCATGAAGAAGAAATTGCCGTCGGCGTCGACGATGAACTCCACCGTGCCGGCGTTGACGTAGTCGATCGCGCGCGCGGCGGCGACGGCGGCCTCGCCCATGGCCTGGCGCAGCTCGACGGTCAGGAACGGCGAGGGCGATTCCTCCAGCACCTTCTGGTAGCGGCGCTGCGCCGAGCATTCGCGCTCGTTGAGATGGATCACGTTGCCGTGCGCGTCGCCGAACACCTGCACTTCGATGTGCCGCGGCGTGGTGACGTAGCGCTCGAGCAGGACCCGGTCGCGGCCGAACGCGTTGCGCGCCTCGCGCTGGCAGCTTTCCAGCGCCGGGACGAAATCCTCGAGGCGATGGACCACGCGCATGCCCTTGCCACCGCCGCCGTGGGCAGCCTTGACCATCAGCGGGAAGCCGGCGCGCGCGGCCTCGCGCGACAGCGTGGCCAGCGACTGGTCCTCGCCGTTGTAGCCGGGTACCACCGGCACGCCGGCTTCGGCCATCAGCTGCTTGGCGCCGGCCTTGCTGCCCATGCGTCGCATGGAAGCGGCGCGTGGACCGATGAACACCAGTCCCGCCGCAGCCACCGCCTCGGCGAAGTCGGCGTTCTCCGACAGGAAGCCGTAACCGGGATGGATCGCCTGCGCGCCGCTGCGCAGCGCCGCCTCGATCACCGCCTCGCCTCGCAGGTAGCTTTCGGCTGGCGCGGGCCCGCCGATGCAGTGGGCCTCGTCGGCCAGACGCACGTGCAGCGCGCCGGCGTCGGCCTCCGAATAGACCGCCACGCTGGCGATGCCCAGGCGGCGGCAGGTGCGGATGATGCGGCAGGCGATCTCGCCGCGGTTGGCGATCAGAATGCGGGTGAACATGCGGCCTCAGGCTTCGGTGGCGTCGGGCCGGTGGCAGACGGCCTCGATGTTGTGCCCGTCCGGGTCGAGGACGAAGGCGCCGTAGTAGTGCGGGTGGTAGTGCGGGCGCAGGCCGGCGGCGCCGTTGTCGCGGCCGCCGGCATCCAGCGCGGCCCGGTGGAAGGCATCCACCTGTGCGCGCGTCGACGCGACGAAGGCGACGTGGGCGCTGCCCTGCGCGGGCCGGCCGTCGCCGATCCAGAAGAACGGCTTGCCGTCCTGGCCGAAGCCGGCATGGGAGCTGTCGCCGGTGAGTTCCGGGCCGACTTCCATGACCACCTCGATGCCGAGCGGCGCCAGCGCCTGCGCGTAGAACGCGCGGCTGCGGTCGAAGTCGGAGACGGTGATTCCCACATGGTCGAGCATGGCGCTACTCCTCCGGCGCCCAGGCCGGCGCACGTTTTTCGAGGAAGGCGCCGATGCCTTCCTGGCCCTCCGCCGAGACGCGCAGGCGCGCGATCAGGTCGGCATTGGCCTGGTCGAGCGCGGTCGCGTCGCTGTGATGGATGACCTGCCGGACCAGCGTCTTGGCGGTGGCGGCCGCATGCGGGGCGGCGCGGCACAGCAGCGCAACCTGTGCGGCGACGGCCGCGTCGAGCGCATCCGCTGCCACGACCCGGTGCAGCAGGCCGAAGCGCAGCGCGGCCTCGGCGTCGAAGGTTTCGGCGCTGGCGAACCAGCGTCGCGCCTGGCGCGGGCCGATCGCGGCGATGACATAGGGCGAGATCACCGCAGGCAGCAGGCCCAGGCGGCTCTCGGTCAGGCCGAAGCGGGCCTGCGGCGTGCCGATGGCGATGTCGCAGCAGGCCACCAGGCCGACCCCGCCACCAAAAGCCGGGCCGTGGACGCGGGCGATGGTCGGGCGGGGCAGCTCGTCGAGGGTGCGCATCAGGCGGGCGAGGGCGAGGGCGTCCTCGCGGTTCTCGTCCTCGCTGGCGGCGGCCATGCCGCGCATCCATTGCAGGTCGGCACCGGCCGAGAAGGACGCGCCTTCGCCCTCCAGCACCACCACGCGGACGTCCGGATCGTCGCCGGCGGCCAGCAGCGCGGTGGTCAGCGCCGCGATCAGGCCGGAGTCGAAGGCGTTGTGCAGCTGCGGCCGGTTCAGGCGCAGGCGCAGCACCGGGCCTGCGCGTTCGGTCAGCAGCGGCTGCGCCATCGTCGTTCCCGTCATCGTGCGGCCTCCGATGATAGCCGCGCGGTCGGGCGCGGCCATGACGCAGCGCGGCGTGCACCCGGTCGCCTGGTGCTACAATTGAGAACAGTTCTTGACAACCGGATGCCCCGTGCTGCTGTCCGACATGCCGTCCCGCACGCCCGTCCTCGTCGAATCCGTGGAAGACCGCCAGCCGCACGATCCCGTCGCCCGCCGCCTGCGCGAGCTGGGTTTCGTCGCCGGCGAGCAGGTCCAGATCGTGGCCCGCGGCCCGCTCGGCGCCGAGCCGCTGCTGGTCCAGGTCGGCTACACCCGTTTCGCCCTGCGCCAGATCGAAGCGGCCCGGGTCCGGGTCGCGGCGCCGGGTCCGGAGGTCGCATGAACGCCCCGGCCGTCCCGCTGCGCCTGGCCCTGCTCGGCAATCCCAATTCCGGCAAGACCGCGCTGTTCAACCAGCTGACCGGCAGCCGGCAGAAGGTCGCCAACTACGCCGGCGTCACCGTCGAGCGCAAGGAAGGCCGGCTGCTGTCGCCGGCCGGGCACAGCTATGCGGTGCTGGACCTGCCCGGCGCCTACAGCCTCAGCCCGGCCAGCCTGGACGAGGCGATCACTCGCGACTTGTGCCGCGGCTTCTACCCGGGCGAGGCGGCGCCGGACGTGCTGGTCTGCGTGGTCGATGCGACCAACCTCCGCTTGCACCTGCGCTTCGTGCTCGAAGTGAGGCAGATGGGCAAGCCGATGATCGTCGCCCTGAACATGAGCGACGCCGCCCAGCGCCGCGGCATCGTGATCGACCGCGACGCGCTGGAGCGCGAGCTGGGCGTACCCGTGGTCGAAACCGTGGCCGTGCGTCGCCACGGCGCGCGCGAACTGGTCGAGAGCATCGACCGGCTGGCCGCGCATCCGCACCCCCCGGCCGCGCAGCTGGCCGATGACGCGGACCTGCACGCCGAAACCCGGCGCCTGCTCGCCGCCACCGTGTCGATGCCCACGCGCACCGCGAAGATCGACGACGCGCTCGACCGCTGGCTGCTGCACCCGGTATTCGGCCTGCTGACCCTGGCCGTGGTGATGTTCCTGATCTTCCAGGCGGTCTACGCCTGGGCCACGCCGGTGATGGACCTGATCGACGCCGGTACCAATGCGCTGGGCGCATGGGTCGGCGCGCGCATGGGCGATGGCCCGCTGGCCAGCCTGGTGGTGGACGGGATCATTGCCGGCCTCGGCGGAGTGATCGTGTTCCTGCCGCAGATCCTGGTCCTGTTCGCCTTCATCCTGGCACTGGAGGAATCCGGCTACCTGCCGCGCGCGGCGTTCCTGCTCGACCGGATGATGGCGTCGGCCGGCCTGTCCGGGCGCTCGTTCATCCCGCTGCTGTCCAGCTTCGCCTGCGCCATTCCGGGGATCATGGCCACGCGCAGCATCCAGGATCCACGCGACCGCCTGGCCACGATCCTGGTCGCGCCGCTGATGACCTGCTCGGCGCGGTTGCCGGTCTATGCGCTGCTGATCGGCGCGTTCATTCCCTCGCGCCAGGTCTGGGGCGGCTTCAACCTGCAGGGCCTGGTCCTGTTCGGCCTGTACATGGCCGGCATCCTCAGCGCGCTGGCGGTGTCGTGGGTGATGAAGAAGTGGCGCCGCGACCAGGGCGAGCATCCGCTGATGCTGGAACTGCCGTCCTACCGCCTGCCCAACCCGCGCGACCTGCTGATCGGCCTGTGGGAACGCGCGCTGATCTTCCTCAAGCGCGTCGGCGGGATCATTTTCGCCCTGACCGTGCTGCTGTGGGTGCTGCTGTCGTTCCCGGCCGCGCCGGTCGACGCGAGCATGCCCGCGATCGACTACAGCCTGGCCGGACGCATCGGTCATGCCATGACTGCGGTGTTCGCGCCGCTGGGCTTCAATTGGCAGATCT
>JAGHZW010000006.1:0-3675 GCA_017745195.1 Pseudoxanthomonas sp. | reverse complement strand
GGACGAATCGACCAGCAGGCGGGACTGGCCGCGCGCGAAGTGGTGGTGTCCTCGCTGGCCACCGTCTACGCGCTGTCGGCGGCCAATGACGATGCCGCCGCGCAGGCACTGAGCCCGTTGCTGCAGGACGGCTGGTCGGTGGCCACCGGCCTGTCGCTGCTGGTGTGGTTCATCTACGCACCGCAGTGCATCGCCACCTGGGCGGCGATCCGGCGCGAGACCGGCTCCTGGAAGACCATGGCCATGGCCGCGGGCTACCTGTTCGCGCTGGCCTACCTCGCGTCGCTGCTGACCTACCAGGTCGCGGTGCGGCTCGGGGCGGGCTAGGGCGGGACGACGAGCATGGGCCTGCCGCTCTGGCTGCAGTACCTGGTGATCGGCGTGGTCGTGCTGGCCGCGCTGTGGATCTTCGTGAAGAAGCAGATGCCGGGCACGCTGCGTCGCCTGCGCATTTCACTGGCCACGCCGCTGGTGCGCGACGGCCGGCCCGACTGGATGCGCGCGCTGGCGCGGCGGATCGCGCCGCCGTCGCAAGGCGGTGCGTCGTCCTGTGGTGGTTGCAACGACTGCGGACCTGAAGGGCCGAAGCGCTGACAGTTCGCGGTGTTGGCAACCGCCAGCCGTAGGCCGGTCCGCAGCAGGTCGAACGAGCCGGCGAGCGAACCGTTTTCGTGTTCCCGACGAAACGTTCCACCACAGCCCAATGGCTGCTTCCGCCGGGACCCGGCGTCTTGCGCTTCGGATCACAGACCGCGAGAAACCGTAGTCACGTCGCCCCCGGCCCAAGACGGACGACGTCGATCAGCGGTGCCCGTATCGCCTATCGGTTCTTTTGACCGCCCTCGGCCGCCGGCAGCCATGCCCTGAATTCACCGCTGCAGTGGAGCAGGGCCATCATGTACAGCATGCCGTCGTAATAGCGCTGCTGGCCGCTCGGCACCGGGTGTTCCCACAGCGCACGCACGAAGGCCAGCCGGCGCGGATGGTCGGCGGCCAAGCTGGCCACCGCGTTCGTCGCCACCAGGCCGGTGGTCTGTCCACCCCCCAGCGGCTTGCCGTCGAGCGTGTACAGGCTCTGGTAGTCGGCCATGCCCTGTGCTTCGAAGAATGCCTGCAGGCGGTTGCTCATCTCGACCTGGCGCGGATCGGCCGCCCACCACGACCAGTCCACCGACCAGTTCATCGCGCTGCGCCACGCGTCGTAGCGGAAGTCGGCCGACTCCGGCCGCCACGGCGCCGCCCACGGCGTGCCGTCGAAATTGCCGTAGTCAGGCGTCAGCGCGGTCTGCGGATGCGCGGCCTTGGCGAAATAGTCGCGACTGGCCTGCGCCGCCTCGCTCCAGAACGCGCGGTCGGCCTGCGGCCCGACCCGCGCCCAGACCTCGTAGAACGCAGGCAGGTGGTAGGAGGCATCGGTGTGCGCGGCGTTGTCCAGGTCCGGAGTGAAGCGGACCATCTTCGCTTCGTGGTCGAACAGGTCGCCGGCGGTCATCTCGCCGCGCAGGGTCTTGCCGGTGATCGCCTCGCGGTGCAGGACGTCGGTCAACAGGCGGTCGGCCTGGGCGCGATAGGCGTAGATGCCTTCGCCATCGCCCCAGCGCTCGGCGGCGAAATAGAGCGCGGTGATGAAGTACTCCTCGCCGTCCGGTGCGGGCATCTCGTCGTTGGCCACGCCGTCGGTGCGCATCGACCAGGCGAAATAGCCGTGCGCCGGATGCTTCGGATCGGCGTGGTACATGTGGGTCATCGCCCAGTTCCAGATCGCATCGAACTCGGCTTTCCGGTCCAGCTGCACCGCGATCATCATCCCGTACGACATGCCCTCCGAGCGCACATCGCCGCTGTTGATGTCGTGGATGTACGCCAGTGGCCCGCGCTCGTTGCGGCCATCCTCGTAGTAGATGGCCTGGGTGGCCGGATCGCCATGGAACAGCTGCTGGAAGCTCGCCTGGATCCGCGCGTCGACCTCCTTGCGGTCGTAGCCGGCTTCGGCGAACAGGTCCGGATAGCGGCCGGTGGCGACGGCGCCCCTGGCTGCGGGCGTGTCCGCCGCCGGGGTTTTCGTGGTTTCCGGCGCCGGCGTCGTGTCCGTCGAGGGCGTCGGCGTGCAGGCCGCCAGTCCGGCGAGGAGCAGCCACGCGACGGCGACGGCGATGAGACGGGAACGGTGGGCGGTCATGCGAAGCCTGCACATGGGAGGACGCGGGACGTTAGCAGACCGCCGCACCCGTGCGCACCGGCATGCGCGAAAGCGCGCCACGCCGGTCGGGGCCTCACTGGTCCGGAATTTCCGGCTCGACCAGCCGCGCCAGCTGTTCCAGCGATTCCTGCCAGCCCAGGTAGCACATCTCCACCGGGATCACCGCGGGGATGCCTTCCTGCACGATGTCGACCTCGGTGCCGCAGAGCACCGCCTTCAGGCGCACGGTCACCTGCATTTCGCCGGGCAGGTTGGGATCGTCGAAGCGGTCGACGTAGCGGATCCGTTCGTGCGGCACCAGTTCCAGGTACTCGCCGCCGAAGGAATGACTGCTGCCGGTGCCGAAGTTGGTGAACGCCATCCGGAAGCGGCCGCCGACGCGGCCGTCGAACTGTTCGACCTTGCAGGTGAAGCCGTAGGGCGGCAGCCACTTGGCCATCGCTTCGGCTTCGAGGAAGGCGCGGTACACGCGCTCGGGTGGGCAGCGCAGCACGCGGTGGAGACGGACGGTGCCAGTGGTCATCGGGGTTCTCCTCGGTGGGATGGATACCTTCAGGCGACGAACCATCGGCGCGTCGATCGACATGACGGCATGCCGTCGCTCAGCGCATTCCCTTGTGCTGCCCGCCGTCGATCGGCACGCAGGCGCCGGTGACCCACTGGGCCCGCGGCGAGGCAAGGAACACGGCCACGTCGGCCACCTCTTGCAGGGTTCCCATGCGGCCCCAGGGAATGCTGTCGCGTACGGCTTCGTAGCGGGGCGGATCCTGGCGCCGGACCTGGTCCCACAGTCCGCCTTCGAACTCGATCGAACCCGGCGCAATGGCATTGGCGCGGATCCGGTCCGGGCCGTGGAAGATCGACAGCTTCTTGGCATAGGCGATCAGGGCCGCCTTGGCCGCGGCGTAGCCGAAGTCGGGCCCCGGACTGGCTTCCAGCCCGGATATCGAGGCCACCAGCACGATGCTGCCGCCGCCGGCCGCCTTCATCCACGGGATCACCTGGTCACACGCGCGTGCGGCGGCCATCACGTCGACCTGCAGGCTGGCCTCGAAGTCGGCCAGCGAAGGCCCCAGCGCGAGCGCCGAAGCGTTGTGGACCAGCACGTCGACGCCGCCGAATGCCTGGCGCACGCCATCGAGGAACCCGGCCAGCGAGCTGGCGTTGGCCAGGTCGCAGGGACGCACGTGCACGCGGCGCCCGTGCGCGCGCAACGACGCCTCGACCTCATTCAGCGCATTGCGTCCGCGCGCGCCGGTACCGCGGGCGCAGGCCGCCACGTCGGCGCCTTCGGCCGCCAGCCCCAATGCGATCGCCCGGCCGATGCCGCGGCTGGCGCCGAGCACGACGCAGCGCTTGCCTTGCAGTTGCAGGTCCATCGGGCCTCCATTTCGATCGGGTGGCGGGCTCCGGCCTACATCCGGAACACGCCGAAGCGCGCCGGTTCGATCGGCGCGTTGAGCGAAGCGGACAGC
>JAGHZW010000005.1:6907-8208 GCA_017745195.1 Pseudoxanthomonas sp. | reverse complement strand
TGCGCTTCCGCGAGATACGCCTGGCGGCCGACCCGGATTGCCCGGTCTGCGCGCCGGCCAGGCCTTCTTCGTCACCGGCGATGCCGCCGGTATCGACCAGCAGGAACGGGCGGTCCGGATCCAGCCGGCATCCGCCGCAAGGGCAAGGTCGAGGAAGCGGTCGAGAAATTCAGCGTGGTCAAGACGCTGCAGGCGATCGAACGCTGCCAGGTCGCGGTGCTGATGCTGGACGCCACCGAAGGCGTGACCGACCAGGACGCCACCGTGCTCGGCGCGGTGCTCGACGCCGGCCGCGCTCTGGTGATCGCGGTCAACAAGTGGGACGGGCTGACCACCTACCAGCGCGAACAGGCCGAAGCGCTGCTGTCGCGCAAGCTGTCGTTCGTGCCGTGGGCCGAAGCGGTGCGCATTTCCGCCAAGCATGGTTCAGGGCTGCGCGAGCTGTTCCGTGCGGTGCACCGTGCGCATGCATCCGCAATCCGTACCTTCAGCACCAGCGAAGTCAACAAGACGCTGGAGGTCGCGGTGGAGGCCAATCCGCCGCCGAGCATCCGCGGCCACGTCTCCAAGCTCAGGTACGTGCATCCGGGCGGCGAGAATCCGCCGACCTTCGTCGTCCACGGCACCCGCCTGAAGGACCTGCCGGAGTCGTACAAGCGCTACCTGGAGAACTTCTTCCGCAAGCGCTTCAAGCTGGTCGGCACGCCGGTGCGGATGCTGTTCCGCGAGGGCGCCAATCCCTACGAAGGGAAGAAGAACGAGCTGACCGACCGCCAGGTCGCGCGCAAGCGCCGGCTCATGCGCCACGTCAAGCGCGGCAAGTGAGATGGCGGCGGTGTTCGCCGCCGATGCACTGACCCTGGGCCTGCTGGCCGGCGGCCGCGGCACCCGGCTTGGCGGCATCGACAAGGCGTGGATCGTGCGCGACGGCGTCGCGCAGGTGCAGCGTTTCGCCCGTCGTTTTCCCGGGGAGACCGGCCCGGTGCTGGTCAGCGCCAACCGCGGCCTGGAGCGCTATGCCGAGGCGGGCCTGCAGGTGGTGACCGATCGAATGGCCGAGGACAGCGGCCCGCTGGCCGGCATCGATGCGCTGGCGGCGGCCTGTTCGACGGACTGGCTGCTGACCCTGCCGGTCGACCTGTTCGACGTCAACGACTGCCTGGTGCGCACCCTGGCCAGCTGTGCGTCCGAGCACGGCGCGGTAGCCGAGGACGACGATGGCCTGCAGCCGCTGGTCGCCCTGTACCGTTGCGACGCGCTGCGTGCCGGGCTTCCGGCCGAGACCGCCGCCGGCGCCTATC
>JAGHZW010000005.1:3677-6850 GCA_017745195.1 Pseudoxanthomonas sp. | reverse complement strand
CGGCCGTAGCCCAGCGACAGGTCCTGCGCCATGCCCGGGTGCGCCTGCCGGGGGTACGCTTCGGCAACCTCAACACGCCACAGGACCTGGTCGCAGCGCGCATCCTGCCGCCATAGACCTTCCGTGGTTTCCCGCGACTGGACCAGCGATCCCGATGAGCAGCGACGCCTTCCCGACCCGTATCGCATTGTCCGAAGCGCTCGATATCGTCCGGCGTATCGCCCGTGCCCGGCGGCTGGAAGGCGAATGCATCGCCACTTCGCGTGCCGATCGCCGCGTGCTCGCCGCCGACATCGTCGCGCCGGTGGCGCTGCCGGCCTTCGACAACAGCGCGATGGACGGCTTCGCCCTGCGCCATGCCGACCTGTCCGCAGAAGGTGAGACCCGGCTGCGGCTGGCCGGCGAGCAGTTCGCCGGGCCGGATCTCGGACTGGAACTGGCACCGGGCGAATGCGTGCGCATCACCACCGGCGCGCCGCTGCCGCGGGGCGCCGATACCGTGCTGATCAAGGAAAATGCGGGCGTCGCCGACGGCGAGGTCACCGTGCCTGCCGGTCTCGCCGCGGGTGCGAATGTGCGCCTGCGCGCCGAAGACGTGGCGGTCGGCGACGTCGTGCTGCGTGCAGGCCAGGTGCTGACCCCGGCGCGGATCGGCCTGGCCGCGTCGCTGGGCATCGACCGTGTGCCGGTGACGGCGCGGCCGACCGTGGCGGTATTCGCCAGCGGCGACGAACTGGTCGAGCCGGGCCTGCCGCTGGCGCCGGGGCAGGTCTACAACAGCAACCGCGATCAGCTGATGGCGCAGTTGCGACAGCTGGGCCTGGAGCCGGTCGCGTGGCCGACGCTGCCGGACGATCCGGCGCGGATCGAGGCTGTACTGGCCGATGCGGCCGAGAATTTCGACGTGATCCTGACCTGCGGCGGCGTCTCGGCCGGCGAGAAGGACCACCTGCCGCGCTGGCTGCAGGCGCACGGACGCATCCATTTCTGGAAGGTGCGCATGCGTCCGGGCATGCCGGTGCTGTTCGGCGAAGTGGGGCGTGCACTGGTGCTCGGCCTGCCGGGCAATCCGGTGTCGGTGCTGGCGACGTTCACCGCGCTGGGTCGCGAACTGCTCGACGCGCTGCAGGACCGCGGCGAGCCGCGCCCGCGTTGGCGCGCGCGCCTGGCCTCGCCCTGGCGCAAGCGGCACGAGCGGCTGGAGTTGCTGCGCGGACAACTGGCGCAGGGCGAGGACGCCGCACTGCTGGTGCATCCGAATCCGGCCGACGGTTCGCACCGGCTGGCCGCCGCCGCCAACAGCGACGTACTGATCGTGCTTGACGAGGGCGCGCGCGATTACGCAACCGGCGACCTGGTCGAGGTGATGCCGCTGTAGCTGCGCCCTGTCGGAACGGCCAGCGCTCCATGCCGGCAACGCTGCGGGCGGCGCGTGCGGCTTCCGTCGACGGAAGGCTGCGCCGATAATCCGGCCATGGCCATTTCCGAGATCACCCCGCAGCGGGCCCGCGACCGCCAGCGCCAGGGCGCGCTGCTGGTCGACATCCGCGAACTGCACGAGCGCGCCAGCGGCCAGGCCGAAGGGGCGCTCGGTATCGCCAAGGCCGAACTCGAAGCCAGCCATGGGCTGCACCTGCCGTCGCCGCAGGCCGAGATCCTGCTGATCTGCCAGTCCGGGCGTCGCTCGGCGGCCACGGCTGCCGTGCTCGAGGCGGTCGGCTACACAAGCGTGCATTCGGTAAGCGGCGGCACCAGCGCCTGGATCGCCGCCGGCCTGCCCGTGGTCAAGCCGCAACTGGATCCTGACGACGCGGATTTCCTCGAGCGCTATTCGCGCCACCTGCGCCTGGCCGAGGTCGGCATCGAAGGCCAGCGCCGGCTCGAGCGGTCCAGCGTGCTGCTGGTCGGTGCCGGCGGGCTCGGTTCGCCGGCGGCGTTCTATCTGGCCGCCGCGGGCATCGGCCACCTGCGCCTGGTCGACGACGACGTGGTCGACCGCAGCAACCTGCAGCGGCAGATCCTGCATGTCGAGTCCACGATCGGCCTGCCCAAGGTGGATTCGGCGCGCGAGCGCCTGGCCGCGCTCAATCCGCGCGTGCGGATCGAGGCGGTGCGCGAGCGCGTGACTTCCGCGAACGTGGAAACGCTGCTCGACGGCGTCGACGTGGTGGTCGACGGCTCGGACAATTTTCCGCTGCGCTACCTGCTCAACGACGCCTGCGTGAAGCTGGCCAAGCCGCTGGTGTATGGCGCGGTGCAGCGCTTCGAGGGCCAGGCCAGCGTGTTCGACGCCGGGCGCCATCGCGGCGAGTGTCCGTGCTATCGCTGCCTGTTCCCGGAGCCGCCCCCGCCGCAGTTCGCGCCCAGCTGCGCCGAGGCCGGCGTCCTGGGCGTGCTGCCGGGCATCGTCGGGCTGCTGTATTTCCGCGAGGCAATCAAGCTGCTGCTCGGCATCGGCCAGCCGCTGGCCGGGCGCCTGCTGCAGTTCGATGCGCTGTCCATGCGCTTCCGCGAGATACGCCTGGCGGCCGACCCGGATTGCCCGGTCTGCGCGCCCGGCCGGCCGTTCCCCGGCTACATCGACTACGCTCGCTTCTGCGCGACCGGCGGCTGACACGCCGCGTCGCGCGGACAGACCATGGAAATCTCCGGCGCATGCGCCGGCCTGGCAGGGAAGGAACGCAATGGCCGTCGAAGCCACCACCAGCCGTGAACTGGTCAATGTCGTCGCGCTGCTCGGCGCGGCGGTGGTCATGGTGCCGCTGTTCCGGCGCCTGGGCCTGGGCTCGGTGCTCGGTTACCTGTGCGCGGGCCTGCTGATCGGTCCGTTCGGACTGCGCTGGTTCACCGATCCGCAGGCGATCCTGCACGTGGCCGAACTGGGCGTGGTCATGTTCCTGTTCGTGATCGGCCTGGAAATGCGGCCGTCGCACCTGTGGAGCCTGCGCCGGGAGATCTTCGGCCTCGGCACGCTGCAGATCGTCGCGTGCACGGCGGCGCTCACCGGCGTGGCGCTGCTGCTCGGCCTGCCGTCGAAGACCGCATTCATCGGTGCGGCCGGCTTCGTCCTGACCTCCACCGCGATCGTGATGCAGCTGCTCAGCGAACGCGGCGACATCGCCGCGGCGCTCACCGGCGTGGCGCTGCGGTCGAGGGTGAAGTCGAGGCGGATG
>JAGHZW010000005.1:0-3664 GCA_017745195.1 Pseudoxanthomonas sp. | reverse complement strand
TTCCTGGCCGTCGGCATGGCCCTGGACCTGTCGGTGGTCGCGCGCAACTGGCCGCTGATCGCGACCGGCGTAGTGGCGATGATGGCGGTCAAGGGCCTGTGCGTTTACGCGGTGGCGCGGTTCACCCGCAGCAGCCACGCCGACGCGCTCGACCGGGCGGTGTTGATGGCGCAGGGCGGCGAGTTCGCCTTCGTGCTGTTCGCCGCCGCCCAGGTGGCCGGGGTGATCGACGCGCCGGCCAATGCCAACCTGACCGCGATCGTGGTGCTGTCGATGGCGCTGACCCCGCTGGTGGTGCTGCTGGCACGGAACTTCATCCGCCGCGATGCCGAGCAGTCGATGGACGGCATCGACGAGGCCGACGGCCTCGGCGGCAGCGTGCTGATTATTGGATTTGGCCGGTTCGGCCAGGTCATGAGCCAGGCGCTGCTGGCCCGCGACGTCGACGTGACCATCATCGACACCGACATCGAGATGATCCGCAGTGCCGGCGAGTTCGGCTTCAAGGTGTACTACGGCGACGGTCGTCGGCTGGACGTGCTGCACGCCTCCGGTGCCGGCACCGCACGCGCGATCGCGGTGTGCATCGACAACCACGTGGCGGCCAACCAGATCGCCGAGCTGTGCCGTGGCCAGTTCCCGCAGGCCAAGCTGCTGGTGCGCGCCTTCGACCGCGAGCATGCGCTGGAGCTGGTGGCGCTGGACGTGGACTACCACATCCGCGAGACCTTCGAATCGGCCGTGCGCTTCGGCCAGGCGGCGCTGGAAGCGCTGGACGTGGAAGCCGACGAGGCCGCACGCGTGTCCGAGGAAGTGCGCCGGCTCGACGCCGAGCGCTTCAGCCTGGAAGTGGCCGCCGGCGACGTGCGCGCGGGGCGGCCGCTGATCATCGGCAACACCGCGCCGGCGACGCCGACGCCGTTCACCACGCCGCGGCGCGAATCGCAGCGACTGGATCGTGGGGGCGAAGACGCCGCGGCGGAGCAGGGCGGCGGCTGAGCGTGCGGATGGCCGCCGGCTTCAATGCCTGCCGCTCATCGTCAGCTTCTTATCGCATGAAGTCGACCAGCGCCGCGCCGAAGCGCGGATCGTCCGATAGGTCGTTGTGGCCACGGTCCGGGAAGTCGACCACCTGCGGCGGACGCGGCAGCGCGGCCAGCAGGCGATCGGTACTGGCCGGCGGCACCACCGTGTCGCGGCCGGCGCGCAGGACCAGCACCTGGCCCCGGAAGTCGTGCAGGAATTCGGCCGACGGGAAGCGTTCGGTCATCAGCCAGCGCACCGGCAGCCACGGGTGATGGTGGGCGGCGACCCCGGCCAGGTCGTCGAACGGGGTCACCAGCGCCAGCCGTCCGACCGGACGCTGCGATGCGACGTACGCGGCCACGCCGCTGCCGAGGCTGCGCCCGATCACGGCGATGTCGCCCTGCGGATGGCGGCGGCGCACGTCGTCGTACAGCGCCAGCGCATCGGCCAGCAGCGCGTCCTGCCGTGGCCGGCCTTCGCTGGCGCCGAAGCCGCGATAGGCGAGCAGGTAAATGGTGCGGCCCGGGAACCACTGCGCGAACGGCTCGCGCCAGGCCTCGATCCGTTCCGCGTTGCCACCGAAGTAGATCAGGGCGTCGGTCCTGCCCGGGTTGACCTGCCAGCCGCGCAGGCGCACGCCGCCGGACACCAGTTCGAAGTCGGTGGTGCCCGCGGCCACGCGGGTGGCCGCCGGGAAATAGACCAGGTCGTGCTGGCGGAAATACAGCAGCGCGGCGATCGCGGCGTAACCGAGCACCGCGACCAGCAAGGCCGTCAGCACGATCCTGCCCGCGCGCCGCTCAGCCATGGCGCCGGCGCGCCGCCTCGAACGCGGCCAGCTGTTCGGGCGTGGCCTCGGCCTGGTGGCGCGCCTTCCATTCGGCGAAGGGCATGCCGTAAACGGCCTCGCGGGCCTGTTCCTTGTCCATCGGCTGGCCGGCGGCCTCGGCCGCTTCTCGGTACCAGTCGGCGAGGCAGTTGCGGCAGAAACCGGCGAGGATCATCAGGTCGATGTTCTGCACGTCCGGCCGCGCCTGGTTGAGGTGGCGCAGCAGGCGCCGGAACGCGGCGGCCTCGAGTTCAACGGTATCGACCATCTCCATCCTCCCTACCTGCCCGTAGCCGAATCGGGGACAATGTGCCGATTCCATGCCCCCAGCCGCAAGCTCCCGCCTGATGACCGCCCGCATCCTCGATGGCCGCCGCGTTTCCGAAGACCTGCTCGACGAGCTCAAGGCGCGGGTCGACGCCCGCCTGGCCGCGGGCAAGGCCAGGCCCGGGCTGGCGGTGGTGCTGGTGGGTTCGGACCCGGCCTCGGCCGTGTACGTGCGCAACAAGCGTCGGGCCGCGGAGAAAGTCGGGATCGAGGCGTTCGACTACGACCTGCCGGCCGGCACGTCCGAGGCCGAGATCCTGGAACTGATCGACCGGCTCAACGCCGACCCGAAGATCCACGGCATCCTCGTCCAGCTGCCGCTGCCGGGCATCCCGGACGCGACCGGCCTGATCCGCCGGATCGATCCGCGCAAGGACGTCGACGGTTTCCACCCGGAAAACGTCGGCCACCTGGCCCTGCGCCAGTTCGGCCTGCGTCCGTGCACGCCGCGCGGGATCATGACCCTGCTGGCCCACACCGACCGCCCGGTGCGGGGCCGCAACGCGACGATCGTGGGGGTCAGCAACCATGTCGGCCGGCCGATGGCGCTGGAACTGCTGATCGCCGGCTGCACGGTGACCAGTTGCCACAAGTTCACCCCGCCGGAGGTGCTGGAGGCCCGGGTCCGCGACGCCGACATCCTGGTGGTGGCGGTGGGCCGGCCTGGGATCGTGCCGGGCGAGTGGGTCCGGCCGGGCGCGGTGGTCATCGACGTGGGCATCAACCGCCTGGACGACGGTCGCCTGGTCGGCGACGTCGGCTACGAGGCGGCGGCCGAACGGGCAAGCTGGATCACGCCGGTCCCGGGCGGAGTCGGCCCGATGACCGTGGCCACCCTGATGCAGAACACGATCGAGGCGGTCGAAGCGCTCGAAACGGGCGCCTGACCCGGTCCCGCGGCCCCGGTTGCGGGCCGCCACCCGAGGTCCGGGCCACTGCCCCGGGCCACACCACGCGAAGAATGCAGCGTGTCGCACGAAGGGCAGGCGGGAGCGACCCGTTCGCGGGTATAATGGCGCGCTTCCCCACATCCGGGTATGCCGATGCTCCGCATCCAGGCCGAAGCGCTGACCTACGACGACGTCTCCCTCGTCCCCGCCCATTCCACCGTGCTGCCGAAGGATGTCGATCTCGGCACCCGGCTCACCCGTGACCTGCGCATCAACCTGCCGATCGTCTCGGCGGCGATGGACACGGTCACCGAAGCCCGCCTGGCCGTGGCCATGGCCCAGCTCGGTGGCATCGGCATCCTGCACAAGAACATGACCGCCGAGCAGCAGGCGGCGGAAGTGGCCAAGGTCAAGAAGTTCGAGTCCGGGGTGATCCGCGACCCGATCACGGTCCGGCCCGACACCACCATCCGCGAGGTGCTGGCGCTGACCCGCTCGCGCAACATCTCCGGCGTGCCGGTGGTCGACGAGTCCGGCCAGCTGGCTGGTATCGTGACCCGCTGCCTGGCGCCTTCGTAGTCCGTTCCCGCGT
>JAGHZW010000004.1 GCA_017745195.1 Pseudoxanthomonas sp. | reverse complement strand
GCTTCGCCCGCCCGGAGAACAACAAGGCCTTCAACGCGATCACCGAGAACTTCCTGGCCAAGTGCCTGGGCGGCCGCGCCCAGCCGATCGGCGAGGACCTGAAGGGTTCCAGCATCACCGTCCCCACGGGCACCGACGGGATCGAAGGCCTGAGCGCCGCGCTGCAGTCGCATACGCAGGATGTGAGGAAGTAACCGCAGGCGCGGCGCCGGATGCCGGCGCCGCGCCCTGTTTCGGAGCGCCCTATTGCAGGCAGGGTCAGGAGGCGCGCTCCTTCCTACAGCCCCCAGACGGCGCCTTGCGGATCCAGCTCCATCGTGGACATCGTCTCGCCGCGCCAGCCGAAGCCACAAACGGCCAGGACGCCGTCGCGAAGCGGATCCAGACCCAGTGCCCGTTCCAGTGGCACTTCGTTGACTGCAGCGGTGATGAAGGCGCCCAACCCTGCTTCGGTGGCCGCCAGGTACAGCATCTGTGAGAGATGACCGGCCTCCAAGGCCACGACCCGATAGCCTTTGGGATGCCGCCGGTACTTCCAGAAGTGACGGTCATACCGCGGCGCAAGCACCACCAACACCGGCGCGCGGGCGAACCAGTGCTGCCGGGCCACCGCTTGGGAGGCCAGCTCCTCCAGGGGCAGTTCCGGCAGCGGCAGGGGCTCCAGCGCGTGTTGCACAGGCTGGTAGTGGTACAGGCCGGGAGCAATCCCTTCCACGTTCTGCACGAGCAGATAGGCCTCGACCGGGTGCAATCCACCGCCCGAGGGGCTGTTCTTCTTGAGGAAGACGGTGTCGCCCGTGACCTGCATCCGGCCCTGCGCCGCGAATACACGCTCCATCAGCTGGGCGAGCAATGCCTGGGGCAGCTCGCGCTCGCCATCGAAGTTGCGGCAGGTGGCGCGGCGCGCCAGCAACGCATCGAATGCGCGGCACTCGCTGCGCGGCAAGTCGATCACTCCGTCGCCGGGGCCGCGCCCTATCACCTCCGGTGGCGGCGGCCCCAGCAGTTCGCGGGTCTGCTCGATGGTGACCGTACCGGTGTCTTCCATGGACTGCACGGCGTCGGCATCCTCCCAGCGCGTGAATGCGTGCAGCGTGGCCGCCAACGAATGCCAGTGCACCTCGCGCAAGGCTTCCTCGCGATCACGCGTTACCTCGTAGCGCTTTCCGCTACCCAGCACCAGACCCTCGCGCAGCAGCCGGGGCAATGCGCCGCGGACATCGGCGTCCAGCTCGGCCCTGTCGGTCCAGCGTTCCGAACTCAGGACGCCCAACAACTCGCGCTCGCCCGTACTGACCTCGACTTCCCGGCCCAAGTGCGGCGCCAGCGCGATCCAGCGTATCGCGCAGCGCAGTCCATCACCGCCTTCGAGCAGATCGGCCAGGTCGAATTCGATCTCTTCCCTGGGCTCCAGAAAGAGCACCCTGCAGCGTCGCACCCGCATCGCATTCCCCTGCGGGCAGACGCCCGTCGTTGCAGCCATCAGGGTGAGGGAAGGGCGTGGCGACGGCAACCGCCCGCCACACCTGTCGGCCCGGCACGGGCCACGCTTGTGGGCGTCGCATCCGGCCGCTAGATTGCGCGCTGCGTCCCACTCTCGGGGCGCGCTCTGGGGAAACCATCATGGCGACGAAAAAGGCGGGGGCCGCTGTACCGTTGGACCCGAAAGTGGCGCGCAAGCTGCTCGACAAGCTGGGCACGGACAACGAGTTCCGTCGCCTGTTCAAGAAAGATCCGAAGTCGGCGCTGATCGCCGCCGGCTACAAGGTCGCCAAGGGCGACACGGCCGGCGCAGCGGCGCTGGAACAGGCCAGCCGATGCCTGTCCGTGACAAGCATCGCGCCAAAGGCGGCGATGGCGCGTTCGCGGGAGGCGCTGGAGTCGATGCTGGTCGCCGGCGTCGGCATGACGCCCAATCAGTTGAATGTCGCGAGCACCACCTCGGTACGCCGCCGCAAATGATCCGGCATCCGATCGGCCGGCCACATCGACTGCAGCGTCAGGATTGACGCCCGGGCGTCCGCCGCGTTGGCGGCGGACGCCTGCAACTCGGCGCTTTCGATGTTGCTGGCCACTGAGTCGTAGACGTTCAGCGCCTGCTGGCAGCGACCACAGCCGAGCTCGACATAGGCGCGGCCGCGGTGTGTGGACAGCCATTGCGCTTGCGCCAGCGCCTTCTCGTCTTCGCCCAATGCCCGGTAAGCCGCCAGCAGCACACTATGCGTCTGCACCGGCTCGGTCCCATCCAGCAAGGGCTCAAGCATGGCGACGGCCTGGTGGGAATCGCCTGCCAAACGACTCTGGTTGGCGCGAACGGTGGTGTACAGCTTGCCCAGCGGCGTGTCGGTGCCGATCTGCTCCAGGTCGCGCAATCGACGCAGGACTCCGGTAGCGAACTGCGCATCTCCCATGCGTTGCGCCAACAGAGCTCCCATCAGCACCGCATAGGAGGCGTCGTTGACATCCGAACGCGGCGTGCTCCTGTCTGTGGCGCGCTCAAGCAGACGGTCGGCGACCGAGCGCAACCGGCTACCGGCAGCCACCGCATCGCCCGACGACCATTCGATCGTCGCCAAGGTCACCGTACCCACATCCCGGCGCAGCGAATCGGGCGCGGCTCGCTCCAGTTGCCGGTGCATCTCGGTGATGGCTTCGGTCCAGCGCCCCTGGTCGACAAGGATGCTGGCCCGGTCGAAGTAGGCGAACGCCAATGCGGTCTCTTCCGGCCACGCCTTCCAGGCGCCGGCGAAATCGCGCCGCGACGCCAGGCTGCTGGCCTGGCCGATCACTGCATTGGCCACGCCGCCGTCGCGTGCCGTGGAGAATGCCTGCGATGCGCCGACCTCATCCCCCAAAGCCAACCGCAACTGGCCGACGAGCACCGAGGAAAGCGCGGCGAACTCACTCTGGGGCGTCGCCGCGCGCTGTGCGTACTTCAACGCTTCGGCGTACCGGTTGCGCCCCAGAAGGGTGTAGCCGATGTTCGCATAGGCCGGGAAGTAGTCTGGGTACAGTTCGGCAAGCTGCTGCCACTTCTCGAGCGATTTCTCCGGGGTTTTCACCTCGGCGTTCCATGCATCGAGATACAGGCGGTCCCGCGCGGGCAGGCGATCGCGCCTGGCCATTGCCTTGGCCAGGCCATCCATTCCGCGGGCGACATCGGTCTGCGCGCGTGCAGCCCGCATCAGGCCGATGTAGGCCAGCGCGAAATCGGGATCGAACTCGACGGCGCGGGCATACAGGCCCTCGGCCTGCCGATAACGCGAACTGCCGAATGCTTGCTGACCGCGTGCATAGGCACGCAGCGCATCGAGGCTGGAGGTGGTGACCTGGGGCAGCGGCGCCGAATCCTTCTGGATGGCCGTCAGCGTCTCGCCCATCGAATCGCGCAGCGCCGCGGTCACCGCATCGATCGACGGCAGCGCCGACTCCAGCCCCTTGCCGTCCCGGGCCTCGACCGCCAGCGTTCGCTGGGTCACCGGATCGACGATCTCCGCGCTGAAGCGTACGCGGCCGCCGACCTCGGCGACCGTGGGAAGGATCAGCAATCGCGCGCCATCGCGCTGCGCCACCTCGGTGCCGACTTCCCGATCCACGACCGTCGTTTCCGGATCGCGCTCCATCCGTGCCAGCGTGTTGCGCACCTTCAGATCGCTCAGCACATTCACGTACCGCGACTGCTCCAGGCTGATCCGGAACGCCTGTTCCAGCGAATCGTCCAGCACGGTCTGGCCTGTGAGGTTGCGC
>JAGHZW010000003.1 GCA_017745195.1 Pseudoxanthomonas sp. | reverse complement strand
CGCGGTCATCTCGTTTCCGTCGCTGTGCGCCTTCACTCCCGGGCTCGGGTACACGCCCAGGTGCGAGTGCACGTCGATGATCCCCGGGGTGACCCACTTGCCGCTCGCATCGACCACGCGGGTGCCTGCGTCGGCCTGCAGGCTGGTGCCGACCTGCACGATCCTGCCGTCGCGCATCAGCACGTCGGCGCCATCCAGGCGCTGGCCGGTGCCGGTGAGCACGGTGGCATTGCGCAGCAGCACCGGCTCGGACGGCAGCGGCTTGTAGGTGCTGGGATATGGATCGTCGGTGAAGCGCGAGGCGGCGGTCGCGGCCGGCATCAGGCCGCAGGCGACGACGCCCGCGAAAGCGAGCAGGAGGTGGCGCATGGATGTCCCCGGAATGAACCTTGCTGGCGAACCTAAACGGCCGGCACCCGCCGCGCAATGTGCCGATGGGGATGGAGGGACGGGGCGCAGTCGCGGTTTGGCTGCCGTCGGGGCCGCGTTCTCGCCCTGGCCACGGTCAATGGCGCATGCTGCAGGCCCGATTTGTGGAAGGACACGGAATGGCGACGACGGCGGACGAAGTGCTGCGCTTCTGGCGCGAGGCCGGCATGCAGGCCTGGTTCAACGGCGGCGAGGCGTTCGACCGCCAATGCGAGACGCGCTTCCTCGATGCGCACCTGCTCGCCGCCCGGCGCGGCTGCGAAGACTGGATGGCGTCGGCCGAGGGCGCGCTGGCGTTGCTGGTCCTGCTCGACCAGATCCCGCGCAATATCTTCCGCGGCAGCGGCCATGCCTTCGCCAGCGACGGGCTGGCGCGGCACTACGCCGGCCGCGCGCTGGCCGCCGGCCACGACGCGGCGATCGAGCCGTCGCTGCGTGCGTTCTTCTACCTGCCGTACGAGCACTCCGAAGACATGGCCGACCAGCAGCGTGCGGTCGAACTGTTCGGCGCACCAGGCATGGAGGAGTACCTGCCCTACGCGATCGCCCACCGCGACGTCATCGCCCGCTTCGGCCGCTTCCCGCACCGCAACCGCGCGCTGGGCCGCGACAGCACGGCGGAGGAACAGGCCTGGCTGGACGCGGGTGGCGGCTTCTGACCGGGTTCAAGGGTGTCGCACGCTTCTGTAGTAGCCGGTCTTGCCGGCGACTGACATGCGGGGAAACGCCCGTGGAACCCGGTGCCGCCGATTCATCCGCCCCACGGTCGCCGGCAAGACCGGCTCCTACAAAAGCTGCGACGGCGGCCAAACAAAAAAGGCGGAGCCGTCGGCTCCGCCCTCGATGCCTCGCGCTGCTGCGCGGCTCAGTACTTCGCCACGCTGCCGTCGACTTCATCGGCCCAGCGGTCGATGCCGCCTTCGACGTTGAAGATGTTGCTGAAGCCCTTGCCGCGGAATTCCTCGGCGGCCTGGCTGCTGCGGCCGCCACGGTGGCACAGGAACGCCAGCCGGGTGTCCTTCGGCAGTGCTTCCAGTTCGGCGCGGCCTTCGCCATCGAAGGTGCGGTGGGCCACGGCGACCGAGGCGATCGCGCGCTCGTCGGCCGGGCGCACGTCGACCAGCACCAGTTCGCCGCTGCGGACCTGGCGGTCGGCTTCGGCCGGGGTGATCGCCTGCACGGCCTTGGGCGCGTTCGGGTTGTCGATCGCCAGGCCTTGGCCGCGGAAGTCGTCGACCCAGTCGATGGTGATGCCGTTGGCGCGGCGCGCGCTGGCCGGGTCGAACTGGATGCGCAGGCCCTGCGTCTCCACGGCGATGGCGTTGTCGTTGCGCGGGGCGATCTGGAAGCGCGGCTGGAAGCGCGCGTCGATCGACAGCGACAGCGCGGCATTGCCGGCATCGGCCAGTGCGCCGCGCAGCTTGTCGGCGGCCGCTTCGGTCACGGTGACCTGCGGCGGCGTGCGGTCGGGCGCGGGCAGGCCGAGCAGCTGCGACAGCTCGCCGCTGGCGGCCATCTGCTCGATGATGTCGCTGCCGCCGACCAGCTCGGCGTCGACGTACAGCTGCGGGATCGTCGGCCAGCTGCCGAACACCTTGATGCCTTCGCGGATTTCCGCGTCGGCCAGCACGTTGACGTGGGCGTACTCCACGCCCAGGTCCTCGAGCACGCCGCTGGCCTTGGCCGAGAAGCCGCACTGCGGCATGCCGGGCTGGCCCTTCATGAACAGCACGACGCGGTTGGCCTGGAGCAGCGATTCGATGCGCGAACGCAGGGCGGGATCGAGGGACATGGGAAGCTCGCGACAGATGGGGGAAAAGCCGGGGAATCCGGGCCTGACATTCTACCCCCGTGGCATCATGCGGCGATGAGCGCTTCGGCAACGCTGCATCGCATCCCGCCGCGCATTCGCGCCTGGCCGGCCTGGCTGCTGCTGTCGCAGCTGGCGGTCGCGCTGTTGTGGTGGCGGCTGGGCTGGGCCTGGGGCCTGCCGGCGCTGCTGCTGTCGCACGCGCTGTTCGTGGTGCCGGTGTTCCTGCCGCGCGCCGGCCTCTACGCCGGCCCGGCGCTGGCGCGCCTGCCGGCGGTCGAGCGGGCGGTGTGGCTGACCATCGACGACGGTCCCTCGGCCGATACGCCCGCGATCCTCGACGCGCTGGACCGCCACGGCGCCCGCGCCACCTTCTTCCTGGTCGGCGAACGCGCACGCGCCTGGCCCGGCCTGGTTGCCGAGATCCGCCGCCGTGGCCATGGGATCGGCAACCACAGCCAGACCCATCCCTCCGCCCGCTTCTGGGCGCTGGGGCCGCGGGCGATGGCGGCCGAGGTCGGCGGCGCTCAGGCGGCACTGACCGGTCCGGCCGGTGAACCACCACGCTGGTTCCGCTCGGTCGCCGGCCACACCAATCCCTTCCTCGCCGCACCGCTGCGCGAGCATGGCCTGGCCCGGGTCGCCTGGAGCGCGCGCGGCTACGATGCCGTCGACGGCGATCCGGTGCGGGTGCTGCAGCGGATCGGCCGCGGCCTGCAGCCAGGCGCGATCGTGCTGCTGCATGAGGGCGCGGGGCACGGCCGCAGCGTGGAAATCGTCGAGGCGACGCTGTGCCTGCTGGACGAGCGCGGCTTGGCCACGCTGGAGCCGCCGCAGTAGCGCGGCCCCTGTGCGCGTCGGCTATCGTGCACAGATGAACGCGAACGTGACCCCGACTACTCCTCCCAGGTCCGTGCTGCTGGCCGGTGCCACCGGCCTGGTTGGCCGCCACGTGCTGGCGCTGCTGCTCGACGATCCACGCGTGGCACGGGTGGTAGCGCCTTCGCGCCGGCCGCTGCCGCCGCATCCGAAGCTGCAGGACGTGCGCGTGGACTATGACGCGCTGCCTGACGACGCACCGTGGTGGGCGGTGGACGCGGTGGTCTGCACGCTGGGCACGACGATCAGGATCGCCGGCAGCCAGGAGGCCTTCCGTCGCGTCGACCACGACTATCCGTTGCGGGTCGGCGAACTGGCGCGGCGCCACGGCGCGCAGGCCTATGCGCTGAACTCGGCGATGGGCGCCGATCCCGGTTCGCGGATCTTCTACAGCCGGGTCAAGGGCGAGCTCGAGCGCGACCTGGCCACACTCGGCTTCCCCTCGCTGACCCTGGTGCGGCCGGGCCTGATCGGCGGCGAGCGCGACGAGTATCGCGCCGGCGAGCGGATCTCCGCGGTGCTGCTGCGTGCGTTCGCGCCGGTGCTGCCACGGGCGTGGCGGATCAATCCCGCGTCGCGGATTGCCGAGGCACTGGTCGAGGCGGCCTTGCAGGCGCCGGCGGGGCGCCACGTCGTCGGTTCGGCCGCGCTCGTGGAGTGAGCCGCGCGATCAGTCGCGCGTGGCCACG
>JAGHZW010000002.1 GCA_017745195.1 Pseudoxanthomonas sp. | reverse complement strand
CGGCATAGTCCAGGCTCTCGGTGTTGCTGTAGCGCGGCGGCTTCGCGAACTGGGTCGTGGTGCTGCGCAGGTCGTCGTGGCGGAAGCCGTCGATATCGCCGAGCCCGCTGACCAGCGGCGCGCCTTGCGGCGGGCTGAGCAGGTCCAACGGCACGGTCTCGTCCAGCCCGGCGTCGTCGAACACCCAGTGCACGGTACCGCCGCGATCGACCGCGGTCATGTCGCGCGAAGCCCATACGCCATAGCCGGTGACAAACAGCACCCGGTCCGGATCGTGCGGATCGATCTCGATGTCGGCCATCCAGTGCGGCGTGGCCTGCGCGGTCCACGGCGAAGCGGAATGGTCGAATTCCGAGTGTTCGAGCACCGGCGTCCAGCTGCGACCGCCGTCGATACTGCGGTACACCTCGTCGCGCGGCCTCCAGCGGCGGAAGGTGGTCGCCACGATCACGTCCGGGTTGGACGCATCCACTGCCACCGCGCCCCAGCCGAAGCCGTCGCCCTCCAGGTCGGTGGACTGCGGCGCCGGGGTGATGTCGGTCCACGCGCCACGTGCCGGCGAATATCGCCACACGGCGCCATTGCCCATCGTGTCCGGGCCCGGCTCGTCGCCGTAGCTGAGCAGGAAGTCGCCGCGCGCGTCGCGGACCATGTGGCTCGGCCGCAACCCGGTCGGCTGGCCCGGCACTGCCTGCCAGCTCTTTCCCGCGTCGGTCGAACGGAACAGGCCGCCTTCGCGACTGGATACTCCGGCATAGACCACCGGCGTCGGTGCGCCCGGCGCGCCGCTGGCCGGCTCGAACGCCACGAACACGATGCCGATCGACTGCTTGCGATTGGCGTGATTGCTGGCAGTGGCCGATTCAGAGGTGGCCAATGCCGGGAAGTCCTCGACGCGCGCCCAGTGCGCGCCGCGATCGGCGCTGCGCCACAGCCCGTGCGCGCGCGAGCCGAGGAACAGCACGCGGCCATCGTTCGGGTCCACCATCAACCGCTCGCCGTTGCCGCGCGACAGCTCGTTGCCACCGAGCTTGAACGGCAGGTCGGCGCGCTCGAAGCTGGCACCGCGATCGGAGGAACGCAGGATCGCGCCATTG
The DNA here is from genome assembly GCA_017745195.1 of Pseudoxanthomonas sp. Classification (GTDB taxonomy): domain Bacteria; phylum Pseudomonadota; class Gammaproteobacteria; order Xanthomonadales; family Xanthomonadaceae; genus Pseudoxanthomonas. The sequence goes on along the minus strand of JAGHZW010000002.1, from coordinate 2,953 downwards.
CCGGCGCGCTCATGGGTGTAGGTACCGGCGGCCAGGTAGACACGCTGCGGATCGGACGGATCCACCGCCAGGCTCTCGATGCCGGTCAGGTTGGCGTCGTCGCGGCCGATCCAGTCGGTCAGCGGGATCCAGCGCCGCGCCGCGGTGTCCCAGCGGTAGGCACCACCGACATCGGTGCGCGCGTAGGCCAGGCCACGCTCGGCGGGATGGAACACCAGGCCGGTGACGAAGCCACCGCCGCCGATGGCGACGTTGCGCCATTCGTACGGGGCATCGGCAACGGCCGCCATGGCCGTGGTCGCGGCCATCGAGCCCGCCAGCAGGCATGCGAGGGGGAACAGCGCGGAGCGGGCGAATGCGGGATGGAACACGTGCATCAGGGTTCTCCCGTCGGGATGGAGAGCCGATGCCATGCGTGGAGCACACTCTCGGCAACAGACACGCGATGCCGGCTATGCGCCCGGCGTCTTCCGTTTTCCTGGGGTGGGGAACAGCGGTGCGGGAGGAAGGGGAGGCATCGCCTCCCCTTCCCTGTCCGCGATCAGAACGTCAGCCGGATGGTCGCCGCATAACGGCGGTCGTTGAGGTACCAGGACGTCACCCGCTTGCCGGCATCGTTCTGGTCCATGAGCGTGCGCTGCTCGGCGTCGTTGAGGTTGTTCATCTCCAGGCCGATCTGCACGTGGTCGCTGACCCGGTAGAAGACCGAGCCGTCCAGCTGGCCATACGCGTCGCTGTACACCGGCAGCTTCCAGGTGATGTTGTTGTTGTTGCCGTTGTAGCCATTCGGGCCGACCGACAGCAGGTATTCGCTGCGCCAGTTGTAGGCCAGGCGCACCTGCCACGGCCCCTTCTCGTAGAACATGGCCACGTTGTAGGCGTTCTTGGACAGGCCGTCGGCCGGCAGGTCGTCGAACGTGGAGCCGTCGGTGTCGACGGGCTGCACGTCGATGTTGTTCGGCACGTCGGTGGAGCTGTCGATGTAGGTGTAGTTGGCCGACATGCCAAGCCCGTCGAACGGCGAAGGCAGGAAGTCGAAGAACTGGTTCCAGCCCAGCTCCACGCCCTGGATGCGCGCCGTGCCGACATTCACCGGACGACTGATCAGGTAGTCGTAGGTATTGCCATCGACCCCCGGGAACGGCACCAGCTGCGATTGGCGGCGGAAGTAGTCCCTGACGTCCTTGTGGAACAGGTTGATCCAGGTCATGCCGCCATGGTCCGGATCGAAGTACCACTCCGCCGACAGGTCGAACTGGTTGGCCTTCATCGGCTCCAGGTACGGGTTGTCATACGAGCTGCCGGTCAGGTCCATGTCGGAGACCGGCACCGGGCTGCCGTCGGTTGGCGGGGTGATGCCCGTCTTCACGCTGGCATTCAGCACCTGGTAGGCCTGCATGTCGCTGAAGTTCGGGCGGGCGATCGCCTTGGACGCGGCGAAGCGGAAGATCACGTCGGTGATCGGCTCCCAGCGCATGTTCAGGCTGGGCAGCACGTCGGTGTACGAATTCTCCGCGGTAATCGGCGTCGACTCGCCGGCGCCCAGGTACGGCGCGTAGCTCACGTTCGGGAGGACCAGGAAGCCCTTGGCCGAATTTTCGGTGCGCACCACGCGCACGCCGACGTTGCCGTCGAACGCCACGTCGTCCAGGCCGAAGTTGAGCATCAGGTAGCCGCCGTTGGTCGACTCCTCCTGCTCGTTGACGTGCTGCGGCCCGGGCAGTGCCGGCACGTACGGCGGAGGGTTGTCCATGTAGTACGGCTGGGCCGCGTCATGGATGGCCTGGTAGCTGCCCGGATATCCCAGCGCCGTCGACAGGACCGGCGCGTAGAAACCACCCGGCGTATTGGCCTTGCCGCGGTAGAAGTTGTTGAACACGTTGAGGTGGGTCAGGCTGGAATTGACCTGGCCGTTCAGATCCAGCCCGGGCAACGGCTGGTCGCCGGGCAATCTCCACCACTGCATCCACGGCTGGATCACCGCCACCCAGTTGTAGCCCGTATCGATACTGGTCGCGTCGCGCCGGGTGGTACGCACGCCGCCCTTGATCGACTTGAAGAAGCCACCGTCGAAGCTGTACTTGAGGTCGGCGCGCCAGGTCTTCTGTTCGGCCTCGTTGTCGTCCTGGTGGTCCATCGTGAACCCCCAGTAGTAGTTGTCGGGGTTCGTGGTGAACTGCTGGTCCACGCTGATGGACGGCAGGCCGCCGGTCAGGTCGACGTCGATCCAGGGCATCCGCAGGCCGAGCGCCACCGTGGAATCCAGGCTCTTGGTGTCGGCCTTGATGTACTGAACGTCGGTCGACAGTTCGACCTTGTCGTTGATCGCCCACTTCAGGCCGGCGGAGAAGTCGGTCGTCTTGGAGTTTCGGTCGGACGCACGGATATCGGTGCCCATCGGCACGCCGCCGGGCTGGCTGATCCGGCCGGACCGGAACACGTTGCCGTCCAGGTCGTAGGGCTGGCTGGCGTCGAGCGCGACCTGGGTCGGGTCGTTGTCGACGAAGATCGCGTCCTCGTTCCAGAGCTCGTTGTACTTGCTCTGGAACGCGGTGGCGACGACCTCGACGTCGTCGTTGGGCCGCCACTGCATGGCCAGGTAGGCGCCACTGCGCTTGCGGTCATAGTTGAGGGTGCGCCAGTCGGCGCCACGCGGCACCCACACCGCGTCGTTGGCGCCGTCGCCGTCCACGTCGGCGTTGCTGTTCTGGAAGAACGGGCGGATGAACATGCCGTCCGTACGGGTGGCCAGGTCCGAGCGGGCCAGGTCGACCAGGATGCCGAAGTCGCCGGCGCCGGTGTTCCAGCGGTTGCTGTACAGGACCGAAGCCGAGGGACTGGTCTTCTCGGCGAAGTCGCCGCGGTTCACGCTGAAACTCGCCGCCAGCTTCTCGCCTTCGAAGTCGAACGGCAGGCGCGTGCGCAGGTCGACGGTGCCGCCCAGACCGCCTTC
>JAGHZW010000001.1 GCA_017745195.1 Pseudoxanthomonas sp. | reverse complement strand
GGATGATGATGCCGACGTTGGTCTGGACCAGGAGCAGGTCCTTGCCGCGTCGAACGCGATGACGGTCAGGCAAACACCATTCACCGCGATGCTCTCGCCCAGGCGCACCTCGTCGAAGGGCAAGGTGCCGATGGCGAAGGTGAAGCGCACGTCGCCACCACGCGACTCGCGCGCGGCCAGGCGGCCGACGCCCTCGATGATTCCGGTGAACATCAGCGCACCTCCGCGCGACGGGCGCGACGGTACCGGGTCGGGCTGTACGGGAGTCCGCCGCTGGCGGCGTGGGTTACGACTGGCTGCATGTCCGTTTTCCGCATGAGGGCGAAAAACGTCCCGGGGCACGGCGGCCACCCGGCACGGGACCGGGCGGCTGCGTCTTCTTTCATCCGGACTCTAGGGACGTGGCCAGGCCACGCCTCAACCGTCGGCTCCGGCATCGGACCGGATCTGCTGACCTTCCAGCAGGCCGGCCGACATCAACTTCATGGTCACCCACGCCCGCGGCCTGGTCTGCCTGTCGCTGACCCGCGAGCGCTGCGCGCAGCTGGGCCTGGCGCCCATGGTCCAGACCAACACCGCGCAGTTCCACACCAACTTCACCGTCAGCATCGAGGCGGCCGAGGGCGCGACCACCGCCTGCGGCAGCCCTTCGCGCTGCTCCAGGTCGCCGTCGTAGAGCGGAATGCCATGCAGCGTGGCCAGCTCCAGCTCGATGCCGGGCACGGCCAGCTCCTGGGCCACGCGCAGCAGCGCGGTGTTGAACGACCCGGCACGCAGGCTGCCGGAAATGCCGAGTATCCGAACCATCGCTCGCTCCTGGAGGTTGGCGGGCGCCGCAGCGCCCGTGCCTGCGCACCGGCCTAGGGCGCCGGCGCCCCGAACACCTGGCGCAGGTAGGCCAGGTAACCTGCATCGTCGACCATGGTCTTGCCCGGGGTGTCGCTCAGCTTGGCCACCGGCTGGCCGTTGCAGCGGACCATCTTCAGCACGATCTGCAGCGGCGACGGGCCGAGGTCGTTGGTCAGGTTGGTGCCCACCCCGAAGGACATCCGGCAGCGGCCGCGGAAGCGTTCGTAAAGCGCCATGACCCGCTCCATGTCCAGGCCGTCGCTGAAGACCAGGGTCTTCGAGCGCGGGTCGACCCGGTGCGCCTGCAGGTGGGCGAGGATCCGCTCGCCCCACTCGAACGGATCGCCCGAATCGTGGCGCATGCCGTCGAACAGCTTGCAGAAGTACAGGTCGAAGTCGCGCAGGAACGCATCCAGCCCGATCACGTCGGTCAGCGCCACGCCCAGGTCGCCGCGGTACTCGCGCGCCCAGGTGTCGAAGGCCGCGGCCTGCGAGTCGCGCAGGCGCGGGCCCAGCGCCTGGAACGCCTGCAGCCACTCGTGCGCCATCGTTCCCTGCGGCACCAGCCCGAGCTGCCGCGCGAAATGCACGTTGGACGTGCCGACGAAATGTTCGCCCAGTTCGGCGCGCAGGTGCGGCAGCACCTCGCCCTGCCAGTCGTGGGAATAGCGGCGGCGCGTACCGAAGTCGGTGATCACGCAGCCATCGAAGCCCACCGCGCCGCGCAGCCGCGCGGTCTTGGCGCGCAACCGGCGCAGCCCCTCCTCGCGATCCGGCGGACCGTAGGTGCCACGCATCCAGGTCTCGCTGACGATGGCCAGCAGCGGCACCTCGAACAGGATCGTGTGCAGCCACGGCCCGCGCAGACGCAGTTCGATGCCGCCGCTCTCGGCCGGGTTGGCGCGCAGCTGCACGTACTTGCGATCGAAGTGGAACAGGCCGAGGAAGTCGACGAAGTCCGGCTTGATGAAGCGCAGGCCGCGCAGGTAGTCGAGTTCCTCCGGTTGCATGCGCAGCGCGCACAGCGCGTCGATCTGCGCGGAGATCTCGTCCAGGTACGGGACCAGGTCGATGCCGGGGGTTCGGCAGCGGAACAGGTATTCGACTTGTGCGCCCGGGTGCTGGTGCAGCACCGCCTGCATCATCGTGAACTTGTACAGGTCGGTGTCGAGCAGCGAAGGAATCATCGCCATGGCGCCTCCCTGGCGCGGATCAGCGTGCCCGCAGCATACGCGGCAGGCGAACGAGGAAGTGGACCCAGATCGCCGCGAACACCGCCGCGCGCGTCGCCAGCCCGCGCCGCGCCGCCTCGAACTTGCCGAAGTAGCGCCACAGGCCACGGTGCTTGTGCCACTCCACGAACACCGGCCGCGAACGGCTGGAGACGCCGCGCACGTGCAGCACGGAGACATCGTTGGCCACCGCCACCGCGGCCCCGGCCGCGCGCGCGCGCCGGCACAGGTCCAGGTCTTCGGCGTGCAGGCGATAGCCTTCGTCGAAGCCGCCGATCCGCGCGAACAGCGCGCGCGGCAGCAGCATCAGCGCGCCGGACACCGCATCCACCGGCTGCAGCGCGCGCGTGGTGTCCATCGGCACGTCCAGCTTTGCCGCCGCCCCCGGATCGCGCAGCATCGCAGCGAAGTCCGGGTCGCGGCGCCGCGCGGCGCCGTCGCGCACGCCGTCCTCGCCATGCAGGTCGGCGCCGACCAGGGCTTCGCCGGCGAGCGCCGACGCATGGCCGCGCAACCGCTCGAGCGAATCCGGGCGCACCTGCAGGTCCGGGTTGACGAAGGCCAGCCACGGGGCGTCGCTGTCGGCCGCGCCCTGGTTGCAGGCCACGGCGAAGCCCGGGTTGTCGGGGTTGGCGATGAAACGCAGGCGTGGATCGGCCAGCGCGTGGCGCTGCAGGATCTCCAGCGTGCCATCGTCCGAACCGTTGTCCACGACGCGGATCTGGGCCACGCCGTGGGCGGCGCGCAGGCGCAGCAGGCAGGCGTCCAGGGTCGAGGCGCTGCGGTAGCTGACCACGACCGCGGCGATGTCATCGTCATCGATTGCCGGACCGCTCACGCCTGCTCCGTCCGGCCGGCGGCAAACAGGTCGTGCTGCGGTGTCTCGCGCAGCTGCGCGTGCAGCGCCTGCAGGCGCCCGCGCATGTCATGCAGCGGATCGGACATCAGGAACGCGGCCAGCCGCGCGTGCCAGGCCGGCCAGCGCGCGGCCAGCACGTCGAGGTCGCCATCGGCCGGTCCGCCCTCGCCTGCGCGCGCGACGAACGCGGTCTCGCACAGCACGTTGCGCCAGCCCAGTCCCGACAACCGCAACGACAGGTCGGTCAGCGCGGCGTACCAGGAGCCGAAGCTGTCGGTATCCAGCCCGCCGGCGCGCTGCCGGGCGCTGCCGCGCAGCACGACCGCATGGCCGACCGCGGCCGGCAGCTCCGGATGCTGCGGCGCCATCGCCGCGCAGGCCTGTGCGGTCAGCGCCGGTTCCGCCGGTGGCGCGGAGATCTCGCCCAGCCGCGGCCAGCCGGCGGTCTCGCCGGCGTTGCACCAGGGCGTGGCGGTGGCGATCGCCGCATCGCGGGCCAGGCAGGCGGCCAGCTGCGGCAGCCAGCCCGGCAGCGGCTGCGCGTCGGCGGCCAGCACCACCACGTCGGCGTCGCCGCAGGCCTTGAGCATTTCCTGCAGGTGCGCCGCTTCGCCGATCGGGTGCGCGCGCCGGGTGTACTCGGCGCGCAGGCGGGTGCGCTGCAGCCAGCGTTCGACGATGGCGATGCCACGCGGGCCGGCCTGTGCGTCGTCGGCCAGCCAGACCGGTGTTCCGGCCGGCGTGGCCGCCTCCAGCGCTGCCAGGCAGGCATCGAGCGCGTCCTCGTTGGCGGCGAGCGGCAGCAGCACGATGGGCAGGTCGCTCACGGTCGGGCGTGGACTCGTCGGAAGGCTGCGCAGACTTTAACAGGGCATCGCCACGCAACGGGTGCCGCGACCCGGCATCCGCGCAGCGCAGCACGCACCGGAAACACGGACGGCGCCACGCGGGCGCCGTCCGTCAGATCGCATCCGCAACCGGGACTGCGCTCAGCCGACCCAGACCCGCGCGTTGCGGAACATCCGCATCCACGGCGAATCGTTGCCCCACTCCGCCGGATGCCAGCTGAGGTTGGCGCTGCGCGCGACCCGCTCCGGATGCGGCATCAGGATCGTCGCGCGGCCTGCGCTTCATCAAGCCGGACTTCGTCGACTTCC